>JAJDNV010000240.1 GCA_022340545.1 Acidobacteriota bacterium | reverse complement strand
TGGCAGCCTGGACAATACCTGCGGGCAGATCTTTTATTCCGTCGGGACCGACGGCAGCAACCTGGCCACGGGGTCGCCCTCCATCGACATCACCAGCGGAACCGCGACGCTCACCGCCTCCCAGACGAACGACGTCGGCGTTGGAGACATGATCGACTATGCCGGTGGACAGGTCTTCATCAGCGCGGTGATCGATGCGAGCCACTTCCGGGTCCAGACCCGTACGGGCGATCTCCCGGTTAACACTGGCGGAGACGTCGGCCTGAACTCGATTACGAGGGCGTTCAACTCGATATCGACCGCGGTCACCGGCTCCGTCGACGGTTCCCACCTGGGCAACGGCGACCTGATCGCCCTGGACAAGGGTCTCACGTGGGTGTGCTACAACGACGATCCGTTCGACGTCTCTTCGACGACGACGATCAATGGATATACGACCAACGATCAGCACTTCATCACGCTGACGGTGGCCGGGGCGAGCCAGGTGGCCACCGGCCACAGCCAACGTCACTTCGGCGTCGCGGGGACGGGGGCCCGCATGGAAAGGACCGGCGCGGGCGCGGCTACCCTTCTGGAGGTCGACGAGCCGTACTCGCGGATCGAGTGGCTCGAGCTCGACGGCAACGACGTCTTCTCAACTGCAGGGATCGGGCTGACCGGGGCCGCCGATCAGTCACTTATCCGGAACGTGCTGGTGCACCACCTCGACGGGGCCCCCGGCAACGAGACGAACACCTCGAGCGGCATCTTCATCGACGTCGGTAACGACTCCTCGGAGGTGCGGAACTCGATCGTCTACGCCTACGACGGGGACGGCGTCCACGTCGCCGGCGCCAACGCGATCGTCGCGAACAGCACCTTCTACCTGGGACGGACGAACCCGTCCTCGCAGAGCGTCCAGACCGACACCGGCGCCGGGGTCACCGCCAGCGTGTACAACGTCCTTGCCGTCGGCCCCGAGACCGACTTCGGTGAGAACACGCTCGGAGGGCTCAGCCTCTACAACTCCATCTCCACGGACAGCAGCGCCTGCGACTATGACGTCAGCCTCAGCTGCCTGACCGGGATCACGGCGAACACCGAGTTCGTCTCCCTCACCGGGCCGGTTAATCTCCACCTTCGCGCGGGGGCCCGGGCCATCGATTTCGGGACGAGCCTCGCGAGCAGCTTCAACGATGACGTCGACGGCTACCCACGTCCCCAGGGTGCGGCCTGGGACGTCGGCGCCGACGAGAGCTTCGCCTCGGGCGTGACGACGTACTACCGTTCGATCGGCACGCGCGCCGACTACGGTACGGGCCAGACGGACGGCAACGGCACCACGGTCACCGCCACGCAGGGATCCTCGAGCGTGACCTGCGCGGGACTCTGCCAGTGGCGCACGTTCAACCGCGGGCGCGGCGACGTGATCGAGATCGACGGGGTGCCCTACATGGTGGCCGCGGTCACCGCCGAGGACCGGCTGACCCTCGCCAGCCTCTACACCGGCACCACGAGTGGGGGAAAGTCCTATAGGATCCGGCGCCAGTACGCGACGCTTCAGGGGTGGGAAAACTGTATCTCCGGCGCCGGAGGCTGCACCTACTTCGCGGTCGTGGGCGGGGACCTCGTGGCCGACGACCGGAGCGAGGTGGGGATCGCCTACGATGACGCGACCCCCGCGTTCCCGCTCGGGGCCAACGTCACCATCCAGGGATCGACGACGGACTCCTCGCACACCATACTTCTCACCGCCGATCCGGGGAATCGCCACAACGGCGATCCGAATGCCGGTGTCGTCATAGACGCCCAGGGCGGAGGCAACGAATTCGACATTCGAGATAGCAACGTCACCGTCGAGTGGCTGGCGTTCGTCGGGGCCAGAGGTGACTCCATCTCCCCCATCCAGATCTACGGTACCGACACGGATGTGCCGCGCGACGTCGTCTTGCAGAACCTGCTGATCCACGATTTCGGCGACAAGATCGCGGGCGGAAACGACAGCTCCGGCATCGACCTCGCCGGCGACACCTCCCTCGCCCCCGAGGGCATGACCGTGACCGTCCGCAACACGATGATCTGGGACGGCGACCAGTACGGTATCGAAGGCGACGGAACGAAGGACTCGGTGGTCATCGAGAACGTGTCGATCGACGCGATGACGGAGCGGGGAACCTACACGTCGGGGAGCACATTCATCGTCCGCAACTGCATCGTGACACACCCCCTGCCGGTTCCCGGCGGGTACGTCGCCGATTACGACGTGTCCTCTGGCTCCCTCGTCGGGAGCCACAACACATCCACGGACGGCACGGCCTTCTCTGCCTTCAGCAACGATCCTCAGGCAAACACTGGAGTCGACCCCGCGACGATCTTCGAGGCGGAGAACTCCGACCTGCACCTGCTGGCCGGAGCAATCGCGGAGATCGATTCTGGCCTCGACCTCTCATCGAGCTTTGGCATCGACATCGACGGCCAGATCCGGCCGGCGGGGGCCGGCTGGGACCGCGGTGCGGACGAGTTCGGGGCCACGACAGCGGTGGAGCTGATGTCGTTCGCGGCCGTAGGCTTGGACTCCGCGGTGGATCTCTCCTGGCGGACGGGCTCCGAGCTGAACAACCTCGGCTTCCACCTGTACCGGTCGCTCTCCGAGGGCGGGCCCTGGACACGCATCACGTCGTCCCTGATCCCCGGCCTGGGATCGTCGCCGGAGGGGGCGTCGTATTCCTTCCGGGACACCGGTCTCACCAACGGGGTGCGCTACTTCTACCGTCTCGAGGACATCGACGCCCACTCGGGCTCCACCTTCCACGGTCCGGTCTCGGCCGTGCCGGAAGAGGCCCCGCCGGCGGACGAGGACGATGACTCCTCGGATCCCGAAGATCCCGCGTCGGAGGAGTCCCCGCATGAGACCCGAACCTATGGACACCCCGAGGCGACATCCTTCGAGATCGTCTCGCGCACGAGGAACGGCGTGGTCGTGGAGCTTCGGACCCCGGGCTTCCTGGCGACCCTGGCTCCTGAAGGCGTCCACGTGTCGGTCCCGGGCTTCGACCAGCCCACAGACCCCCGCGCTCCCGACCTGCCGTTGAAGAGGGTCGTCCTCGACGCCCTTGTCGGGCGCCACGCACGGATCGTCTGGGTCAAGGAACGCCAGACCCGCTCCTACCCCGGCCTCACCCCCGCCGCCGTGGGTTCAGCCGAGATCATCACCGCCCCCGACGGCACCGTCCGTCCCGGACGCCGCGCCGCGGCGGTGAAGGGCGAGGGGCTCCTGCCCCCCTACGCCGCCGCGATCGCCGGGGACGCCTTCATCGGCGAG
>JAJDNV010000229.1 GCA_022340545.1 Acidobacteriota bacterium | reverse complement strand
TACGGATCGGTCCCCCTCCCCCGTATGACCAACACCTTCATGCTGGCCGGCGAGGAGGACCCGGAGGAGATCGTTCGCTCGGTCCCGCGAGGGCTGTACGCGAAGCACTTCGGGGGAGGCCAGGTGGACATCACGAGCGGGAAGTTCGTCTTCTCCGCCACCGAGGCCTACCTGATCGAGGACGGCCGGATCGGTCCTCCCGTCTTCGGCGCCACGCTCATCGGCAACGGCCCCGACGTGCTGACGAAGGTCCAGCGGATCGGGCACGACCTGCTGCTCGACGAAGGCGTGGGGATGTGCCAGAAGGCCGGCCAGAGCGTCCCGGTGGGCGTGGGGCTGCCGACCACCCTCGTGTCCGAGATCACCGTTGGCGGGACCAGGGCCTGAGCGCCGCCGATGAGACACGCCGATCTCGCCGCCGAGCTGTTGAGGACGACCCGGGCCGCCGGCGCCGATGCCGCCGACCTCCTCGTGGCGGAGGGGACGGAGTTCTCGGTGACCGTGCGCCGTGGTGAGATCGAGACCCTGAAGGAGGCCGGGAGCAAGGGGCTCGGCATCCGCGTCTTCGTGGGCCAGCGGACGGCCTCGTCCTACACGTCGGACTTCTCCCGGTCCGCGCTCCAGCGACTCGTCGAGGAGACGGTGGGGATCGCTCGCGCCACCGGGGAAGACCCGGCCGCGGGGCTGCCCGACGAGACGGTGCCGCCCGAGGACCTGGACCTCGCCCTCCACGACCCCTCTCCGGCGGCCCTGCCCACCGAGGAGCGGATCGAACGCGCCCGGGCGGCGGAGGCGACGGCCCTCGAGACGGCCGGCATCACGAACTCACAAGGCGCGTCGTGGAGCTCCGGGGAGGGATCGGTGCTCCTCGCCAACACGAAGGGCTTCCTCGGCTCGTACCGCACGTCGTCGGTGTCGCTCTCGGTGGTGCCCCAGGCCGAGCGGGACGGGCAGATGGAGCGCGACTACTGGTACACGACCGGGCGGGGGCTCTCCGATCTCGAGACGCCCGAGCAGGTGGGCCGGACCGCGGCGGAGCGAACGTTGCGGCGGCTCGGCGGGAGGCAGGTGCCGACCTGCCAGGTGCCGGTCGTCTTCGACCCCGAGACCGCAGCCGAGCTGATGGGCGCCGTCTTCTCCGCCCTCTCCGGCTACGCGGTCTTCCGCAACGCGACGTTTCTCAAGGACCGGGTCGGCGAGCAGGTGGCCTCACCCTTGCTGACGCTGGTCGACGAAGGCCGCCGGCACCGCGGGCTCGGCTCGCGCCCCTTCGACGGCGAAGGGCTCCCCACCCGGCGCAACGTCCCCCTGGAGCGAGGCGTGCTGCGCTTCTACCTCTGTGACTCCTACTCCGCGCGCAAGATCGGGGCGACGCCGACGGGAACGGCCCGGCGCGGCATCGGCGGAGGCCCCGCCGTCGGGGCCGGCAACCTCTTCTTCGAGCCCGGCGAGGTGTCGCCGGAGGAGATCCGGGGCGGCGTCGATCACGGTCTCTACGTGACCGACCTCATCGGCTTCGGCGTCAACGTGGTGACCGGGGACTACTCGCAGGGGGCGGTCGGGCACTGGATCGAGAACGGACGCCTCACCCACCCCGTGCACGAGGTCACGATCGCCAGCAACCTGAAGGACATGCTGGGGGGCGTCGACGCCGTGGGGAACGACCTCGTCTTCCGGGGCAGCTCGGCCTCCCCCACCCTCCGGATCCGTCGGATGACGGTCAGCGGAAGCTGACGGACAGGGCCTCCGGCCCCTTACTCCCCTGGGCCCAGCGTGCGGATGTAGGCGACGAGGGCCGTGACCTCTTCGTCGGAAAGCTGCTTCTCGAAGCTGGCCATCATCGTGCCCTTCTTGCCCATCCGGATGGACTCCTCGATCTGGGCGTCCTTCGTGGCCTTCTGCCACTCGGCGTCCTTGAAGCTGCGCACGCCCTGCTTGGCGAAGATCTTGTTGGGCTGGCCCTCCTTGCCGTGGCAGGGGGCGCACTTCTTCTTGAAGACCGCCGCCGCATCGGCCCCGAAGGCCGGGGACGGGGCCGCCAGGGCGGCGGCGGCGAGAGCGGTGAGGACAGGGGCAGCGACGAGAGCCAGGCGACGAGAGGTCATGAACGGTCCTCCTTCGTTGGAGCCCTCATTCTCCAGCACCTGGGCCGGCGTCGTCCAGTCGGCCGAGTTGCCGGTATTTCTCATGGGCTGCTGGTTTTGGCCGATGAGTTGCCGGATCTTCTCATGGGCTGCGCCGGCGCCCGGCGACGTATAATCCGCGCCACCGTCACCCGCTCAAGGAGGTCGAGATCATGGGGCAGATCAATCTGACCCGCGTCATCGCCGGAGGGCTGCTCGCCGGGCTCATCATGAACGTCAGCGAGTTCGTGCTGCACGCGGTCGTGCTCGCTGCGGACGGGCAGAGGCTGCTCGAGAAGTGGCAGAAGGCGGGACTCATGGGCGACCCCGACCCCACGCTGCTGGCCTGGCTGGTGGTCGCCACCTTCGCCCTGGGACTGCTGGCGGTCTGGACGTATGCGGCCATCCGACCGCGAATGGGGCCGGGGCCGAAGACCGCGATCTGTGCCGGCCTCCTGGTGTGGGCCCTCTCGTACCTCTACGCGGCGGTCTACGTGCACGCCGGGGTGACCGTGTACCCGGCGAAGCTCACCTGGCTGCCGGTCGCCTGGAGCCTGGTCGAGGTGCCGGTAGCGACGCTGGCGGGAGCCTGGCTCTACAAGGAGTAGGGGTACTCAGTCCAGGACCGGGCTCGACATCTCGAGGGAGTCGGCACCCGGCCTGTCTCCAGAAGCGACGGGTCCACAATGCGAGAGCTGACCCCTCGCGGGGTGCGTCTTTTCGGCCCACCTGTCCGTATCCCAAATGACGGAGGCACCGCTGGACCTTGATCGGAAGGACACGGCGCGGCTGCGGAAGGGTGACCTCGCGGGCCTCGACGGCCTGATGGGGCGCCACAGCGACCGCCTGTTGCGCTACCTGAGGCGCCTCCTGGGAGACCAGAGCGTGGCCGAGGACCTGTTCCAGCAGACGTGGGTGAGGGCGGCCGAGCGGATCCGGCGATACGACGCGTCGAGGCCCTTCGCCCCGTGGCTCCTCACCGTGGGCCGGAACCTCGCCCTCGACCACCTGCGGCGGTACCGGTCCGAGAGCCTCGACGAGGGGTCCGAGCCGGCGGCCCCGGACGAGGGTCCCGGCGCTATCGAGGACCCGCTCGCGCGGCTGGCGGCGCGGGAGCGGCGGGAGCGACTCGGAGCGGCGCTCCGGGAGCTGACCCCGCACGACCGCGAGGTGCTGTGTCTCCGCTTCGAGGACGACCTCTCGCTAAAGGAGATGGCGGCCCTCGTCTCGGCCCCGCTGCCGACGGTGAAGGCCCGGCTCTACCGCGCCCTGGCCCGCCTGCGCGCGCGACTCGTCGCCGGGGGCTGGCCGGAGGAGGGGGCCCGATGAGCGAGCACGTTCGGGACCTGCTGGCCGGGGCCGCCGCGGAGGTGCTCGACGCGGACGAGCGGCGGCGCGTCGAGTCACACGTGCGCGAGTGCGCCGCGTGCGCGGCGCGGGCCGAGGAGTGGCGCGCGCTGGCCGGGGGACTTCGCGATCTCGCCGCACCGGCGTCCTCGCCCGGCCTCCTCGCGCGGACGCGAGAGGCCATCGAGCGTCTCCGGGCCGAACGCGAGGAGCGTCTCTGGAACCGGGCGGCGCTCGGCTTCCTGATCGTGTTCGGGTGGACGCTCATCGGCGTGGCCTGGTTCTTGTTCGAGCTCGTTCTGGGCGAGCTGGCCGTCCGCCTCGATCGGCCCCTCGGGCCCACCGTGCTCTGGTTTGCGGCCTACCTTGTGGCCGGGTGGTTTGCGGCCGGCGCGGCCGCGGTTCTCCTCGGGCGCCGGACACACGAGGAGGAAGGGAGACTGGCATGAGTCGTTTTCGGCAGGAGTGGGATCTCATTCCCGGCGCGGCGTTCGTGATCGCGGGGGTCCTCTACCTCGCCTACGTCACGCTGATGGCCTTCGTCTGGCTGGCCGGGCCGATCGTGGAGGGCGACGCCGTCCACCCGATCGTCTGGGGCTGGTTCCTCGTCACCGCCGCCCTCGGCGTGCTGATGGTCCCGTTCATCCTTCTCGTGGGCTACGTGTGGAGCGACGCGAAGCGGCGCGGGATGAACGCGGTGCTCTGGGTGCTCCTCGCGATCTTCATCCCCAACGCCATCGGGATTATCCTGTACTTCATCCTGCGCGATCCGCTGTCGGTGCCGTGCCCGTCGTGTCAGGCACCGGTCGGCAAGGAGCTGGTCTGCTGCGCCAGCTGCGGCACCGTGGTCCGACCGTCCTGCCCGGAGTGCCGACGGGCCACCAGGGACGGCTGGACCCACTGCGGATACTGCGGGGCGGCGCTCCGGCCGTCGACTCCCTCACCGGCACCGTGAGCGACGAGGCGCGAGCGGCCTGTCCTCAGGTCCAGTCCCAGTGCGGCAGGGGTCGTCCGGCGATGGGCGTGCGGAACGTGGCGATCCTCTCGTCGAGGAGACAGCCCAGATGGGCGGTGCGGAGATCGTGGCCCCCGAACGCGAGGCTGGAGATGTTGTGGAGGCGTGACCCGAGGCTCTGGTCGAGGTGAGGCCGTCCCAGACGTCCGGCTCGAAACGCCGCTTCGACCTCCTCGAGCTTCACGGGGTCCACGTCCTCGAGGATTATGCTCTGCTCGCCGTCGGCAGCGACCCGGATCACCCGGTTGCTCACGATGCCGGTCACCCAGATCCCTCCTTCGGCGTCGAAGGCGAGGCCGTCGGGGTAGGTGCCGCTACCGAACGTGGCCACGGTCTCTCGCTTGCCCAGCCGTCCGTCGTCCTCGACGGGGAAGCGGGACAGCCGCCGGGCGAACGTCTCGTTGACGTAGAGCCACCGCCGGCTCGAGTCGAGCTGGCACTCGTTCGCGTAGCCGAGGCGGTCGGCGACGATGCGGGGACCCGCACCGTCGACCCGGACGATGAAGCCGTCGGCCACATCTGAACGGTAGCCGAGGGCCCGCGGGCGCCGGCGCGTGCTGACGGTGATCCAGACCGCACCGTCCGGGTCGACGAGGACGAAGTTGCAGGGGGGCAGGGGCTCGCCCCGGACCTCGAGGCAGAAGGGCTCGAGCGATCCGTCGCGGCCCAGCCTCCAGACGCCACCGCTCTCCCCGAGGTTCGCGAGGAGGAAGGAGCCGTCGCGGTCCAGGGCGATGCCGTTCGGCTGCACCCGGTGGGGGTTCTCGCGGGCCAGGATCGAGCGCTGCCCGCCATTCGGCGCGATCACGGTGATCCCGCCGCGCCAGTCGGAGACATAGAGGGTGCCGTCACGCCCGCACAGGACGCACTCCGGACGGTGAAGACCCTGCCCCATGAACCGCAGCTCGGCCAGCGGGACCGGTGACACGGAGGGCACGGTCGACACTGTACCGCGACCCGACGCCCGCGTGACGGGGAGCGCGCGGCGGCTCGCATCGAATGGCGGTGTACACTGACCCGGGTTCGCCCCAGGAGGTCAGCGCTCAGGATGAGGTCCCTGCTGCTCGGCGCCGTCGCGGATGACGTGACCGGGGCCACCGATCTCGGATCCATGCTCAGCCGCAACGGCATGGACGTCATTCAGGTCCTCGGGCCACCGGGAAAGGAGAGCACCGACGACGTGGAGGCGGACGCGATCGTGTGCGCGCTGAAGACCCGGACCGCGCCGCGGGAGCAGGCGGTGGAGGAGTCGCTCGCCGCGGCCCGCTGGCTGATGGCCCAGGGGGCGAAGCAGCTCTTCTTCAAGTACTGCTCCACCTTCGACTCGACCGAGGCCGGCAACATCGGTCCGGTGGCGGAGGCCCTGCTCGACCTCGTCGACGAAGACCTCGCCGTCGTGTGCCCCGCCTACCCCGAGAACGGCCGTACGGTCTTCCAGGGACACCTCTTCGTCGGGAATCGCCTGCTCTCGGAGTCGGGGATGCGGCACCATCCCCTGACACCGATGACGGACGCCAACCTCGTCCGCTTCCTGGGGCGGCAGTGTCGCCGTCCCGAGTCGGTGGGCCTCGTCCCGTACGAGGTCGTGGACCGGGGGGCGGGGGCCATCCGCGCGTGGCTCGCAAAGCTTCGCGCCCGCGGCGTGCGCTTCGCGCTCGTGGACGCCACGAAGGCCGATCACCTGTGGAGCGCGGCGACGGCGGTGTCCGACCTGAGGCTCGTGACCGGGGGCTCCGGGATCGCGCGGGGTCTTCCCGCGAACTTCCGCCGCACCGACGAGCTGCCGGAGCGGATCGAGGCCCGGCTGCCGGCGCTGGGGGGTCCGGTGGCGGTTCTTGCCGGCAGCTGCTCGGAGGCCACACGGGCCCAGGTCGGCGTCATGGCCACGCGGCACACGGCCCTCGCCCTCGACCCGATCGCCCTCGCCGGAGGGCCCGAGACGGTGGACGAGATCGTGGGGAGGGCGCGGGCGGCGCTGGGGCAGGGGCCCGTCCTGATCCACTCGTCGGCGGCGCCGGAGCAGGTCGAGGCGGCGCAGCAAGCCCTGGGAAGGGACAAGGCGGGCGAGACCGTCGAGGCGGCCTTCGGAAAGGTGGCCTCCGGCCTCGTGGAGAGCGGGGTACGAACCTTCGTCGTCGCGGGAGGCGAGACCTCGGGCCGCGTCGCCGCCGCGCTCGGCCTGCGCCGCCTGCGCATCGGGCCCGAGATCGAGCCGGGCGTGCCCTGGACACTCCACATCGGGGACCCGGAGGTCCGCATCGCCTTCAAGTCCGGGAACTTCGGGTCGGACGATTTCTTTTTGAAGGCCCTGGAGATCCTCGAGGAGTCGTGAGCGCCGAGGCCCGCCTGCGCGACGAGATCGTCCTTCACGGCCGCTCCCTTTACGAGCGGGGCCTGACCCCCGGCAGCTCCGGCAATATCAGCGTTCGTCTGGACGACGGGATGCTGGCCACCCCGACCGACTCGTGCCTCGGCCGCCTCGATCCCGCTCGGATCTCGCGCCTCGACGCCGCAGGGAAACACCTCTCCGGCGCTCCCCCGACGAAGGAGGCTTTCCTGCACCTGGCGATGTACCGCGGGCGGGTCGAGGCGCGGGCGGTCGTGCATCTTCACTCCACGCACGCGGTGGCGCTTTCGTGCCTGGCCGACCTCGACCCTGCCGATGCGCTGCCCCCGATCACCGCGTACTACGTGATGAAGATCGGCCGGCTGCCCCTCGTGCCCTACCACCGGCCCGGGGACGGCGCCCTCGCCGAGGCGGTGGGCGCGCGCGCCCGGGATCACCGCGCGATTCTTCTCGCGAACCACGGCCCGGTGGTCTCGGCCCGCGATCTCGACAGCGCCGTCGCCGCCATCGAGGAGTTGGAGGAGACGGCACGGCTGTTCTTCCTGCTCCGGGGATCGGTCATCCGGATGCTGACGGAAGCTCAGGTGCGCGATCTCGAGCAGGTCTTTCCGAGCTGAGCCACCGTCATCGAGGGAGAAGAAGAATGTTCGTGGTCACCGTCCGCTTCAGGATCAGGGCCGGCCAGGAAGACGACTTTCACGCTGCGGTGCTCGACCAGGCCCGCAACTCGCTGCGCCGGGAGCCCGAGTGCCAGCAGTTCGACGTGTGCCGCAATCCCGAGGACGCGGGCGACGTCTTTCTCTACGAGGTCTACACGAACGCCGCCGCCTTCGAGAGCCATCAGCAGACCGAGCACTTCGCCGGCTTCGGGGCCCGCGTCGGGGACCTGGTCGAGGAGAAGTCCGTGCGCATCTGGGAGCGGGTCGGGGCCGCACGTGGCGCGTGAAGGATTCAAGATTGCGGTGCTGCCCGGCGACGGGATCGGGCCCGAGGTGGTCTCGGCCTGCCTCGAGGTGCTCGACGCGGTACGGGACGCGGTCGGCGGCGTCTCGCTGGAGTACGACTCGCTCGAGGCCGGGGCCGCCCTCTACACGCTCACCGGAGAATCGCTCCCCGTCGAGACGCTCAGGCGGGCCGGGGAGGCGGACGCCGTCCTGCTCGGGGCGATGGGCATGCCGGACATCCGCTACCCCGACGGCACCGAGATCGCGCCCCAGCTCGACCTCCGGGAGCGCTTCGAGCTCTTCGCCGGGGTCCGGCCGGTGAAGACGTTCGCCGGGCTCCCCCTCCCCCTGGCCGACCCCCGCGCGGCCGAGATCGACTTCGTGATCGTGCGCGAGTCCACCGAGGGCCTGTTCGCGGCCCGGGGCCGGACCGTGCGGGAGGGGGACCGTGCGGTCCGAGACACCATGGTGATCACCCGCGAGGCCAGCGAGCGGCTCTTCCACTATGCGTTCCGCCTGGCCCGGCGGCGCAAGGAGCAGGGACGCCCCGGGACCGTGACCCTGGTCGACAAGGCGAACGTGCTCGGGGCCTTCGCCTTCTTCCGCGGGATCTTCGACGAGTGCGCCCGGCAGTACCCCGATGTCGAGGCCCAGCGGAGCTACGTCGACGCCACGGGCCTCAACTTCGTGAAGAAGCCCTGGGACTTCGACGTCCTCGTGACGGAGAACATGTTCGGCGACATCCTCTCCGACGTGGCGGCGGGCCTCGTGGGCGGCATGGGCCTGGCCCCCTCGGGCGACATCGGCGAGGAGCACGCGGTCTTCCAGCCCTGCCACGGCAGCGCCCCCGACATCGCGGGCCTGGGCCACGCCAACCCGGTCGCCACCCTTCTCTCCGGCGCCATGATGCTCGAGTGGCTCGGCGAGCGGCACGACTCGCCGGCCTGTGACCTCGGGGCCCGTCTGCTCCGGGCCGCGGTCGGGCGGGCGTTCGCGGAGGGGGAGCTCGTCCCGTTCGAGCTCGGGGGCGACGCCGGCACGGAGGCCATCACGCGCCGCGTCCTGGAGTGCGTGAGGAGCCCGGAGACCCGCCGCGAGGTCGAGATCTCGAAAGGCTCTCGATGAGCCGGCTCAAGGGTGTCGCCATCGGTGCGGGGTACTTCAGTCGCTTCCAGTACGAGGCCTGGACGCGGATCCCGGAGGTCGAGATCACCGCGCTCAGCAACCGTGACGTGGACAGGGCCCGGCCCCTGATGGACGCGCACGGCGTCCCCCGCCACTACACCGACTACCGCGAGATGATCGAGACCGAGCGACCCGACTTCGTGGACGTCATCACCCCGCCCGAGACCCACCGCGAGATGTGTCGCTTCGCCGCCGAGCGCGGGGCGCACGTGATCTGCCAGAAGCCGCTCGCCCCCACGTTCGAGGAGGCGGAGGCGATCGTGAAGGAGGTGCGCGCGACCGGGGTCCGTTTCATGGTGCACGAGAACTGGCGCTTCCAGCCCTGGCACCGGGAGATCCGGCGACTGCTGGACGGAGGCGCGGTGGGAGAGCGGCTCTTCTCCCTGGCCTTCCGGATGAGGATGGGTGACGGCTGGGGGGACGACGCCTACCTGGCCCGCCAGCCCTACTTCCGGGACTACCCGCGGCTGCTCGTCTACGAGACGGGGGTGCACTTCATCGACACCTACCGCTACCTCGGGGGGCGGATCGACCGCGTCTATGCCCGCCTGCGACGACTGAACCCGGTGATCGCCGGCGAGGACTGCGGGCTGCTCCTCTTCGACTTCGCCAGCGGCGCGGTGGGGCTCCTGGACGCCAACCGCTACAACGAGCCCGACTTCCCGAACCCCCGCTACACCTTCGGCGAGTTCCTGGTTGAGGGAGACCAGGGCTCGATCCGTCTCCACGGCGACGGGCGGATCACCGTGCAGCCGCTTGGGGAGGCCGAGCGGGAGCACGAGTACCCCCACGAGGACCGCAACTTCGCCGGGGACTGCTGTCACGCCATCCAGCGCCACTTCGTGGACCGGATGCTCGACGGGGGGCCGTTCGAGACGAGCGGCGAGGACTATCTCCAGACGCTGGCGGTGCAGGAGGCGGTCTACGAGTCCGCGGCGACGGGCGTCCCGGTGGCGCCGAAGGGCGTCGCCCCCTGAGCGCCCGCGTGCGGCGACTCGCTCGCCGCCGTTGGGTTACTCCGCGGCCTTCTGGCCCGTCACGTCGTCGATCGGGTAGTTGCCGAGGAACTTGAGCTCGATGGTCCGCGTCTCCAGCTCCTTCAGCACCCGGGCCACCTTCTTCTCCCCCGGCGAGCCCTCGAAGTCGAGGAAGAAGGTGTAGTTCCCCGGGTCGTTTCGGCGGGGCGTCGAGGCGATGCGGGTCAAGTTGATGTCCGACTCGGCGAACAGCCGAAGCACGTCGAAGAGCCTTCCCGCCTGGTGCGCGGTGGCGAAGATGATTGAGCACTTTCCGGGGGTGGCGGGACGGGGCTCCTTCGCCAGCAGCAGGAACCGCGTCGAGCCGGGCGGGCCGTCGTCGACGCCCTCCTTGAGGATCGCCAGGTCGTAGACCTCGGCGGCCAGGGGGGAGGCGATGGCGGCGGCGGCCCGAGGGTTCTCACGAGCCAGCATCTTGGCCGCTCCCGCGGTGTCGTAGAAGGGGCGAGGCTCGAGCTTGTGGCGGGCGATGAAGCCGGCGCACTGGGCCAGCGCCTCGGGGTGGGAGTAGACGACGCGCAGGTCGCGGTAGTCGGACATCTCCACCGCCATCAGGCAATGGCTCACCGGGACGTTGACCTCGGCCACCACGGACGCCGTCGTCCGCGTCAGCAGATCGTTGACCTGGGTCACCGATCCCTCGAGCGAGTGCTCCACCGGGACGATGCCCAGGTCGAAGAAGCCCTCCTCGACCCCGGTGAAGACGTCCGCGTACTCCATGCACGGGGCATGGGCCGCGGTCGGGGCGAGACGGCGGGCCGCCACCTCGCCGTAGGAGCCGTGCTCGCCCGGGAAGGCCACCAGCTCGCGGGCCTCCCCCTGGAGCCGCTTGCTCTCCTCGATGATCGTCCGAAGCAGCTGCTGCCCGAACGACTGCTCGACGAGGTTCAGCTTGAGGCGCCCGGCCCGTTCGAGGACCGCCTCCTCGCGGGCCTCGTCGACGACCTCCTCCTTGAACCTCCGGGCCCGCAGCGCGAGGCCCATTCTCTCGTGCAGCAGGACGAGGAGCTCGCGGTCGATCTTGTCGACCTTGCGACGGATGTCCTCGAGCTTCATCCCGTCACCTCGCCTTCGCTCTCCGCTTCCGCCAGGAAGGTCTCCAGCTTCCGGAGCCCGCGCATCAGGTCGGTGAACCGGTCGATCGTGAGCGCCTGCTTGGCGTCGCAGAGCGCCTCGCTGGGGTTGTTGTGCACCTCGACCATGATGCCGTCGGCCCCCACCGCGAGCGCGCCCCGGCTCATGGGCCCGATCAGCCCGGGCCGCCCGGTGGCGTGGGTCGGGTCCACCATGACCGGCAGGTGCGTGAGCTCACGCAGGGCGGGGACCGCGCTCAGGTCGAGCGTGTTCCTCGTGTACTGCTCGAAGGTGCGGATGCCGCGCTCGCACAGGACGACGTTCGGGTTGCCTTCCCCGAGGATGTACTCGGCGCAGTTCAGCCACTCCTCGAGCGTGGAGTACATGCCCCGCTTGAGCAGCACCGGCTTGCCGGCACGGCCCACCTCCTTGAGGAGGGCGAAGTTCTGCATGTTCCGGGTGCCGATCTGCAGGACGTCCGCGTACTCCGCGACCCACGAGACGTCCCGGGGGTCGAGGACCTCGGTGACCACGGGCAGGCCCGTCTCGGCCCGGGCCTGCCCCAGGATCTTGAGGCCCGCCATGCCGAGGCCCTGAAACGCGTAGGGCGAGGTGCGGGGCTTGAACGCCCCGCCCCGCAGCAGGTCGGCCCCGGCGGCCTTGACCGCCCGGGCGGTCACCAGGGTCTGCTCCTCGGTCTCGACCGCGCAGGGCCCGGCGATGACGGCGAAGCCGCGGCCGATCGAGGCGGCTCCGGCCCTCACGACGGTGGGCTCCCGACCGTCGACCGAGGCGAGCTTGATGTTCTTCATCGGTTCCCCGGCGTGAGCGGGCCTCCCTCTCCCCCCGGCCGGGCGAACCGGCTTCGGGGGAAGCAGGGATTCTACAACGCTTCGCGGAGGACGAGCCCTCTAGCCCAGTCGCGGGGGAAGCTCGCGCATGGGTCCCATCCACTGGAGCTGGCGGTCGATGTCGCGATGGAGCTGGTACTTCCTCTTCACCTCGGCGAGCTTCGCTCCCCGCACGTCGATGCGGTCGAGGTCATAGCACCCCAGACCGACCTGGCCGCAGAAGCCGAGGTACCCGACCCAGGAGGGGTCGATCTCCATCGCCTCGACCCCCACCCGGTCCGCGGCGACGAAGTCGGTCGAGGCGATGGCGATCCGGGAGGGCACGGGAAGGCCCATGGCCGGACCGTTGCCCTCCATCCCCTCGAAGCCGTCGATCACCGTCGCCCCCCAGAAGGGCTTCATCCGCTGGGCGGTGAGGAGGATGTTGTAGTGCATCTGGCGAATGCCGACGTGATAACGCCGCTTGTCGCTCCAGCGGGCGGACTCCCCGGGACCGCTGCGGAGGGGGGCACCGAGGGCCATGTTCTTGATCGAGAGCGTCGCCACCACCGCGTTGTGCGTCTTCAGCGGGCCGGCGTTGATGATGTAGGCCTCGGGGTCGAGCAGGCGCGCGGCGAGGCGCACGGGCTGGAGGTGGATGTCGTCGTCGAGGATCTGCAGCACTTCGTAACGGCCCTCGGCGTTCAGATCAACGAGCGTCACCTCGCGCCCGGGGTGCTCCGAGGCGACCTTCCCGTACTCGAAGTTCTCGAAGGCGTCGCCGGTGTTCCCGGCCGAGGACTCGGCGATGAACACCGGCCCCTTCCAGTGCGGGGCGAGGAAGTCGAGGATCCCGCTGAGCGCGTCGCGGTGGGTGGCCGCCAGGGGTCGGGTGGTGGAGACGCAGTTGGCCTTGATGACGACCGACTTCTTCGTGCGCAGGACGGGGAGGATCTGCTCCTCGATGAGGCCGAGGGCCTCGGCGACGTTCCGGCGGCGCTCGTCGCCCTGCACGAGGGCGACGGTGGCGCGCGTGGGCGAGCCCGTCGCCTCCGCACGAAGCAGATGCGGCGCGGCGAGCGAGGCCCCGGCCGCGCCGGCCGCCTGTCTCAGGAATCCACGCCGTGACACTCCGGAAGCCATGATTCCCTCCTCGACTCTACCGAAGAACGTCGTCCAGACGGCGCGCGAGGTCCGTGCCCTCGACGCCCGGGGCGAGGTTTGCGACCCCCGCGACCCGCGTCCCGCGGCGGAACAGGACCACGCCGCCGAGGTACTCGTCGGTGGCGGTGAAGGCGGCATCTCCGATCCCGTCGATGTCGGCCGTGCCGGTGAAGTGCCCCCGCACCTTCTCGAGCGTCGCCGTCGCCGCCTCCACCGAGTCCTCCGCCACCACGAAGGCCCGGCCTTCCGGGTACTGGGCCAGAAAGCCGCGCCGCAGCGCTCGCAGACCGAGAACGCTTTGCGGGACGAGACGCACGGAGTCCGGCTCGAGACCCTCCTCCGGAAACCACGCCACCTCTTCCGGGGGCGTGGTGCGACCGGAGATCCGGGCGGCGAGGGCGCCGGTGAACGCCCTCAGGGGGCCGGAGTGGTCTCCCGCGGGGCTGGCCGCGATCTCGACGTAGTAGCGGCCCTTGACGAAGGTGGCCTGGCGGGGGTGCACCTGGCCGGCGACGCCGATGGGCTCGTTGGGAGACCGCACGTCCCGGTTCGCGATGAAGATCCCCCAGGCGCTGTCCGCGTCACCGAACTCCGAGATGTCGATCACGATCTGGTCTCCGGCGTCGTTCACGCAGGTCACACCCTTCATGAAGACGAAGCCGTAGGCATGGTAGCCCTCGGCGTTGCCGTTCATGTAGTCGAAAAGGGTGTCAGGCTCGAAGCTGCGCAGGGGACCCTTCTGGGTCCAGCCGGGCACGACACTGCAGTCGGGAGTGGGGACGTCCTCCCCGGCCCACAACAGGGCCGGGGCGAGAACCAGCGACGCGAGCAGCAGCGCGAGGCGCAAGCGGATCACCGCCCGGGCGGTGAGGCGGCGCCGGACGGCGGTGCTCACGCGAAGAGCTCCTGCGCCCGGCGGAGGCGGCGGGTCACCTGGACGCCGTGCGGACAGCGGACCGGGCAGCTCGTGCAGTCGACGCAGCGCACGTCCTGGAGCTCGCGGGGCAGGGCCAGGAAGTTGTCGCGTCCCAGCGCGAACTGGCCGTAGCCCTCGGCGTAGGTGAGGTAGCGCAGGACGTCGGCCACCGGGAGCCCCTTCGGGCACGTACCCTCGCACTCCCCGCACATGGAGCAGTAGTTGGGACGGATGGTCTCAAGGCGAGCGGTGAGAAGCGCTTCGTCGGCGGGGGTGAACGGCGCGGCCATGGCCTGGATGTTCTCGTCGAGCATGGCCATGTCGGTGATGCTGGGGACGGTCGTGTTGACGTTGGGGGTTCTCAGCGCCCACTTGAGGGCAGCGAGCATGCCCCCATTGGCGGTGAGCCTCTCGTGGCGCGCCTTGGCTTCGTCGCTCCGCCCCCCGGCCTGGGTCTTCATGGCCACGACGCCCAGGCCCGCCTCGCGGAGCGAGGCCAGGAGGGGCTCCATCCGGTCCCCCATCGTGAAGTTGTACGTCATGAGGACGACGTCGAGCTTCTTCTCGATGGCGGCGGCGACCACCTCCTCGTGTCCGCTGTGAGTGCTCACGCCGGCGAAGCGAATCTTGCCCTGCTCGCGCGCCTTCTCCTGCGCCTCGCGCAGGTCGTCGGTGATGGCGTCGGCGCTGGACTTCCCGTGCAGGTACCAGATCTCGACGTGGTCGGTGCCGAGCTCGGTCAGGCTCTTGTCGAGCTCGGCCAGGGCCTCCTCGCCCGTCCCGCCCTTGGCCTTGGTACTGAGGACGATGTTCTTGCGATGTCCCTTCAGGGCGGCGCCCACGAGGCGCTCGTTGTTGCCGTTCTGGTAGACGCGGGCGGTGTCGAAGTAGCTGATCCCCAGATCGGCGGCGCGAGTGATGACACTCGCATCGGACGTGATCATGCAGCCAAAGCCCACCTCGCTGACCTCGAGCCCGGTGCGGCCCAGCGTGCGGGTGCGGATGACCGGGGCGCCGGGGGCCGCGGGGGCGTCGGCGAGCGGGTTGACGCGGGGCGACTCCAGGGCGGCCTCGGCCGCGACGGGCAGGGACAGTCCGGCGACGATGAACTCACGGCGGGATCGGGGCTGGGACATGAGAGCGCTCCTTATATCTTCGAGACGGAGAATCCTCTCTGCAGTCTGTTCCACCCCGCCGCGGGCGCGCCATGGATCGTTCGATCTAATCGAATCGAACGAAGGTTCATCCCCGTCCGGGCGGGGGCCGCGGCGTCCCGAGGAGGGAAGACCGCCCGGCAACCTGCTAGAGTGTGGAGGGAAGGAGCAACACCATGTCGAGCACGGACACTGCGGTCGGTTTCCTGAGCGGGTTGCTGCTGGGCGCGACCGCCGGTCTCCTGGTGGGCCTCCTCGCGGCGCCGGCCTCGGGGCAGGAGACCCGGCGTCGCCTGCGGCGGCGCATCGAGGATGAGACAGACGACATCCGCCGCAAGGGTCGGCGTGCCATCCAGGACGCCTCCGATCGCATCGAAGACGGGATCGAGAAGGGCCAGCGCGCCGTCCGCAAGGCGTCTCGTAAGTAGCGCGGACGTCGATCTCGCCCAACCGCGCCAGCGGTCGCTCGGGCGAGTGCTATGATTCGCGCCCTCGGCAGGGGGCAGATTGGCCACCATGTGCACGGTGAGAACGAGGCTCGTCCCGCTGGCCCTGACATTGGTGCTGGCCGCGACCACCGTTCACGTCTCGTGCGCCGGATGCGCTCGCCGCTCGCTCGAGCGTCCCCGGGTGGCGGTCACCGTCTTTCCCCTCTACGACATCGTGCGGCGGCTCGCCGAGGACCGCCTGGACGTCGAGCTCATCCTCCCCGCTGGCCTCGACGTCCACAGCTACGAGCCACGGCCCCGTGACGTGGCCGCCCTCGCCGACGCCAGTCTGATCTTCGCCGTAGGCCTGGGCCTCGACGGCTGGGCGCAGGACCTCGCCCGCAGCGCGGGCGCGGGAGAGGCCCGCGTCTTCGAGATGGGGCCTCTCATGGACCCCATCCTCGCCCCCCCCGGCCTCATCCGGAACGAGCCGCTCATCGACGGCCACTTCTGGCTGGACCCGATCCGTGCCCAGCGTGCGGTGGACGTGATCGTCGAGGCCCTCGGCTCGCTCGACCCCGCGGGGGGGCCTTTCTACCGCTCGCGGGGCGAGGAGATGAAGCGGTCGTTCCAGGCGGTGCACGAGGAGATCGCCGGGCGGGCCCCGCGGTGGTCCCACCGCCGGCTCGTGACGTCGCACGGCTCGCTCTTCTACTTCGCGGCACGGTACAACCTCGAGGTCGTGGGCGTCGTCGAGCCCGTGCCGGGTCAGGAGCCGACGGCTCAGCACCTCGCCGAGCTGATCGACCTCCTGAAGGACGAGAACCCGGCCGTGCTCTTCTCCGAGGCGCAGATGGACGACGTGCTCACCCAGGCCCTGGCCCGGGAGGCCGGGGTGCCCGCCCACAAGGTCGACCCCATGGGCGGCCGCCCGGGCAACGACAGCTACGAGAAGCTCATGCGCGGCATGCTCAAGGTGATGAGCGAGGCGCTGCAGTGAGCGAGGCCATTCGGGCCCGGGGCGTCACAATCGATCTCGGCACCCGTCGGGTGCTCGACGACGTGAGCTTCGACGTGGAGCGCGGGGAGTTCACCGCGCTGTGCGGACCGAACGGGGGCGGGAAGACGACCTTCCTCAAGGCCGCACTCGGCCTGCTGCCGCTGCGCGCGGGACACGTCGAGGTGCTCGGCACCACCCCGCACGCGGCGCGACCGCAGGTTGGCTACGTGCCGCAGGTGAAGTCCTTCAACACCGCGTTCCGCGCTCGGGTCGCCGACGTGATCGTGGCCAACCGGAGAGGGAGCTGGCCCCTGCGCCTCGGGGCCGAGGAGCGCGAGGCGGCGCGGACCGCCCTCGCCGCGGTGGGCGGAGAGCGCCTGCTGGACGAGTCCCTCACCGGTCTCTCCGGGGGCGAGATTCAGCGCGTCTACCTCGCCCGGGCGCTGGCCACCGGGCCCGCCCTCCTTCTTCTCGACGAGCCCACCGCCGGCGTCGACGCGCGGGGCCGGGTCGAGTTCCTCGAGCTTCTCGCCGGGATCGCCAAGCGTCGCGAGCTCGCGGTGGTCCTGGTGACCCACAGCGCGAGCGCGGTCCGGCGGCTGGCCCGGCGGGCGGTTTACCTGCACACGACCTTGCGGGCATGGGGGCCTCCTGACGAGGTGCTCAATCGCGAGGGGGAGGACGGCGGCGCATTCTCGGGGCAGGACCACACGAACGGCTCCTTCTGCGAGGACGAGTGATGGCCGAGCTCGCAGACGCCCTGCTCGCCCCGCTCTCGCAGGGCTTCGTGCTGCGCGCACTCGCCGCGGGAACGGCTCTCGGCGCGGTGGGCGCTCTCCTCGGCGTCTTCGTGGTCCAGCGCGGGCTCGGCCTCCTCTCCGACGGGCTCGCCCACGCGACCTTCGGTGGCCTCGCGCTCGGGCTGCTCGTCGCAACCAGCGTGGACGGGGCGCTGTGGGTGGCGCTTCCCTTCACGGTCCTGATCGCCCTCGGCATCCAGTACGTGCGCCGACACACGACCCTGGGCGGGGACGTCGCCACCGGGGTGTTCTTTGCGGTGTCGTTCGCCGCCGGCATCCTGTTCCTGGGGCTTCGACCCGCGAGCGCTCCCCCGGTGAACGTGGAGGGCCTGCTGTTCGGGAGCCTCCTCGCGGTGTCCCCTGGGGCTCTGGTGGTGATCCTCGTCGTCGCGGCGCTCGTGGTGCTGGTGCTGGCCGCGATCGGACCCCGGCTGGCCTACGCCACCTTCGATCCCGAGCTGGCCGCCCTCTCCGGGGTGCCGGTGGCCACGCTCGAGTACGTTCTTCTCGCCCTCACCGCGCTCGTGGTCGTGGTGGGCGTCAAGACGGTGGGGGTGGTCCTCGTCTCCGCCTTCGTGGTCATCCCCGCCGCAACCGCGAACCTGCTGGGGCGCACGCCGGCGATCATCGCGGTGCTCGCCGTCGCCCTCGGTGTCGGCGGGACGGCCTTCGGGCTCTTCGCCTCCTATCACCTCAACGTGGCCACGGGGGCGACCATCATCCTGACGCTGGGGGCGCTCTTCTTCCTCGCCCTCCTGCTCCGCCGAAGGTGACGGCGGCGGACCCCGAAGCACGGGAGAAGGCCCGACAGCGGCTCGCCCGCTTCCTGGCCTCACTCGGGCTCGAGCCCTCGGCTCCCTCGCCCTGCCCCTACCTTGACGGGCGCGAGTCGCGTCTGCTGCTCCTCCGTCCCCGCGAGCTCGCGCCCGGGCTCTACCAGCTTCTCCTGGACCTCAACTTCCGTCGACTCGGGTGGGGGGTCTACCGCCCGGCATGCGACGCCTGCACCGAGTGCCACCAGCTGCGCGTCGAGGTGTCGGCCTTTCGGCCGAGCCGGAGCCAGCGGCGCTGCCGAGACCGCAACGCCGACGTGGTCGCCACCTTCGGCCCTCCGGACCCGACGGAAGAGAAGCACGACGTCTACCGCCGGTACCTCGAGGCCCGGCACGGCGGCGAGATGACGGGCTCGTGGGACGAGTTCGCAGACTTCCTCTACGAGGCGCCGGCGCTCGCGCGAGAGACGGTCTACCGCGTCGGCGGCCGGCTGGTCGGGGCGGGGATCGTGGACCTCGAGCCCGAGGCGATGAGCGCCGTCTACTTCTACTTCGACCCCGATCTCGCCAACCGCTCCCCCGGCACCTTCAACGTGCTCTGGCTCCTGGACGAGTGCCGGCGGCGGGGAATCTCCTGGCTCTATCTGGGCTACCACGTGGCCGGTGGCCGGGGAATGGACTACAAGACCGCCTTTCGCCCGCACCAGATCCTCGGGGCGAACGGCGTATGGCGGTAGAATCCACGAGATGACGCTTCAGGCTGAGCCGGCACGGCCGCACGATGTCAACGACGCGCTCGACCTCCTCCGACGCCTGGACCTCCCCGAAACCGATGTGGCCGAGCGATGGGGCCACTACTTCGTCGTCCACGAGGACGACGGGAGGGTGGTGGGGGTGGCCGGGCTCGAGGTTCACGGCGACGACGGGCTCCTGCGCAGCGTGGCCGTCAACGTGGACTACCGGCGCCAGGGTCTCGGGGCCTCGCTCGTCGAGGCGGCGCTCGCGCGGGCGGCGCGACTGGAGCTGCGCTCGGTCTATCTGCTCACCACCGACGCCCGGGACTACTTCTCCCGCCAGGGCTTCACCGAGAGCCCGCGGGAGAAGGCACCGGCGGCGATCCGCGAGTCCTGGGAGTACACGACCGGCTGCCCGTCGACCGCCGTCCTCATGAGGCGCGAGGTGACGCGCCGCTGAGGCGGCCCACACTCAGGCTTCGGCGGCGTAGAGCGACCGGGCCCGCGCCAACTCCGGCTCCATCTGGGCCATCCACATCAGCCGGTACATCCGGAAGTCGCCCCGGAGGGACCACAGCGGGTACTTCAAGCTGGCGGGCCGGTTCTTCTCGACGAAGAGGTGCCCGATCCACACCGGACCGTAGCCGGCCAGGGGGACCAGGACCAGCCAGAGGGGCGTCCCCAGCGTCACCACCGCAGCCACGATGGCGAGCACGAGCGAGGTGCCGACGAAGTGCAGCGCCCGGTTGGCGGGGTGGGCGTGTTGCGCCACGTAGTACGGCCAGAACTCCTCGAAGGACGAGAGCCGTCGCTCCATCGTGACCTCCCCCCCGGGCCCATGACGGGTCGGACCGGGATTCACCTCGCCGTGTCTCTCCTGAGTGGTGGGCGATCATGCCCCGGGAGCCGGCGGAGCGCAAGGGGTTCTCGTCCCGCTGCGGGACGCACCGTCCCGCGGCGGGACCGCCCGCCGGGGTCCTGGAGGGGGCGGGGGCGGGGGTGTTGAGCCGGAAGCTTCTGTCTCTTCTGCACTTGGGCGAACCCGGGGGCCGGCCCCGGGGGCTGGCACGAGCGCTGCAACATCACCCGGCATGAGCGGATCGAGGCCCAGGATCCTCATCGCGGACGACGAGGAGGCCCTGCTCGCCGTCCTCGGGGAGTACCTCGGCTGCTGCGGCTACGACGTGACGATGGCGAGCCGCCCCTCCGAGGCCCGGGAGCTGCTCACGTCGAACGAGTACTCGGTGGTGATCACCGACCTTCGGTTCTGGGGGGCGAACGGAACCCAGGGGTTGGACATCGCGCGGACCGCGCGGGAGCGCATGCCCTCGGGACGGATCTTCCTGCTGACTGCTCACAGCACGCCGGAGGTCGAGCGGGAGGCCCGGGAGATCGGGGTGGACGGGCTTCTCGAGAAGCCCATCCCGCTCTGGGAGCTGGCCCAGCGCGTCATGGGTGGCACCGCCGTCCACTAGGACGGTCGTTGACGGGCCGTCGCTGCGGCGACTATCCTCCTCTCCCGCCCGACGAGCGGGGGAGGCCTCCGTGACGAAGTCGCTCATCCGCTTCACCCTCGTCCTCGCGTGGGCCGGCCTGCCCGGCGCCCTGGGCGCCGAGCCCTTCACCGCCACGGAGATGATGCGCCTGAAGCGGCTCGCCGACCCCCGGATCTCCCCGGACGGCTCGCAGGTCGTGTTCGTCCAGGCCGGCGTCGACCTCGAGGCGAACCGCACGAGCTCCGACCTCTGGCTCGTCCCCGTGGGCGGCGGCGAGCCGCGCCGGATCACCTCGCACCCCGCCTCCGAGGTCCGGCCTCGCTGGAGCCCCGACGGCCGGCGGATCGCCTTCGTCTCCGCCCGGGACGGAGCCCCTCAGGTCCACGTCCTCGACCTCACCGGCGGCGAGGCGCGGCGGGTGACCTCACTTGCCGGCGGGGCGGAGACGGTGTCGTGGGTCGACGACGAGCGATTGCTCGTCGGGGCCGAGGTGTTCCCGGCCTGCGGGGCCGACGACGCGTGCAACGCGGAGCGCCTCGAGACACTCGAGAGGCCACCGACCGCGAGGGCCTACGACCACCTCCCCGTCCGCCACTGGGACACCTGGGACGACGGCCGGAGGCGTCACCTCTTCGTCGTCTCTCTCCGCGGAGGCGGGGCGAGCGATCTCACCCCGGGCCCCGAGGACATCCCGCCCCTGACCGTCGGGGGTCCGGACAGCTTCGCGGTCTCGCCGGACGGACAGGAGGTGTGCTTCTCGCGAAAGGACGCGCGCGCGGAGGCCTGGACCACGAACGGAGACGTGTGGGTCGTGCCGTCGACGGGCGGGCAGCCCCGACGCGTGACGGACGCCCCTGGCAACGACGACGGCTGCCAGTACAGCCCCGACGGACGCCTCCTGGCCTGGCGCACCCAGGAGCGGGCCGGATACGAGTCGGACCGATGGCAGCTCGTGGTCATGGATCGTGCGACGGGGGCGAGGCGGAACCTCACCCCGGAGTTCGATCGCCAGGTCGACTCGTTCGTCTTCTCCCCCGACTCCCGAACCGTGTATCTCACCGCCGAGGATCGCGGGCGGGCACGGGTCTTCGCGGTGTCGGTCGGAGGGGGGCCGGTCACTGCGGTGCTCGAGGGCGGCAGCTTCGGCGATCTCTCCGTGGCCCCGGACGGGAAGACGATCGTCGGGACGCAGGCCGCGTTCACCCACCCCGCGGAGATCGTCCGCTTCGGACCGGACGGGCGTGACCTTCGGCGACTGACCCGGGTGAACGACGCCGTCCTCGCCCCCTTCGCCCTGCGCCCCGGGGAGGGCGCCACCTACTCGGGGGCGGGCGGCCAGCCGGTTCAGGCGTGGATCGTCAAGCCGCCCGACTTCGATCCCACGAGGAGGTACCCCCTCGTGGTCCTCATTCATGGCGGCCCGCAGGGCGCCTGGTCGGACGCGTGGAGCTACCGGTGGAACCCGCAGGTCTACGCCGGCGCTGGCTACGTGGTGTTCATGCCCAACCCGCGCGGCTCGATCGGCTGGGGGCAGGCCTTCACCGACGCGATCCGCGGCGACTGGGGAGGGAGAGTCTACGAGGACATTCTCAAGGGGACCGACTACGCGGAGGCGCTCCCCTGGGTGGAGAAGGGCCGGACCGTGGCCGCCGGGGCCTCGTATGGCGGGTACATGGTGGACTGGATCGTCGGACACACCGATCGCTTCCGGGCTCTCGTCACCCACTCGGGCGTCTTCGATCTCGTCTCCATGTACGGGTCGACCGAAGAGCTGTTCTTCCCGGAGTGGGACCTCGAGGGGACCTACTGGACGAACCCCGAGATGTACGCACGCTGGAATCCGCGGGCCTTCGTCGAGGACTTCGCGACCCCCACCCTCATCCTCCACGGCGCGCGAGACTATCGGGTTCCGCTCGAGCAGGGGCTGGCCCTCTTCACCGCCCTCCAGCGACAGGGTGTTCCCTCACGGCTCGTCGTCTTCCCGGACGAGAACCACTGGATCCTGAAGCCGGCCAACTCGGTGCGGTGGTACTCCGAGGTCCTCGGCTGGTTCGACCGGTGGTCGACGAAGAGGTGAGGGCGGAGGAGGTGGGCGGGTGAGAGCGACGCTGGGCGGGGCCGAGATCGAGTACGACGTCCGCGGGGCGGGGCCGGCCGTCCTCTTCCTCCACGCCTTCCCGCTCGGGCTGTCCATGTGGGACGCGGCGGCGGATGCGCTTGCCGGACGCCACCGCGTGGTGCGCTTCGACGCGCGCGGCTTCGGGGGCACGCCCCCCGATGACGAGCCGCTGACCATGGAGAGGATCGCCGACGACGGCGCGGCGCTCCTCGGGTTTCTCGGCATCGAGAAGGCGGTCGTGGCCGGGTGCTCGATGGGGGGCTACGCCGCGTTCGCCTTCGTGCGGCGGCACCCCGAGAAGCTGGCCGGGCTCGTGCTGCAGGACACGCGGGCCGGTGCGGACACCGAAGAGGCCCGCGCCAACCGCGCGTCCCTCGCCGCGCGGGTCCTGGAGGAGGGCGCGAGCGCGGCGGCCGAGGCCCTCCTGCCCAAGCTCGTGGGCGAGACCACCCGGCGCGAGAACCCGGATCTCGTCGAGTGGCTTCGCGAGAGAATCCTGGCCGCCTCCCCGCTGGGGATCGCCCAGGCGCTGCACGGCCTCGGCGCCCGGCCGGACTCGCGCGAGATGCTGGGCCGGATCTCGGTGCTCACCCTCGTCGTCGTGGGCGAGGAGGACGTGCTGACGCCGCCGGCGGAGGCCGAGGCGATGGTCGCCGCCATCCCCGGCAGCCGCGTCGCGGTGATCCCGCGGGCCGGCCACCTCAGCAACCTCGAGAACCCGGCCGCGTTCAACAACGCGGTCGCCGGCTTCCTCGACGCGCCGCGCTGAAACCGGGCGTCACCGAAGCGACGGCGCCGATCGCCTACACTTGGTCCGCCCGGGGAGCCGCACGGCCGGGGCGAGCCCGGGCAGGGGGTGAGCGATGCGCGACCTGTGGCGATCCGTCGTCCTGGTGCTCGGGGTGGGGCTGGTCGTCGCGGCCATCGTCTGCTCGCGTCCGAAGCCGGCGGCGCGGACACCCCTGACCCCGGAGGAGGAGGCGGTCGTGGCCGCCTTCACCGGGGGGACCATCTCGCGCGAGAGCCCGATCCGCGTGGTCTTCAACGAACCCCTCGGAGAAGGCCGACCCCTGAACGCCCCCCTCGAGCCGTCGCCCTTCCGCTT
>JAJDNV010000226.1 GCA_022340545.1 Acidobacteriota bacterium | reverse complement strand
GCAGGCGATGGCGATCGGGCGGCTGTTCACCATCGCCGCGCGCTTCATGGACCCCGATGCCTACTTTGTGGGTGGGGGGGTGGTGGAGACCATCGCCGAGTTCCGGGAGTGGTTTCTGGCGAAGGTGCGTGAGCACACCGCCCTCGAGGAGGAGCAGAAGGAGACGGCGACCTTCGCGGTTGTGGAGGACCTGGACATGGCGGGTGCGCGCGGGGCCGCCCTCGCCGCCCTCGAGTCGGTCCACGGCGAAGTCGGCTGACCAGCCGCGGGGGCTCTATGTCCGGACCCGAATGCGATCCCGCTCTTCACGCCGGGCTGTAGCGCCTTATCCACGGCTGGTCCCCCGAGCCGTCCGGAAAGGGTGGCTTCAGTCGCGACGAGGACCGCCAGCCGCACCGTCACGCCGAGGCTCCGACACACCGGTCAGCCGACCGTTCTCCCGCACGATGAGCTGGAGCCCGCCGACCCGGAACGAGTAGGGATCCAGGGTCGTGAGCCGCAGGCCGGCTCCGGTCAGCGCGCGCCTGCTGCGTTCGCTGAACCGGTCGGCCTCGAGGAGCACTTCACCCTCGGGCGTGCAGTGCAGCCGCGGGGCGTGGGCGGCGTCGAACGGCGCCTGGTGCCTCAAACGAGCCAGAACCTGGAGGATGCCCGAGGCGGCCCGCTCCGAGCCCGTCGATCCCACGAGCACCTGAGCCTCGCCTCGACTCGAGACGATGGTCGGGGCGGCGTTCGACCGGGCCGGCGCGCCCGGGGCAAGGTAGTGGGGGTGGCGCTGGTTCTTCACCTTGAAGGCCCGGAGGTAGCCGTTGAAGAGGATGCCGAGCTCAGCCGATCCCACTGCCGCGCCGAAGCTGCGCTCGATGGACTGGGTCAGCGACACAGCCAGCCCGTTGGCGTCCATCGTACAGAGGTGCGACGTCTCGCCCGTACCGGCGAGATCCTCGACCAGCGGACCGACCGTGTCGCGGGCGACCAGCGGGTCGAGGAGGTCGCTGGCGCCGGACACGTCCTCCGCGCCGATGCGCAGCCGGTAGCGACGTCGGTCCGTGCGGGCCCGCCGGACGATCCGCGCCATCAGCAGGCTCCACTGGGGGTCTTCGGGTTGCAGGCTCAGATTCCCGGCGGCATCGAGCAGCCGCAGCATGTGGAGGAGCGTGAGGCCTCCGGCGGGAGGCCCGGCAGTCGCGACGCTCCGATCTTCGAAGTGAGCGACCAGAGGATCGGTCTCCCGTGGATCAGCGGCGGTGGCCAGGTCCACGAGTCGTACGAAGCCACCGTGAACCTCCATGTCCTCGGCAATGGTCCGGGCAATGCCGCCACGGTAGAAATCCTCGAAGCCGTTCGTCTCGAGCCGCCGCAGGGTTCGAGCCAGGGCGGGCTGCCGCAGAAGGGACCCCGTCGGTCGGGGCTTCCCCCGATCGTCCAGGAAGAGATGAGCGAAGTTGCCGCGGCGAAGCGGCCGCCAGTACTCGGCCGCGAGGGCGGACTGAAGACCCGTGAGAGGGAATCCCTCCTCCGCCAGGGCGATCGCCGGCGCGATCACGCGGGCCTCGGAGAGCCGGCCGAAGCGGGCCAGGGCCTGTCGGATGACCGCCAGGTAGGCCGGGACGGCCACCGCAGCGTGGCCGCGGTAGCGGTGGACCCGGGCGAGGGCACCGGGCGTGGCCAGACCGGGTGCGCGGCACGGGCCGGAGAGGACCCGGGTCCTTCCCTCGCTTGGGTCGTGGATCAACATGACCGCCATGCCGCCCAGGCCCGAACCGGCAGGCTCACAGACGGCCAGGGCCAGGGAAGCGGCCACCGCCGCGTCCACGGCATTGCCGCCTTCCTCCAGGACCCGCACGCCAGCCTCCGTGGCCAGGTAGTGGGCGGTGACGACCATTCCCCGCGCCGAGGTCTCCGACCAGAGGGCTGGATCGTCGCGCCGGCTGCTCCGGTCGAACATCCGAGCGTGGGCGAAGCGTGCGTCTGTCGTTGCGATCCCTCCGTCCAGGTTCCGTTGGGACCATGGTAGGGCTGGCCGCCGGGACTGTACACCGGCCCGAGGATTCCCGCGAGAAGCGGCCCGAGCTCGGCTCGACCGGCGGAGGCTCGACCATTCTGGGAATGAAACTGCTCAACGCCGTGCTGTGTCAGGTCGTCGAGCATTTCATCGATGCCGGCGAGACGCCGCCGCTGCTCCGCTGCCCGAACGTCGGTGACGCGAAGGTGGCCGCCGAATGGAACACGAAGCTGATGGCCCACTACAAGGATCGCCTGGTGCACTTGTAGGGCTCCCCGCCGGCCGCGCCGGCGGGAGGTCTGGCAAACGGACAGCGGACAAAGTAGACTCGCCCGACATTCAAAGGCCCGGACGGCGGCGACGCTCTTCGGGCGAGACCCGCTACGCAGGCCCGGAGGAGACACATGGTCGAGGAACTAGACAGAAAGGTGCAAGCTGGCGGCTACAAGACGATCGTCTTCGTCATCTGCTCGGTAGCGGCCCTGGGCGGGCTGCTGTTCGGTCTCGATCAGGGCTTCATCGCCAACTCGCTCGAAACGCTGACCAAGCACTACCAGTTCACCGTGCACGACAAGGAGAGCTACTCCGCTATCCTGGCCACCGGCGGGATCCTCGGTGCGTTGCTCTCGGGCGTGTTCGCGAGGTTCCTCGGACGGAAGAAGAGCCTGCTGCTCGCGGGGTTCATCTTCACGGCGGCGTCCGCCTACTCGGCACTGCTCCCAGCCATTGGCGTCCTGTCGGCGTTGCGCTTCGCCCTCGGCTTCGGCGTTGGCATGGCGTCGTTCGTGGTGCCCCTCTACCTCTCCGAGACGGCGCCCGCCGCCATCCGAGGCTCGATGGGGACACTGTTCCAGCTGATGATCACCATCGGCATCTTCCTGATCTCGCTGACCAACGTGTACATCGCCCGGACCTTCGTGAGTCCCACCACCGCGCTCCCGCTGATGTTCCTGACAATCACGCTGTTCGCGGCACTGATGTTCGGCGGCGGCTTCATACTTCCCGAGAGCCCCCGGTGGCTGATGCTCAAGGGCAGGAAGGAAAAGGCGATCGAGGTGCTCCGCCGGACGCTCAACACCCAGGAAGAGATCGACACCGAGATCGGCGAGATCGAAGAGGCGCTGCACGGGCCGCAGGGCGCCGGGTTCGGGATCGTGTTTCAAGGCTACTTCTTGAAGGTCCTGGTGGTGGGCGTCCTTCTGCAGATGTTCCAGCAGCTGGTCGGCATCAACGTGATGATCTACTACGCACCCACCATCTTCGGCTATGCCGGGATGAAGGGGATCGTGGCCATGATGACGGTGCCTACGGTGAACATGCTGTTCACCTTCCCGGCCATCTTCCTGGTCGAGAAATGGGGACGCAAGAAGCTGCTCTACGTGGGCGCCGTGTCCATGTTCGTCACGATGGTGGCGGCCGGCCTCGCCTTCCAGTCGATCGGCACCGTGACCGACGCGGCGGCCATCGGCAGCGCCCCCAAGATGGTCCTGCTGTTTGCGGTCATTTTCTACATCTTCGGTTTCGCCGTCTCGTGGGGTCCCGTGGTGTGGCTGGTCTGCTCCGAGATCTTCCCCCTCGAGGGCCGAGAGGTCGGCATGACCATCACCACGATGGTCAACTGGACCTTCGCGGGCCTGGTGATGGCGAACGCCCTGACCTTCATGGAGACCTTCGGGAACGCCTCGATCTTCTTCCTGTTCTCCGGGTTCTGCGTGGTGGCGATCGCGTTCGTCGCCCTGTTCGTACCGGAGACGAGGGGCATCACTCTCGAGGAGATGGAGTTCAACCTCAAGAACGGCGTCTCGCTGCGGCATCTGGGGAAGCGGGGATAGGCCCCTCCGAGGGCGGGACGCGGGACATCGGACTGGTCCGACGTCGACATGAAGAGTGCCCAGTGAGCCCGGAGATGTCCTCAGGGGCCCGGTGAGCGGATCGGTCAACGGCTCAAACATGCGGCAATAGCTCCGCGAGCGCCGTCGGACACGTTCGGCACCGCTGTCGTCACATCGGCAAGCCTTCAGGGCCGCGATGCTGGGCAGGTCCGGGAGGCACCTCCAGATTCCTGCCTGCGAGCTCCCCCTTTCTGACGCTTTGCTGCTGGGCAGAACGCGACTAGAATCCCCGGTCTGCTGAAAGGAGCCTCAATGACCACTCCGCCCGCCACCGGGGGCAACAAGTCGTTCATCATCTTGATCAGCTGCATCGCCACCATTGGCGGCTTCCTGTTTGGCTTCGATAGCGGCGTCATCAACGGCACCGTCGATGGTCTGCAGAGGGCCTTCAACTCCGATTCGGTGGGCACCGGGTTCAGCGTCGCCTCGATGCTGCTCGGCTGCGCCGTTGGAGCGGCTGCCGCCGGACGCCTGGCCGACAGGTTCGGACGCCGGGCGCTGCTCATCGCCGCAGCGGTCTGCTTCATCGTTTCCGCGTGGGGATCCGGCATCGCGGGCTCCTCGTCCGAGTTCGTCGTCTTCCGCGTCATCGGCGGCCTGGCCGTCGGCGCCGCGAGCGTGATGGCGCCGGCCTACATCAGCGAGGTAGCACACGCCCGCTATCGGGGCCGCCTCGCCACCGTCCAGCAGATCGCCATCATCTCGGGCCTGACTGCCGCGTTCGTGAGCAACTACCTCCTGGCCGACGTCTCCGGCTCCGCCCTGAACGAGCTCTGGTGGGGCTACCAGACCTGGCGCTGGATGTTCTGGATCGAGTTGTTCCCAGCGACGACCTTCCTGATGGCGCTGCTGTTCATCCCGGAGAGCCCGCGCTTCCTGGTGGTCACGGGGAAGAAGGACGTGGCCCGGTCCGTCCTGGTCAAGCTCTACGGCGAACACGAGGGATCTGCCAAGCTGGACGAGATCGACGCATCACTGGCGTCGGATCATCACCGGCCCCGCCTGTCGGACCTCTACGACAAGGTCCGTCGCCGGCTCAGGCCCATCGTGTGGGTTGGCATCGGCCTGGCGACCTTCCAACAGCTCGTCGGCATCAACATCATCTTCTACTACGGTGCGGTCCTGTGGCAGTTCGTGGGCTTTTCGGAGAGCGACTCGCTCCTGATCAACGTGGTCTCGGGCGCGCTGAGCATCGGCGGCTGCATGATCGCCATCGCCCTCGTGGATCGCCTCGGCCGCAAGCCGCTGTTGTGGATTGGCTCCCTTGGCATGGCGGTCACCCTCGGCCTGGCCGCGGTGGCGTTTTCCACGGCGAGCCTCGACGCCTCGGGACAGCTCACGCTCAGCCACTCCATGGGCCTGCTCGCCCTGGCGGCAGCAAACGTCTACGTCATCTTCTTCAACCTGTCGTGGGGCCCCATCATGTGGGTGATGCTGGGTGAGATGTTCCCCAACCAGATCCGCGGGTCGGGTCTGGCGGTCGCCGGCTTCTTCCAGTGGACGTCCAACTTCGCGATCACCATGACCTTTCCCATCTTCCTCACGTCCGTCGGCCTCGCGGCCGCCTACGGCTTCTACGCCCTGTGCGCCGCGATCTCGGCGGTCTTCGTCATCAAGCTCGTCCACGAGACAAAAGGCAGGGAGCTGGAGCAGATGGAGGGGCTGTAAGTCCCACCACCGGACCTGGGACGGCTCCATCCGTGCCACGCAGGGCGTCACCTCCGCGCCGCCCCGCGTCAGGGCCGGGCGGACGAGCCGTGCGGCGCTCCATCGTCTGAGGTCTATCGCCGCCTATTCCGAGGAGAGCCGCTCCAGCAGGAGGTAGCGGTCCCGATGCCGTGCCGGCTCTGCCTTCGAGGTCACGTCGATCCGCATGACCATGGAGGCCTCGTCCTTGACGCCCGGGGCCGCCGGCCAATTCGGCAGGCCGGGGCCGTTCGGATCACCGCTCTTGACGAAGTTCGCGAAGTACTCCTCCATGGTCCGCGAGACCTGGTAGTCGTCGTCGGTCCAGGCGTAGACGGGGTTCGTGGCGAGGTTGCCCATCGCGTACTCGATTTCGGCCGAGTGCACGGCCCCGCGGGGAGGTGGTGGACGATTGGCCTCGTCCCCGCCCCGCACCACGCCTCCGGCGAGTCCGGGAACGGCATTGCCCATCTCCGGCCTCATCGGAGGCCGCGGGTGGGCGTACAGGTAGCGATACACCGGCGCCTCGCCTGTCTGCCGTTGGAGATCGAACCACCTCCACGTGCTGAAGCCGATGAAGCGATCGCTGGCGAGGTCCGTGGCGGACTCGATGACCTCGTCGGCGGTCGACGCCGGGTAGAGCCCCAGGACCTCGTCGGCCTGACCGTGGTAGAGGTCCCGCACGGCCTTGGCGTAGTTCTCGGGCGTCGGCTCGTCCCGCCTCAGGAGCATCCGGTAGTTCATCTCCTCGGAGTTCCATCCGACGAGGAGGGGCACGTGGGCCTGCTCTCCGTCGGCGTAGATCTCGGCCGGTGCCTTCGGGAAGAAGTAGCCGTCGATCGTCGCCGAGAAGCGGGGCGTGCCCGGCCGGGCCGCCGCCTCGAGCAGCTCCATGGCGGAGAGGGCCCGCAGATCCTCCAAGGAGCCGGCGCCGATGCTGGTGGCGAACTTCGTTCCGGCCTCTTCCCCTTCGGTGAGCGAGACCGGAGGCAACGTGCCGAGGAGGGATCCGCTCTCGCCGATCGCGCCCGCAAAGAGTCCCCGCGCGAGCGGTGTCGCCATCTGGGCGCTCACCGAGAGGGACCCGGCCGACTCGCCGGCGATGGTGACCCTCGCGGGATCGCCGCCGAACGCCGCGATGTTGTCGTGCACCCACCGCAGGGCCTGGGTCTGGTCCATGAACGTGTAGTTGCCCGAGGCGTGGTGCGCCGACTCCGCCGTCAGCTCGGGGTGGGCGAAGAAGCCGAAAACGCCGAGCCGGTAGCTCATGGTGACGACCACGATCCCCTTCTGCGCCATGCTCTCGCCGTCATAGCGTGGCTCGGAGCCGTCGCCCGCCACGAAGCCGCCCCCGTAGTAGTAGACGAGCACCGGCAGCTTCTCATCCGGCGACGTCGAGGGCGTCCACACGTTCAGGTAGAGGCAGTCCTCGCTCGTCCCGCTGTTGCGGAACATCATGTCCCCGAAGACCCGCCGCTGCATGCACTGCGCGGCAAACCGGTCCGCCCGGCGCACGCCCTCCCAGTCGGCCACGGGCTGCGGGGGCTTCCACCGCAGGTCGCGGATGGGAGGCGCGGCGTACGGAATCCCCCTGAACTCGTGAATCCCACTCTTGTCCGTGATCCCCTCGACGAGGCCGTTGGCCGTCGTCACGCGGGTGGCGGATGGCGTTGGCGCCGCCTGCTTCGCTCGGGCGACCGCCGCGGGAGCGAGCAGGACGGCCGTCAAGCAGAGCATGGATGGCAACTTCTCAACAAGCCAATGGTTCGGGATGAGCTGTCTCATCTGAATCTCCTTTGTTCGCGGGCCTCCTGCCGACCCTGGCGAGCGATCAGTTCAGCCAGAAGGTGAAGTAGCCGTACATCCCGATGACACCGGCGAGGATCAGGAACACCATCAGCTTGTTGCCGAAATCCCAGCTCGCCTTGATCTCCGCCTCCGCCGCGGGGTCGCTGTGGATCGAGCCGTAGGTGAGGTCCCTGACCTTCTCCTCCGCGGGCGGCGGGGTCACGAGGGAGGCCGCCACGATGATGACGGCGCTCAGGAGGAGGAGGACGCCGGTGGCGTAGTAGGGATTGAAGTCCCCGATCGCGGCGAAGAGGGCCGGGCTGTGGATCCGGCCTTCGCCCGCGCCGTAGAAGGTCTGCAGGGTCAGCTTGATCATGCCCAGCACGAACCCTCCGCTCAGGCCCCAGACGGCGCCCGCGCCGTTGATCCGCTTCCAGAAGAGGCCGAGGAGGAAGACCGCCGTGATCGGCGGCGCCAGGTAGCCTTGCACGTTCTGCAGGTATTGGTAGAGGCCGCCCCCGGACACCCGCTCCATCACCGGGATCCAGATGATCCCCAGCACGACGACGGTGGCGGTCGCGACGCGTCCGACCTTGAGCAGGTGCTGCGGCGACTGACCGGGGCGCAGCTTCTCGTAGATGTCCACGGTGAAGAGCGAGGCGCTCGAATTGAAGAGCGACGCGAGCGAGCTCATGAGCGCCGCGAGCAGACAGGCCACGATGAGACCGCGGATGCCCGTCGGCAGGAGCTCCTTGACCAGGGTGGCGAAGGTCAGGTCCGTCCGGATGGTGGCGACGCCGTTCACCATCATCGTCGGGAGCTGCATGAGGCCCTTCTGGTGCAGCGCCCATCCGATCATCCCCGGGATCATGAAGATCAGAACCGGCCACACCTTGAGGAGGCCGCCGAACAGCGCTCCGCGGCGCGCGGTGGCCAGGTTCTTCGCCGAGAGCGTACGCTGAACGATGTACTGGTCCGTGCACCAGTACCAGACGCCGATGATCGGCGAGGCGACGAGGACGGCCAGCCAGGGGAAGGTGGGGTCGGAGAGCGGCCGCCAGAGGGAAAAGGCCTCCCGGTTCATGCGGCACATGTTGACGAGCTCGCCCCAGCCCCCCAGCCTTTCGAGGCCGATCGCGGTGATGAGAAAGGAGCCGAACAGGATGACCACCGCCTGCGGGGTGGCCGTGTTCATGATCGCCCGCATGCCGCCGAAGACGGTGTAGATGCCGGTGAGGATCACCGTGGTGAAGGCCCCGACCCAGAAGGCGTTCTCGGGCGTGCCGAAGGTGTTGGGCAGCAGCGCCTGGAACACCACTGCACCGGCGTACACGGTCACGCTCACCTTGGTGAAGACGTACGCCACCAGGGAGACGCAGGAGAGGATCCAGCGCGCGCGCGCGTTGAAGCGTTTCTCCAGGAACTCCGGGATCGTCTCCACCCCGGACTTGTAGTAGAAGGGCACGAAGAGGCCGGCCAGCATGATCAGGACCCACGCGTGCAGCTCCCAGTGGGCCATGGCCAGCCCGGTGGTGGCGCCCTGCCCCGCCAGACCCACGATGTGCTCGGAGCCGATGTTCGCGGTGAAGATCGAGGCGCCGATGACGATCCAGCCGGCATTCCGGCCGGCGAGGAAGTAGTCGACGCTGTCCTTCTGATGCCGGCCATACCACCAGGCGACCCAGCCGATCAGCATGAAGTAGAGAGCTATGACGATCCAGTCGAGCAGCTCCATGGAGTCCCCTTTCTGGTGTGGCTCCCTTCGGGCGGTGCGTAGCCCTGGGCGAGTCGCGAGAGTATCCCTCAGTCCGAACCCGGCGCACAAGGTCCCAGTCTTCCGCCTGGGCCCCGGCGTCTGAGAGCCCCGGTCTGCACCGCGCCATGGCCACCATCGCACGAGGGCCGACTCTGCCGGTGCCTGCTCGGCGCAGTGAGTCCGACCTCGTGGGCGAGACCCGGACCCGCAGCCCTAACGGAAGCCGTCGACCAGCATCAGGTCGCTGCCGCCGGCGTCTCGGTAGACAGTCAGCAGCGCGGTGTGGCGATCGGGCGAGAGGGCCAGGCCGACCGATGACCCGGGCGGAGCCGGCGCGAGGACGCGGGTCTTGCCGGTGGCAGTGTCGAGGAACTGGATCTCGTAGCCGTCACTCGTGGAACCGACGAAGTAGACGCCCTCCTCGACCACGACGTAGTCGCCCCACTGGACCGGGCCGAGCACCCGCTTCTCTTCGCCTCCGCCGACGGGGACGCTCCACAGGTGCAGGCGGCCGTCCTCCGACTCTCGCTGGAAGTAGACGAGGTCTCCGGACGGCGACTCGGCGGGCACGTCTCCACCCCCGCGGGTCACCTGCAGCGCCTCCCCGCCCGCCGCGGGCTTGCGCCAGATCTCGTAGCGCCCCGTCCGGTTGGATGCGAACGAGATCCACCGGCCATCGGCCGAGACGTCCGGCACGCGATCGTCGGCGGGAGACGTCGTGATCGGCCTCGGCACGCCGCCCGCGGCGTCGATCACGAAGACGTCGCTCTGCCCGTCCCGCCGCCCGTCGAACGCGATCCTCTTGCCGTCCGGGAACCAGCGTGCCGTGCCGGCGATGCTGCCCATGGAGGTGAGCTGTCGCGGGTGGGAGCCGTCCCTTTCGCAGAGCCACACCTCCTGCGCCCCGGAGCGGGCCGACCCGAAGGCGATGCGGGATCCGTCGGGAGACCAGGCGGGGAGGTTCTCCTCCCGAGTGGAGGAGATGAAGGGTTCGAGGGCGGCGTTCCCCCTCCCGTCCAGATCCACACGGAAGATGTCGCTGTCGGTCTCGGGCTGAACCACGTACGCCAGGCGGTGGCCGGTCCGTGCGACCGCCGGCATGAATCCATCTTCTCCGAAGGGCAGGGGCGCGGCCCGACCCTCTCCCGACACGGGCACACGCCACAGGCGCGCGTTGGTGAAGTATGGGGCGCCAGCGGCGCAGATCAGGTCGTGACCGTCGGCAGTCCAGGCCGGGCTGGTCACTGCCGGGGCGTCGATCGGGATCGGGCGCGGCTCGCCGTCTGCCTCCCCATCCGAGGAGAGCGGCAACACGTAGAGGCGGGAGGTTCCCACGTTGCCGGTGCGAACGAAGGCGAGGCTCCGCCCGTCGGGCGAGACCGCGGGGTGAAGGTCGTGGTCCGGCGACGGCGTGGTGAGGCGGCGCCTGTCGCCGGTCTCGACGTCGAGGGAGAAGAGCGCCAGCTCGTCCGGCTTCTCGCTCCCGTAGGTCACCAGTCGTCGATTCGACAGCCAGGCGACCGCCGGGCCGCGCTGAGCAGCGCCGCCACCGGCATACGCGTTGATGA
>JAJDNV010000224.1 GCA_022340545.1 Acidobacteriota bacterium | reverse complement strand
ATCAAGCCGGCGGGTCCGCCGGCGTTCATGAACGCGGCATGGAGGTCCACCACCAGGGCCCCTTCCTCCTGGGCCATGGCCCGAATCAGCTCGTTCATCTCCACCACCCACTCGCCCCGGCTCTCCGGCGCTCGGGGGTCGTTGCCGACGTTGGGGGGAAGAAGAGTCCCGACGCAGGGAAGGGAGTCGGCCGCCTTCACGTCGCGCACCATGGAGCGGAGGTTGTCGATCGTGTCGCACGCCGAGGGCGCGCAACCCTGGTTCCAGTCGTTCGTGCCCCAGCCGATCAACACGTACGCGGGGTGGAGGTTACCGAGGTCGTATTGCATCCGATCCGCCCCGTCGGAGCTCGGCCCCCGGCCGCGTCCACGGTAGTACATGCTCACCGGGACCTGGTAGTACCCCCTCAGCCGGCTGAGGAGGATGGACCGATAGCCCTCCCCATCGGAGGCGTTCTCGCCCTTGCTGATGCTGTCCCCGCTGGACAGGTAGTGGAACGGGAAGTTCTGTCCGATCGGCAGGGCAAGGGGGACGAGGACATCCTCGTTCCGGGGCACATCGATCGTGACCGGAGTTCCCCCGACGAAGAACGGCGGGAGCGACGAGGTCTGGATGACGATGGTGTGGTTCCCCGCGGGGACCCCCTGGACGACGGCCCTCCCGGTCCCGCCCTGCGTCCGCCCGGATCCCCCTCCGATGTCCAGCTCCACGTTGTCGAGCCGGACCGTCTCTTCCGGGTCGAGGACGTTGTTCCGGTTCACGTCGTAGTAGACGACGGCCGCGACGGAGTAGGTCTCCACCGGGGGGGGCGAGGGGGTCGGGGTGCTGGGCGAGGACGGGCTGCCCCCTCCTCCTCCGCAGGCGGTGAGGACCGCGCCGGACAGAAACCACGCCCATCTCAGACGCCATGGAGGCCGGGGGCGGGTCACGTGGCCCACTCGGCCGTCAGACCCCGACCCGGGGCATTCACTACGGTCCCGGCCGGGGTCTTCGTATGCGGTTTCAAGCTGCACTCACCTCGTCTTCTAGATTAGCACGCGGAGATTGCGGCTGGCCCCGAGGCGGGGACCCACCCAGGTGGGGCGTCGCTTCGTGGCGCCTCGCCTTCGGCCTACAGCTCCTTCGCGCCGTAGAAGTGGCTGATGCTGTTCCAGGAGATGATGTTCGGCCGAGCGAAGTCCCTCCGGGCCTGATCGATCTTCAGCCCCCTGATCTCGATCTCGTCGAGCGTCCGGGGCTGCATCCCCGCCCGGTGGGCCGTCGTGAAGGTGGGGACGTCGTCCGGGGACATCCCCATCAGGGCCGTCGCCACCATGTCGGCGGCCAGCGGGCTCGTGCCCGCCACGATCAGGTTCATGTCGACGAGCTTGCCATCGGTGGGGCCGTCGCCCTCCATCGCCGACGACCCGTCGATGACGGCCAGGCCGGTCTTGTTGGCCCGCACCATGTCGACGATCTCATAGGAGACGCCGGGTGAGCCCTTCTCCGCCGCGCGGTCGTGGAGCCACGAGCGGACGGAGTAGTACCGGGTGCCCGGGTAGAGGCCGATCAGGTTCTTCATCGCGAGGGTGACGGTCGCCAGGACGTGGGTCTTCATCATCGGGACGGAGCACAGAAGGTCGATGTCGGTGAGCGACTGGTGCAGCGTCAGCTCCTCGAAGACGTGGCCGCCGGGAGTTGGTACCTCCACCATCTCCCCGGAGTGAAGATTGACGAGCGGGATCCGCAACGAGCGGGCCAGCTCGGTGTAGCCCAGCTGATCGAAGACGTGCGCCTGCAGGCCGTCGAGGATGTCCCGCTTCCTCGTGCGGTAGATCTCCTCGCCCCGGACGTTGAAGCCTCCGCCGGCCGCCGATCCCTCGCCAACGAGGACTTCCCGGCCCGAATCCATCATGAGCCGGGCCAGCGTTCGGATGACCTCGGGCTTGGTGGTGAACGTCGGTGACTCCGCGACCAGATTGGGCTTGAGCATGATGCGGCCCTTGCCCCTGGCCACCGTCTCGATACCGCCCAAGAGGTCGATGGCCTCCTCGACGGCTCTCCCGATCTTGCCGTTCGTCACCCGGGCGATGCTCACGACGCTGTTCTTCAGGACGTCGCCCCCCGTGGGACGGGTGCAGGCGGCGAGCGGGCCGGTCGCCGCGCCAATGGCGGCCCCGACGCTCGTCTTCAAGAAGTCCCGGCGGGAAGGGTGGTGTCGCCTCATCTCGGCCCCTCCTGTCTGATGCTGTCCACAAGGTCGTTCCGATCCCGACCGTGTCAAGGACGACGTGGTGGGTCGTCGGGCGCTTTGGCCGACCTGCGCGTTTCGGAGACAACCCCGCAGCGGATTGGACCCTCTTCCTGCACTGGCCTGGATCCCACGACGATGGGTACCATTGAGGTCGGAACCGGAATGCGCCCCCCGATGGCCGACTCTGTGGTCCCGCCGGTGCTGCTCCTGAAGGGCGATCCCGAGCGCCTCCGCACGCCGAGGACACGTGAGCGCCCGGGCCAGCGGCCCGGCCGGCCGCGCATCCGCTGCCCGCGCTGCGGGTGGGAGCCGGGGCGGGAGGACCGCTGGATGTGCGAGTGCCTGCACGTCTGGAACACCTTCGACACGCGGGGTGTGTGCCCGGCCTGCGGACAGAAGTGGTCGGAGACGCAGTGCCTCCGCTGCAGGGCGTGGTCGAAGCACGACGACTGGTACGCGGAGGAGGGCTCTCCGAGCTAGGGAACGGGCGATGCGCCCCGCGGATCGTTGGGGCGACCGAGCGGGGATCAGCGCACGCTGAACTTCGTGCAGCTTCGGTCGATCTTCTTGTCCGCCTTGCGGAGCTCGACACAGACCCTGTACGGTTGCACCCGCCCTGGCGAGGCGACTCGGCGCCGGAAGAGTCGAGGGAACTCGCTCCGGGTCTCGAAGGGCTCGCAGTCCGACTCCTCCGTGCTGCGGGTGCCGTCCCCCCAGATCCAGACCACCTCCGGGCAGTAGTACTCCTCGGTTTCCGGACCCACGATCTCCGCGGTCAGCAGGACGTTGCGGGCGTTGCCGGCAACGGCGAACGACCACCGCGGGCTCGCCCGGAGCCTGAGGTCGGGTTCGCTCGTATCCGCGCCCAGCGCGAGAAGGGCGAGCATGATCGGGACAGCGTGACTGATGCGGGTCATGGCATTCGTACCGCGCCGCCCGCGGAGCGGGATCGAGAGGGTGTGTTCGGGGGAGGCTGTAAGGATGAAACGGGCCAGGGGCCAAGGTTGTTCCCGCCCTGACACGCTTTGACCGGTCACACGGTCGTGCCCTCGGGGGGCAGAACGCGCCCGAGCAGGTGGACAGGCTCGGTGGCTCTCACCGGTCGCCGGCCCGTGAGGGGAGGCCTAGAATGGACCCATGTGCGGTCGCTTCAACCTCACCGCCTCCGGTGAGGAGATCGCGGAGGCCTTCGACCTCGACGACGTCCCCCAGCTCGCCCCGCGGTACAACATCGCGCCCACCCAGCCGATTGCGGTGGTCCGCCTCGACGAGGGCAGCGGCCGGCGC
>JAJDNV010000223.1 GCA_022340545.1 Acidobacteriota bacterium | reverse complement strand
GGGACCCGCCGCGCTCTTCGGCTGGTTCGTGGCCGGGCTCGACGACCTGACCCGAGGCGAGGCCTGGGCGCAGTCGTGGACCTGGGTCGAGGATCTCGGGATCCGCCTCGCCTTCCGCCTCGACGGCCTGTCGCTGCTGTTCGCGCTCCTCGTCACCGGTATCGGCGCCCTGGTTCTCGTGTACGCGGGCAGCTACTTCAAGGGGGATGCCCGGCTCCCCCGCTTCTACGCCGCCATTCTCTTCTTCATGGGGGCCATGCTCGGCCTCGTCCTCGCCGACGACGCGCTGAGCCTCTTCGTCTTCTGGGAGCTGACGAGCGTCAGCTCCTACATCCTGATCGGGTTCAACCACGAGAAGGCGGAGTCGCGGGCGGCGGCGCTGCAGGCCCTGCTCGTGACCGGAGGGGGCGGGCTGGCGCTCCTGGCCGGGCTTCTCCTGCTGGGGCAGATCGCCGGGACCTTCCAGCTCTCCGCCCTCGAGGCCCAGGGTGCGGTCATCAAGGCCCACCCGCTCTACCTGCCGGCGCTGCTCCTGGTGCTGGCCGGGGCGTTCACGAAGTCGGCGCAGTTCCCCTTCCACTTCTGGCTCCCCGGGGCCATGGCGGCGCCGAGCCCGGTGAGCGCCTACCTTCACTCCGCGACCATGGTGAAGGCCGGCATCTACCTGCTCGCCCGGCTCAACCCCGCCCTGGGCGGCACCGACGAGTGGCACTACATCATCATGCTCTCGGGGACCATCACCATCGTCATCGGCGCGGTCCTGGCCTACGGCCAGACCGACCTCAAGCGCCTGCTGGCCTTCACCACGGTGAGCGGGCTGGGGACCCTGACCCTCCTCGTCGGCATCAGCACCGAGCTCTCGGCCCAGGCGGCGATGGTCTTTCTCGTCGTCCACGCCCTCTACAAGGCCGCGTTGTTCCTCGGGGTCGGGACCCTCGACCACGAGGCCGGGACCCGCGACCTGGGCCTCCTCGGCGGGCTCGCCCGGACCATGCCACTGACCGCCGGCGCCGTCGCCGTCTCCGCGATCTCCATGGCCGGCCTGCCGCCGCTGTTCGGCTTCGTGGCCAAGGAGTTCTTCTACGAGGCGAAGGTCGAGGCCCCGCACGCGGGGCAGATGGTGACCATCCTGAGCTTCGTCGGGAGCGCGTTCGTCGCCGCCGCCTCCGGCCTGGTGGGCTGGAGGGCGTTCTTCGGCCCGAAGCGGGGCGACACGCCGAAGGTGGCCCACGAGGGCCCGCCGGGACTCTGGATCGGCCCGGTTCTCCTGGCCACAGTGAGCCTCCTCTTCAGTCTGTTCCCGGAGCAGCTGGCGCTGCCGATCATCCAGCCGGCGGCGACGACGGTGCATGGCGAGCACACCGAGCTGGTGCTGTCGCCGTGGGTCGGGATGAGCCCGGCCTTCGTGCAGAGCCTGGTCATGCTCGCGATCGGGGTTCTGCTGTACCTCGCCCACGACCGGGCCCTCGTGCTGAGCGCACCCCTGCGGCGCCTTGCGGACTGGGGTCCCGCGCGGCTGTACCGCGCCACCCTCGCCGGCCTCGTCGCCCTGGCGAGGTGGCAGACCCGGCTGCTCCAGGGCGGCGTTCTCGGGACATATCTCGTCGTGGTCATCGGCACCACCGTTCTCCTGGTCGGAGGGGTGCTCCTCGACCGCGTGGGCTGGCCGAACGCGACCTTCGACGAGGCGCGCGTCCACGAGCTGCTGGCGGCGGCGGCCATGGTGGTGGGAGCCGTGCTGGTCGTCCGCGCGCGCTCGATCCTCTTCGCGGTGGCCTCTCTCGGGATCGTCGGCTACGGGCTGGCCCTCCTGTTCCTCTTCTTCGGCGGACCCGACCTCGCCCTCACCCAGCTCGCGGTGGAGACGCTCGCCGTCATCCTCTTCGTCCTGGTCCTCCGGCGGCTGCCCCCCCTGCGCACGCTTTCTTCGCCCTCGAAGCGGACGCGCGACGCCATCGTGGCCCTGGCCGGGGGGGCGGTGATGACGGCAATCGTCCTCGCGACCGCCGTGACGTATCACCCGGCGCCGCTGCGGGACTACTTCGCCCGCGCGAGCCTCCCCCTGGCCCAGGGGCGCAACGTGGTGAACGTGATCCTGGTGGACTTCCGAGCCCTCGACACGCTCGGGGAGATCACCGTTCTGGCGGTGGCGGCGCTGGGAGTGGTCGGCCTGATGCGGCTCCGCCGGGGATCACCCGAGGAGGACCAGCCGTGATCATCCGGGACTCCTTGATCCTCCGCACGACGACGCGCCTTCTCTTCCCGCTCATCCTGGTGTTCTCGATCTTCCTCCTGGTCCGCGGACACAACGAGCCCGGCGGAGGCTTCGTGGGCGGCCTCACTGCCGCCTCCGCCTTCGCGCTGATCCTGGCCTCCGACGGGCTCGAGAAGGCGCGGCGGGTCCTGCGCGTCGACCCGCTGGTGTTCGTGGGGGCGGGGCTGGCGGTCGCGCTGCTGAGTGGCCTCCCCCCCCTCGTCGACGGCGGGGCCTTTCTCACCGGCCACTGGCTGGACGCGAAGGTCCCGGTGATCGGGCACCTCGGGACGCCATTCGTCTTCGACGTGGGCGTCTACCTGGCGGTGCTGGGGGTCGTGGTCGTGATCGTGTTCGAGCTGGCGGAGGAGAGGCCGTGACCCTGGTTCTGGCCATCGTCATCGGCCTGCTCTACGCGGCCGGGCTCTACCTCGTGATGCGCCGGAGCATGGTGAAGCTGATCTTCGGTCTCGCTCTCCTCGGCCACGCCGCGAACCTCCTCATCTTCACCGTGGGCGGCCTCGTCCGCGGGGGGACGCCGATCGTGGCTCCGGGCCAGGAGTCGCTCCTGCCACCCTACCCCGATCCGGTGCCCGAGGCCCTCGTCCTCACCGCCATCGTCATCGGGTTCGCCGTCCAGGCCTTCGCCCTCGTCCTGATCAAGCGCGCCCACCAGGAGACGGGGACCGACGACCTCGACTCCCTGAGATGCACGGACGGGGCACCGCCGCCATGAGCTCCTTCGTGGTCCTGCCGATCCTCGTGCCCCTGGGCACCGCCATCGTGTGCCTGTTCACCCAGCGGCGCCGGGCCCTGCAGCGTGCGGTGAGCGTCGCGGGGGCGGCGCTCCTGCTGGCGGTGTCGGCGGGTCTCCTCGCTCGGGTCTCCTCCGAGGGCATCCAGGTCATGCGGGCCGGGGCTTGGCCCGCGCCCTTCGGGATCACCCTGGTGGCCGACCTCCTGGCCGCGATCATGGTCCTGCTCACCGGCATCACCGGCCTGGCGGTGGCGGTGTACTCCCTGGGGTCCATCGACGAGCGGCGCGAGGCGCACGGCTACCACACGCTTTACCACGTGCTTCTCATGGGTGTCTGTGGGGCCTTCCTCACCGGCGACCTGTTCAACCTCTACGTCAGCTTCGAGGTCATGCTGATGGCGTCGTTCGTGCTCCTGGCCCTCGGGGGCGAGCGCGCCCAGCTCGAGGGCGGGGTCAAGTACGTGACGCTCAACCTGCTCTCCTCGGCCGTCTTCCTCGCCGCGGTGGGGGTGCTCTACGGGATCGCCGGCACCCTCAACATGGCGGACCTCGCCCGCGCCGCCTCCCTCGGAATCGCCCCCGACCTCGTGCCGGTCCTGGCGGTCCTCTTCCTGGTGGCCTTCGGCATCAAGGCGGCGCTGTTCCCCTTCTTCTTCTGGCTGCCGGCTTCGTACCACACCCCGCCGATCGCGGTCTCGGCGGTGTTTGCCGGGCTGCTGACCAAGGTCGGAGTCTACGCCCTCATACGGGCGTTCACCCTGATCTTCATCGGCGACAGCGCCTTCACCCACGGCCTCATCCTCATCGCGGCCGCCCTGACGATGGTGACCGGGGTGCTGGGGGCAGCGGCGCAGATGGAGTTCCGGCGGGTGCTCTCGTTCCACATCGTGAGCCAGATTGGCTACATGGTGATGGGGCTGGGCCTCCTGACCCCCCTCGGGCTGGCCGGCTCGGTCTTCTACCTGATGCACCACATCGTGGTGAAGACGAACCTCTTCCTCGTGGGCGGGATCGTCCGCCGCCTGGGCGGCAGCGACCACCTGAAGGACCTCGGCGGGCTCTACCGGAGCCAGCCGTTCCTGGCCCTCGTGTTCCTGGTGCCTGCGTTCTCGCTTGCCGGGATCCCGCCGCTGTCGGGCTTCTGGGGGAAGATGGTCCTGGTCAAGGCCGGTCTCGAGGCCGAGGCCTGGGGCGTCACCGCGGTCGCCCTGGGGGTGAGCCTCCTCACGCTCTACTCGATGACCAAGCTCTGGAACGAGGCCTTCTGGAAGCCGGCTCCCACCGACGGTGGCGCGGGAGCCGAGGCGACGGCC
>JAJDNV010000214.1 GCA_022340545.1 Acidobacteriota bacterium | reverse complement strand
GCGCGGTTTCGGAGCGAGTCCGCCAACGAGCGCGGCCAGGACGCGCCGCCTCGATGTGGGGCTCACGACTCGGCCAGGGCCCTCACCACCGCGTCGGCCAGGCGCGGACGGAACGCGAGATGGGCCCGGTTCTCCCGGGTGGGGTGCACCCGGTTCGAGAGCAGGATGACGAACAGCTCGCGCTCGGGGTCGATCCACATCGACGTGCCGGTGTAGCCCGTGTGTCCGAACGACCGCGGCGAGAAGAGAGTCCCGGCCGAGGAGTAGCCCGGATCCCCCGGGGTCGAGCTCCGCGGGGTCGCCCCATCGGTCGGCGTGTCCCAGCCCAGGGCCCGCGTGCACCCGGGAACTCCCGTGACACGGTGGGTGAAGAGCGTCACCGTGTCCTCCGAGACGATCCGGTGTCCCTCGAGCGTGCCCCCGTTCAAGAGCATCTGGGCGAACCGGGCGAGGTCACCCGCGGTGCCGAAGAGCCCGGCGTGTGGAGCCACTCCCCCGAGGGCGAAGGTGTTCCGGTCGTGGACCTCCCCACGCAGGACCCGTCCTCGCCAGGGATCGCGCTCGGTGGGCGCGATCCTCGGGCGCAGGGCCACGGGGGGAAGATACTGCGTGTCGCCCATCCCCAGGGGCTCGAGCAGCCGGCGTCGCGCGACCTCCTCGATCGGGGTGCCGGCACTCCGCTCGAGCACCTCGCCGAGGAGGATCAGCCCGAGGTCGCTGTAGACCGACTTCGTCCCGGGTGGGTAGTCCAGATCCATCTCCAGGATCCGCTCGAGGAAGGCGGCTTTGCCCCGCAGCTCCTTGTAGAGCGGCGCCCACCAGAGAAGGCCCCCCGAGTGCGAGAGCAGCTGCCGCACGCGCACCTGGTCCTTGGCGCCTCCCTCGAACCCGGGGACGATCGAGCCGACCGTCGCGTCGAGATCGAGACGACCCTCGTCGACCAGGATCATGGCCACCGTGGTCGTGACGACGATCTTCGTGAGGCTTGCGAGGTCGTAGATCGTGTCGGTCCGGACCTCCGCCGCCTCGGGCTCGTACGTCTGGCGTCCGAACGCGCGAAGCCGGACCAGGCCCCCACGGCGCCCGATGGCCAGCACCGCCCCGGGGAAGGTCCGCTCGGCCACCGCGGCCTCCACGATCCGATCGACGTCGTCCAGGCCGTCGGGGCGGAACCCCACCGCCTCCGGCGACACGACAGGCAGCGCGCTCTCGAGCTCGGACCCCACGGCGCCCCCAGCATATCCCGCAACGGTCGTGGCCAGCAGGATCACCGCGACAGTTCGGCTCGTCCGCGGCGGCGTGGCGCGGCTCACCGCGCGAGGTCGGCCGTGCGGCAGCGCAGCTCCGCGGCCGTCACCGGCGTCCTGAAGGCCTCACGGCGGAGCCTCCGCCAGTCGGCGGGGGCCAGCGACTCGTGGGAGAACAGCACGACACCCCCCGCGCCGGCTCGGCGGGCGAGCACGACCCTTTCGACGATCCCCTCGAAGTCGAGGCGGTAGGCGCCGATCCCCGCCCACACCGGCTGCCGCCCCCGGGCTCGGGCCAGGGCCTGCTGGACCTGGGTGAGGAACAGCTGGTTGTCCGGGGTGTAGGTCATGGGGCACAGCGCGCTCAGGATGCCGCTCGACAACCAGCCCGGCCAGTCCTGGAACTTGTTGTTCACCGCCTGCGCCTCGTCTGCGGCCACCGCCGCCGACAGGACGATCCCCGGCCGCTCCACGCGCGCGGCGTCCGCGAGCCGGCTGGCCAGGGCGGTCAAGGTGCGCCGGCGGTACTCGTCCCAGCCGAAGAGATCGCGGTCGGGGCCGCCGAGGAGCGCCGGGCTCTGGTGGATCCGGCGAAACGCCACGAGGGCCGCTCGAGAGTGATCCCAGCTCGGGCCCGGATAGCGGATGAAGTCGAGGTGCAGCCCGTCGATCCGGTAGGACTGGACCAGCTCGCGGACGACCTCCTCCAGGTGATCGACCGCCGCCGGGACCGAAGGCGACAGGTAGTAGCCCTCCACGTCGCCGTCTTGGCGACCGGCCCGCCTCACGAGCTGCAGGACACGCTGGGGCGAGGCGTTGAAGGCCTCGCGGGCCACCGAGCGCGGCACCATGATCCAGTCCGGATGGCGTTCGAGGACGTGTCCGCGGGGCACGGGCTGCCCGAAGTGGCCCACGAGGAGGACGTTCACCCAGGCGTGCACCTGCAGGCACCGGGCCCGGGCGCGGTGGATCAGGCGGGCCAGGGGGTCGAAGTCCCGGGGCTGCCTCTCCAGGAGGATGCTGCGGGGCACGAGCTTCGAGGAGTAGAAGGCGTCGCCCCGGCCCCGGACCTGGACGAACAGGGCGTTGAAGCCCCCCGCCGCCGCGTCGTCGACCACCCGGTCGACGGATTCGGGGGAGACGAGGGCGGTCCGGACCACCCACAGCCCCCGCAGCTCGTCGGCGGAGGAGGCCGCCGCGGGGACCGTGATCGCCAGCAGGGCCGAGATCGCCAGGTGGCGTGCCTCCGCGGAAACCATTCGAGCGATGCTAGCAGGCGCACCAGACGGCGGCAAGCACGGCGGGGACTTGGGCTATGATGGCGAAGAAGGGACATGAGCGCTGCACTCCTCCTCGCGCTCCTGCTCGCCGCGGGAGCTGCTCCAGCGGCCGGAACCGACCCCACCCTCGCGGAGAGCCTGGTGGGCCGCATCGAGGCCCGGAATTCCCACACCCGGGACCTCGTCGCCCGCTTCGTGCAGTCCTATCGCTCCGGCCTCCTCGGCCGCGAGCTCGTGGAGCGGGGCACCGTCTCGATCAAGCGCCCGGGTCGGATGCGCTGGGAGTACCAGGAGCCCGAGGAGAAGCTGTTCCTTTCGGATGGCGAGCGCTTCTACTTCTACGTCCCCGAGGACCGACAGGTCATCATCCAGGACCAGGATGACCGGCGGTCTCTGGCCGCACGGCTGCTCTTCGGGAACGCGGGGCTCCTCGAGGAGTTCGAGGCCACGCTCGACGAGCCCTTCGAGGAGGGCGTGCTGAGGCTGCGCCTCGTCCCCCGCCAGGAGAACGCGGAGCTCGAGAGGGCCTACGTCGACGTGGAGCCCTCGGGCCTCATCCGGTCGATCCTGCTCGAGGACATCCAGGGCAACCGGACCCTCTTCCGGTTCGAGGACGTGCGCGAGAACACGGGGCTGCCCGATCGTCTGTTCGAGTTCGAGATCCCGTCCGGAGTCGAGGTGATCCACGGATGAGACGCCTGCTTCTCGTCGCCGCCCTCCTTCCCGGTCTCCTTGCCCCCCTCGGCTGCGCCACGTCAGCCGCGTTCCGGAGCGGGGAGAAGGCGGAGCGGCTGCAGGACTACGACCGGGCGGTGCTCGAGTACTCCCGGGCGGTCAAGGAGAATCCCAACAACGTGCAGTACACGCGGGCGCTCGGCCGGGCCCGCCTCCGGGCCTCGACCGAGCACGCGAACATGGGGCGGCGGCTCGCCGGCCGCGGCCTGTACAAGGATGCCCTCGACGAGTACCGCCTGGCCCTCGACCTGAACCCCCAGGCGGTTCACATCCAGCAGGAGATGGAGGATCTCGAGGCCCGACGCGAGGCGGGTCGCCGCGCCGCCTCGTTCGACGAGATCAAGGCGAAGGCGCGCGAGAGCTCCCTGCCTGGCCTCGATCTCGGGCCGGAGGCGGAGGAGCCCCTGGGGCTCGTCTTCCGCGGGGCGAGCCTGCGCGAGGCCTACATGGCCCTGGCCCGGGCGGTCGGCGTCAATGTGGTCTTCGACCCCGACTTCCGTGACCAGCCGGTCAGCCTGGACCTCCAGGACGTTCCCTTCGATCAGGCGCTGAGCGCGCTCAACAGTGCGGGACACTCGTTTCACCGCGTGACGGACGCCCGCATCATCACCGTCATCCCCGACACCCAGGCCAAGCGTCGCGAGTACGAGCAGCAAGTGGTCAAGACGCTGTTCCTCTCCAACGCCGACATCAAGGAGACGATCGATCTCCTCCGGATCGTCCTCGGTGCGAGGCGGGTGGCCCCGCTGCCCGGCGCCAACGCCCTGACCATCAACGACACGCCGGACAAGGTCGCTGCCGCCGAGCGCATCGTGGAGATCGTGGACAAGCGCCGGGCGGAGGTCGTGGTCGAGGTCGAGATCCTCGAGATCAAGCGCAACCGCCTGAAGGAGTACGGGATCTACCTGACGTCGGGCCTCGACGCCCAGGGCATCGAGGGCATCGCCAGCGCGGTGATCCCCAACCCCGACGCGGATTTCACCCTCGACGACAACCCCTACTCCGCCTCCAACCTCGTGGTGACCGCGCTGCCGGGGGCGGTGGTGCGCCTCCTGCAAAGCGATTCCTCGACCCGTCTCCTGGCCAACCCCCAGCTCCGCATCTCGGAGGGGCAGACCGCGCAGGCCCGCTTCGGCGACCAGGTCCCGGTCCCGGTGACCATCTTCGCCCAGATCGCCACCGGAGGGGTCGCCCAGCAGCCCATCACCTCGTACGAGTACAAGAACGTCGGCGTCAACATCGACATCACCCCGCGGGTCCACCACGACGGGGAGGTGACACTCGAGCTCAAGCTCGACGTCTCGGCGGTGGGGCCGGACGGTTTCCAGGGCCTGCCCACGTTCTCCACGCGCGAGGTGACCTCTACGATCCGCCTTGCCGATGGCGAGACCAACCTCATCGCCGGCCTCATCCTCGACTCCGAGCGACACGGCCTCACCGGGATCCCCGGGGTCGCCGACATCCCGTTCATCGGTCGTCTGTTCGCACGGAACGAGGAGGAAGCGACTCAGACCGACATCGTGATGACGTTGACGCCCCACGTCCTGCGCCGACCGGAGATGACCGTCGAGGACCTGCGCTCGTTCCTGGTTGGGGGCGAGGCCTCTCCCCTGCTCTTCGACGTCCCCCCGCGGCCGGCGACAGCGGTCCCCACCCCCGCCGAGACGACGGAGCCCTCGGGACCTCCTGGCATCGAGCCCATCCGGCCGCCGGAGTCGGTGTCTCCGCCGTCCGCGCCGACCTCCGACGAGGGCTGAGGATCCCTCCGGGCTTCAGGCGCCCGCCCGCCCCTCGACCTTCTCGACCTTGACCTTGCTGATCCGGTTGCGCTCCACGTCGACGACCGTCAGCCGCCACTCCCCCATCGTCACGACCTCGCCGCCCCTGGGCACCGTTCCCAGCCGATCCAGCATGAAGCCGGCCACCGTGTCGAACTCGGTCGACTCGGGGAGCGGGATCTCGTAGCCCTCGCGGAGCTCGGCGGCGGACAGCGTGCCCTCGACGACGAGCGAGCCGTCGCGCAGCCGCTCGACCGGACGCTCCTCCCAGTCGTACTCGTCACGGATCTCGCCGACGATCTCCTCGAGGATGTCTTCGAGGGTCACCAGGCCGCTCACCGAGCCGTGCTCGTCGATGACCACCGCCATGTGGGTGCGGCGCCGTTGGAGCTCCTTGAGCAGCTGGCCGATCTTCTTCGTCTCCGGCACGAAGGGCACGGGGTGCAGGAGCTGGCGCACGGCGACCGGCTCGCGGCGCTCCAGGAGCCGCAGCACGTCCTTCGCGTAGACGAGGCCGACGATGTTGTCGACCGAGCCCTCGTAGGCCGGGATGCGGGAGAAGCCGCTCTCCACGATGTGGCGACCCACCTCGGCGGCGGCGATCTCCAAGTCGAGGCCGAAGATCTTCGGGCGCGGGACCATCACCTTCCGGACCGGCGTGTCCGTGAGGTCGAACACGCCGTGGATGATCTCCATCTCGGTCTGGCCGAGGACGCCCTGCTGCCGACCCTTCTTGGCCAGGTGCTTGATCTCCTCCTCGGAGACGAAGGAGCGGGGACCCGACTCGCGAATGCCCAGCATCCGAAGAACGATGCGGGTCGAGCCGGTGAGGAGGCGCACCACCCATCCCGAGCCCCGGGCCATCAGGCTGAAGGGGCCGGAGACGACAAGGGCCACCGTCTCCGTGTATCGCAGTGCCAGCGCCTTCGGGACCAGCTCCCCGAACACGAGGCCCACGTAGACGATGAAGACTCCGACGACCGCGGCGGCCAGGAGGGTGGGCGGAACCCAGCGGGCGAGGGCGAGCGAGGAGAGCTCAGGCCCGATGTGGCGGGTGGCGAGGACGCCGCCGAGGACGCCAGCGAGGGTTCCCATCACCGTGACCCCGATCTGCACGGTGGCCAGGAACTGGTCCATGTGGTCCTGAAGCGCCTTCACCCGCCTCGCGGCCTGGCTTCCCTCCTCGATTCGGGCCTCGATGCGGCTCCGGTGGGCGGTGATGACCGCGATCTCGCTCCCCGAGAAGAAGCCGGCCCCGAGGAGAAGGACGAGGATGGAGGCCACGATGAAGATGGGCTCCGACATGGGCGGGCCAATGGTAGCAGACGGCCCGCCAGGCGACCTTGCGGGTGCCCGGCGCCTCTGGTAGCGTGACTCGTCGCACAGTCGACCGGTGGTGCGAATAGAGGAGGAAGCCTTGGCCAACGGCGAGGTCTTCGACGTCACGGTGATCGGCAGCGGCCCCGGCGGATATGTCGCGGCCATCCGCGCCGCCCAGTCTGGCCTCAAGACCGCGGTCGTCGAGCGCGATCCGGCCGGGACCGGGGGCACGTGCCTCCTTCGGGGCTGCATCCCGACGAAGGCCCTGCTCCACACCGCGGATCTCCTCGAGGACATGCGCAAGGCCAAGGAGTTCGGGATCCGGGCCGACGGCGTCGAGCTCGACTTCCCGGCGCTGATGACGCGCAAGGAACGCATCGTCAAGCGCCTGAGCAAGGGCATCGAGAGCTACCTCTTCAAGAAGAACAAGATCACCCTGCTCAAGGGTCAGGGCCGACTCGAGGGCCCGAAGGCGGTGGTGGTCGAGGGAGAGTCCGGCGAGACGAAGGTCGAGACGAAGAACGTGATCCTGGCCACGGGCTCGCGGCCCAAGGTCCTTCCCGGCATGGCCCCGGACGGGAAGGCGATCGTGACCTCCGACGAGATACTCCAGATCAAGAAGGTCCCGCAGAGCCTCGTCGTGATCGGGGCGGGCGCCGTCGGGATGGAGTTCGCATCGATGTTCGCGCGCTTCGGGTCGACCGTGACCGTGATCGAGATGCTCCCCCGGATCCTCCCCCTCGAGGACGAGGAGATCTCGGCCGAGGCCCACAAGGTCCTCGGCAAGCAGATGACCCTCTACACCGGGGCGAAGACCGAGGCCGTTCTCAAGACGAAAGGCGGTGTCGAGGTCGGTTTCCACACCGCCGAAGGCGAGGCCAAGACCATCAACGCCGAGATGCTCCTCCTCGCGGTGGGCCGCGGCCCGGTTACGGACGGGCTCAACCTCGAGTCCACCAAGGTCCAGCTGGACCGGGGCTACGTCAAGGTCGACGAGATGATGGCGACGGCCGAGCCCGGGGTCTACGCCGTCGGCGACATGGTGGCGATACAGGACCGACCTCACCCCCAGCTCGCCCACGTGGCCTCGGCGGAGGGCATCGGGGTTGCGGAGCGACTCGCCGGGAAGCCCACCGAGCCCCTCGACTACGATCGCATCCCCTCGGCCACCTACTGTCGACCCGAGACCGCGGGCGTGGGCCTGACCGAGGAGGAGGCGAAGAAGCGCGGGTACGAGGTGCGGGTCGGCCGCTTCCCCTTCGCCAACCTTGCCAAGCCACGGATCATCGGGCACCCCGAGGGTCTCGTCAAGGTGGTCTCCGAGGCCAGGTATGACGAGGTGCTCGGGGTGCACATCGTGGGGCCCCACGCCACCGACCTCATCTCCGAGGCCTGCGCGGCCCTGCGGCTGGAGGCGACGACCGAGGAGATCTTCCGGACGGTGCACCCGCACCCGACGCTGCCGGAGGCAATCATGCAGGCCGCGGAGGCGGTCTACGGACACGCCATCGACGCGTGAGGGACCTGTCCCGGTGAGGTAGAGCATGGCCGACGTCATCATGCCCCAGATGGGGGAGTCGATCGCCGAGGGTACGGTCAC
>JAJDNV010000176.1 GCA_022340545.1 Acidobacteriota bacterium | reverse complement strand
GAGACGGCCCCGATATCCGCGGGCTGCAGTCGGCCTCGTCCCTCCCGGCGGACCTCGAGCCCGAGAATGCCGAGAGGCACGTCGTGGGGATTGCGGCGCAGCCACTGTCCGGGCTCGCTGGCCATGTCGGTGGGGTACTCGACCGTCTGACCGTAGGCGGTGTAGGGGACTTGGGCGTCCTCGAGTCGATAGCCTTCCGGATTGGGGTTCGTGTGCCAGGCCCAGCGGGCGAGGGTCTCGAGGGGAATCCCCTCCGTGTAGTAGGTCTCGCCGAAGGTCTGCAGGCCGGTCACGTCGACGGTGAAGGCGAACCGCCCGTTTCCGACGGTCAGCGGCGCCCAGGGGTCCACCCCCGTCACCGTCGGGTTGTGCCGGGTCACGAGGGCCCGACGGTCAATCGGGTCCGCCACCGCTCCCGCGGTGATGCCGACCAGGACCAGCCAGAGCAGCCGGCGTCCCGCTCGTCGGACGAGCCCTCCGAGAACGGCGCACCCGCCGGGCATCAGCGGTCGTCGGCGAACAAGCCGAGGTCGATGGCGTCGGCCAGGATCCGGTATCCGGCAGCCGAGGGGTGGAGGTGGTCTCCGCCGTCGACCGCACTGGAGAGGCGCGACAGCTGGTCCGGGTCTCGCGCGATCGCATCGAAGTCGATCACGGCGTCGAAGTGGCCGCTCGTTCGGATCCATTCGTTGACGGTCTGACGATCAGCCTCCCCGCGGGCCGTGAAGTAGCCCTCGGAACCCTCGAACGGGAGAATGGTCGCCCCGTAGACGCGGATTCCGTGCGAGTGGCAGCGGACGATGATCTGCTCGTAGGCCGCGATGATGTCCTCGGCGGTGGCCGCCCACTCGCCTCTCTCCCTCGCGCCGGCGCCCGTCCCGATGTCGTTGATGCCCTCGAAGACGATCAGCCAGCGTACGCCGGGCTGGGCCAGGACGTCACGGTCCAGGCGGGCCAGAGCGCTCGGCCCCAGGCCGTCGCGAAGCAGGCGGTTTCCGCCGATCCCGTGGTTGACGACGGCCGCGTGCGCCGTCTCCCTCCTCGCCTGGAGACGGCGCGCGAGGTTGTCGGGCCAGCGGTCGTTTCCGTTGGTCGTCGAGCCCCGCCCGTCGGTGATCGAGTCGCCAAGGACGGCCACGGTCGCCGCCGTCCGGTCGGCCTCCACGTCGATGCCGCTGACGAAGTACCAGTGGTCCACGCGCGTCGCCCTGGTCAGCTCCACCGCCGAGACCGACTGCCCCGCCTGGAAGTACGAGGTCGTGCGGGAGCCGGGGTGGCCGGTGATCGCGGCCGGTGCACCCCGCACGTACACGGTCACCGCGACCTCCGAGAGGGGCGGGAGATCGAACTCGAGCGGATCGGAGACCATCAAGGCCCCCGCGGGAATCGTCACCGAAGGCCGTCCGTGGAAGGTCAACGAGCGGTCGGTCGTGGCATCGATGGCGCTGCCGCCGGTCGAGCGAGCGAACCGGGCCGAGAGCAAGGTAAGGGCCGCGTCCCCGAACGCGTTCGAGAATCGCACACGCAATGTCCGGCCCCCGATGGAGACGTGGGCCACCTGGCGAAGGGTCGTGTCCGTGAAGGCGGGTGCCGGCGGCAGGTTCCGCTCCTCAGTCAGCTGCGGCGATGCCGCCCAGGTGCCAACCCAGTGAGCGCCGTCGGCATCGCCGGCGCGGCCCGGCGGCGTGTCGCGTGCGTCGAGACGCGGCCCGGCCATGGCGCCGAGCACGACGCACAGCGCCGCAACGATAGCCACCCTCTTTCTCGTCCGTCGCATTGGCCTCTCCCGTCGCGAGCCTACCACGGCTCTCCGGCGTCGATCCGCGCGCCCGGCCACGGCCGGTCTGGCCGAGCCGCTCACCAGCAGGACGTCATCAATGCGGGTAGGTCATTTCACCCGCGCGGATGGCGACCGGGAGACGGTTCTCCCGAGGAGGGATGGGGCAGTTGAACGCGGGAGAGTAGTTGCACAGGGGGTTGTAGGCTCGATTGAAGTCGAGCACGAAGTGCTCGGACTGCGGCTCGTCAATGTCGAGAAAGCGTCCCGCGCCGTAGGTGTCGTGACCGGAGGTGGAATCCCGGAAGGGGATGAAGAGGCTCTCCGAGCCTTCACCGGTGAGCTCGCTCTTGAAGGCAGTCAGCTCCTGGTCTTCGCCGTTCAGCTGGAACCGGATCGTGGCGTATCTGTAGAAGGTCTTCTTCAGGCCCCGGCTGGTGAGCATCTCGATCTCCTCGGGCTCCGGGATCGCGAGGAACTTGGCCGCGACCGCGTAGCTCCGGTCCGGCGGGAAGTAGAGGAGATGATCGAAGGACCGCTTCTCCGGTCGTTCGGGGTCGTAGACGATGAAGGTCACCCGATCCTTGGCCGGGTAGAAACGGAGATGGAGCCCCGCGATGACGAAGGTCGCGGGGCCGGCCAGGGCAGATCCAGTCTCCACCTGTTCCTCATCGATCCGACACAGGACATCCCCTCTCAGATCCTCCCAGGTCCAGGCCGCCCCTTCCCTGGTCACGGCGATCTCGGCTGCGGGGTCGGCGGAGTAGGCGAGAGCGAAGGCCTTGCCCTGGCGCGTCAGATGGACCCGAACTGTGGGTTGTGACTTCAAGTACTGGGTGCCGGCCATTGGCGAGGTATTCGAGGTTCGGAACGCGTCGTCGATCTCTTCACGGTGTTCGATCAGCGCCTGGGTCCAGGCGAGATCATCCGGCTCGGAGCCAGCGACGGGAGCCCGAGTCGCGGTGCCATTCGGATTCTGCTGGGCGCAGCCGCAGAGGAGGATCACGAGCGTCAGCAACCGGGACGGACTCCTCTTGTGCACGGCGAGGGAGCTAGATCCCGTCGATGATGGCGTTGAAGGTCGGGCTGGGGCGCATCGCCGCCTCGGCCAGGGTCTCGTCGGGCATGTAATAGCCCCCGAGATCCACGGGCTTCCCCTGGGCGGCCAGAAGCTCCTCCGTGATCTTCGCCTCGTTCTCCTCGAGCGCCCGGGCCACCGGGCCGAAGCGGGCCTTGAGCTCGGCGTCCTCGTCCTGCGCGGCCAGGGCCTGGGCCCAGTAGAGGGCCAGGTAGAACGTGGAGCCCCGGTTGTCGATCTCGTTCACCTTGCGGGAGGGCAGCCGGTCGTTCTCGAGGTAGGGGGTGACGGCGTCGTCGAGGGCCTTGGCGAGGACCCTCGCCTTCGCGTTGCCGGTCCTCTCGGCCACCAGCTCGAGGGACGGCACCAGGGCACAGTACTCGCCGAGAGAGTCCCACCTCAGATGGCCTTCCTTGACGAATTGCTGCACGTGTTTGGGGGCCGAGCCGCCGGCCCCGGTCTCGAACAGCCCCCCGCCGTTCATGAGGGGCACGATGGACAGCACCCTCGCGCTGGTCCCGAGCTCGAGGATCGGGAAGAGGTCGGTCAGGTAGTCACGGAGGACGTTGCCGGTCACCGAGATCGTGTCCTCTCCCCGTCGGATCCTCTCCAGTGAGAACCTCATGGCCTCGACGGGATTCAGGATCCGGATGTCGAGACCCTTGGTATCGTTCTCGGGCAGGTACGCCTTCACCTTCTTGATGATCTCGGCGTCGTGGGCCCGCCGCTCGTCCAGCCAGAAGATGGCCGGCGACCCGGTGGCTCGGGCCCGGGTGACCGCCAGCTTCACCCAGTTCCGGATCGGGGCGTCCTTGACCTGACACACCCGGAAGATGTCCCCGGCCTCCACCGGCCTCTCGAGGAGGGTGACGCCGGAGGCGTCAACGACACGAATGGTGCCCTCCGCCTGCGCCTCGAATGTCTTGTCGTGGGAGCCGTACTCCTCGGCCTTCTGGGCCATGAGGCCGACGTTGGCCACGTTGCCCATGGTCGCCGGGTCGAACTGCCCCTTCTCCTTGGCGTCCTCGAGGATCGCCGAGTACATCGTGGCGTAGCAGCGATCCGGCACCATGGCGATGCAGTCCTGGAGCTCGTCGTTGGCGTTCCACATCCGGCCGCCGTCGCGGATGACGTTGGGCATCGAGGCGTCGACGATGATGTTGTTGGGGACGTGCAGGTTCGTGATGCCCTTGCGCGAGTCCACCATGGCCAGCGCGGGGCGGGTCTCGTACACCGCGGCGATGTCGGCCTCGATCTCCGTCTTCTTCGCGGCGGGGAGCTTGTCCAGCTTTTCGAAGACGTCAGCGAGGCCGTTGTTGACGTTCGTCCCGATCTCGGCGAGGACCTCAGCGTGCTTCTCCAGGGCTTCGCCGTAGTAGACCGAGACACAGTGGCCGAACATGATGGGGTCGGAGACCTTCATCATGGTCGCCTTGAGGTGGAGGGACAGGAGAACGTCGTCCTTCCGGGCCGCCTCGATCTGCTCGGCATAGAACGCGCGGAGGGCGGCAACGTTCATGACCGTGGCGTCGACGACCTCCCCCGCCTGGAGGGCCACCCCCTCCTTGAGCACGGTGGTGGCTCCGTCGCCGGCCACGAACTCGATCCGCATCTCGGTGGGATCCTTCACTGTGACCGACCGCTCGTTCTCGTAGAAGTCCTCTCCGCTCATGTGCGCGACCCGGGTCTTCGACCCCGACTTCGGCCAGGGCTTCATCATCTTGTGGGGGTTCTTTCGCGCGAATCTCTTGACCGCCGCCGCCGGCCGCCGGTCGGAGTTCCCCTCACGCAGGACCGGGTTCACCGCGGAGCCGAGACATTTCGAAAAGCGCTCCCGAAGGGCTTTCTCCGCGTCGGTCCGGGGCTCCTCGGGGAAGTCGGGGATGTCGTAGCCCTCCTCCTGGAGCTCCTCGATGGCAGCCTGGAGCTGGGGGATGGACGCACTGATATTGGGCAGCTTGATGATGTTGGCCTCGGGGGTCTGGGCCAGCTGACCCAGGGCGGTGAGGTGGTCCGGGATCTTCTGGTCCTCGGTCAGGTTGTCGGGAAAGTTGGCGATGATCCGGCCGACGAGGGAGATGTCGCGCGTCTCGATGTCGATCCCCGTGCCCCGGGTGTAGGCCCGCACAACGGGGAGCAGGGAGTAGGTCGCCAGGGCCGGCGCCTCGTCGACCTTCGTCCAGATGATCTTCGATGTGGTCATGGTGCATCCTCATGAAAGCGGCTCGCGTGCTGCGATCCAGCACGGCAGTCTATCGCGTCCCGACGCCACTTGCGGGAGGACGGGCGGGTTTTCTGCCTCCGCTGCCGAACAGACGGTCGCTCAGGGGTCGTTCGGATCGGAGGCGCGGGAAGGTTGCGAGCGGGGCCGGCGCCCGCGGGTGAGTGGAGCGAAGTCGAAGCGTGCCTCCCGGATCGGCGTGCCCGTGATCTCGATCCGACTCAGATCGCGGGTCCCAAGACCGGCCTGCTCCGCCAGCTCCAGGAAGCTGTCGCACTCCTCGAACGGTCTCGTGCCCGCGCGGGCCATCGGGTCGTAGCCCATGACCGCGGTGGCGACGGCATCGGTGCTGACGCAGTTCCGGCCCGCCACCAGCACGCCCGGGTGGCAGACCTCGCCCTCGCCCCACGGTCCCTCGCTGCCGCTCATCGTGTCGATCCCGTCGATGATGGCGAGGTCGACGGGCCGGGCGGCGCAGATGTCGACCACCACCCGAGGGATGCGATGGCCCGCGTCCCGGGGCGACGTCGGATCGACCTCCGGCGCGGCGGGCCTCGACGGCTGTCTCTCCCCGCGGTGGAAGACGCCGCTCCGGCCGCTTCGCGGCAGCTCATCCGGCTCTTCCTCGGGAACGTGGTCTCCGTAGATCGTCGTGGGGATGTTCCCGAAGCAGTTCTTCATGCTCAGGGTGATTCCGGCCGTCATGTGCTCCTTGAGCTTGGCCAGCGAGACGAAGGTGTCGCACTCGGAGTAGCTGGGGTTGAGGAGGTAGGAGGGAAAGAGCAGGGGAGAGTGCGGCACGTCGAACCGCCGGTAGGCCCGTCTGCGACCGAGCCAGTTGGTGTTCTCGAACTCCACCCGCCGGCCCGCCCGGGCGAGCTCGCGCGCGTCCCAGCCCGCCTGGTACATGTACTCCTCGAGGGGGATGGCCGTGCAGTAGGCGCTCTCGAGGAGGCGGATGCGGCGGGCACCGGCCCGGTCCATCAGGTGCACGAGGGTGCCGATCACCCGCGGGTGGACCCAGTGGGCCTCCCCGGCGGGGTGCCTGCCCAGGCGCACATTGGGCGGTCCGGTCAGGTTCAGCTTGATGGCCACGGTCCGGCCCTTGACCAGCCTCCCCAGCCCGCCGAGCTGGTCGAACATGCGATCGAACGCGCCTGCCAGATCGTCGGGGGCATACGCGTCGCACCTCGCCACCGCCACCGTCGCGGCGGGCGCGGCGCCGGCAAGAGACACGAGGCGGCTCGCGCCCAGGCCCAGCATGGCGGTCGAGCCGGTCAGGAACTGCCGACGAGAGCACGGACGCGGCGCCCACCAACTTTCCCGTTTCAAGCCGACACCTCCAGCGCACAGTATTCTGGCACGGACTCCAGGCTGAACTCGACACCGGAGTCCACGACCTTTCGTTCGCACGGTCGCGCCTCCGTGGCGTCCGGGCACCACACCCGCGCCGACGTCCAGGCCCTCCGGAACCAGGCGGTCACCGGCATCCGGTAGTAGCGGCTCACGAAGCGGACCAGGTGCAGCACGCCGGAACCACGGTCCTTGCTGAGGCAGTAGTGGGACAGCGCGGCACCTGCATTGAAGACCCGCACCGGATCGTGGCGGTGGCTCATGAGGAGCCGCGCGTCCTGCGCCAGGACCGGGGGATCCGAAAACCCCTCGCGGGCCACCGCGAGCCGACCCCGGCCGTGGCGCAGGACCCGGAACCGGAGAGGCCACGCGTCCTCCTGGAGAGTGCCGCGCTCCTCCCAGCCCGGAGGCGTGATCAGGGTTCCCCCTTCCCGGACGAAGGTGTCGAGCTTCTCGACGAGGACCGCGTCCGGCGGAGCCCCGTCCAGGAAGAGGACGGCCCTCAGCCCGTCAAGGGACGTCTCCAGCGCCTGGCTCCTCTCGACCACACGGTACGCGCTGCCCTGTCGTGCGAGCAGGTTGAGCACCTCGAGCGAGAGGGACTCCTTCCCGCCCGCGAACTCGGAGATCACCCCGAGGTGGGCCACCGGGCGGTAGTTTCCCCAGGCCCGATGCTCGCCGAAGAACGTGACGCCGCGGGTGATCGCAGCCCAGGTCTCCCGGGCCGAGGGCTTCCCCTCGCACAGACCGAGGCGAAGATGGGGATCCAGAGAGATCACCCAGCGGGCGCCGTAGACCTCGCTGTCGGCGATCGCCAAGACATAGGAGGCGGCGGGCACGGGTCGGCCGGTCTCGTCTGGGTCGAACGACAGCCAGATGCTGTTCGGACGCAGCAGGTCCCGGGCCAGGCGGACGTACCAGGCGTTGGAGTCGATCCACGGTGGACCGGTCGGGCCCGATTGGGCGTCCAGGAAGCTGTCCAGGTTCACCTTCAGACCGGGCCAGGCCGCGCCCACGACACCCAGGAAGCCCACGGGCGAGCGCTCGGCGATGCCGAGGTCACGAAAGCGCAAGACGTCGAAGCCCGGCACCGGCGCGCTCGACTCCGTGGCGAGAGCATCGAGGCCCGAGGCGCGAGCGCTGGCGGCCGCCGCCCGGAGGTCGGTCTCGGCCGCCACCCAGCCCACCACCGAGAGCCCCCGGCGCCGTGCGGCGATGACCAGCGGAGCCACGGCTTGCTGATGGGCGCCGTCCCCCTCCGAGCCTTCGGCCCAGGTCACCACCAGGCAGTTCACGGGGGTCCCGGCGAGGATCTCCAGGGTTTCGGGGGCGCTCCATCGCTCGAGCGCGTCGGCCTCGACGACCGTGAAGCCCTGACGGCGCCTTCCCTCTGCGATATCCAACGGTCCGCACGGCCACCGCATGGGAATCCACGGCTCGCAGTTCACCGCCAGTCCTCCCGGGCCGATCATGACACGTCTTGAGGACGCTGACGGTGCGACGGGTGCCCCCCTCGTTGGGCACCCGCCCGGACCGGAGCGGCTTCACTTCATCCGGAAGGGCCCGCTGCCTTGCCGTTTCCCGCGCCGGTCGATGACCCGAGCTTCTTCCCCTGGCGCCCCGCGTCCCGGTGCGAGGGCTCGGCGCGGACGTCGATGCCGCTCTCGAACTCCTCCTTGAGGCGCCCGTACAGCTCGAGCACACGCGGGACGTAGCGTCGGGTCTCCGGGGCGAGGGCGCGCACGGACGCCCGGAAGTACCCGGCGTTGAGCGGTCCCCCGTTGTACTCGGCCAGGACCAGCTGGGGATCGTCGTAGGTGGCGAACAGCACATCGAGGTAGAACGCGGCGGCCTGGGTGTTGATCTCCGGATCGTAGAGAGTCGCGTCGTCGTAGTCCCAGCCGAGGGCCCGCACCAGGATCCTCCCTGTCGAGGGCCAGATCTGGTACAGGCCGCGCGCATCGGCCGGGCTCTTGGCCTGCGGATTGAAGCCGCTCTCGACGATGCCAATGGCGAGCAGGAGGAGGGGATCAACCGCCGGGTACTTCTCGCTGGCCTCGAGGGCGAGCTCGGCGTAGCGGTACGCGTCGGCGAGGCTCACGCGTGGGTTCGTCTTCAGGATCTGATTGCGCATGCCGAGGAGCAGCTGCCGCCTTGCCGAGTCGAAGCCGAGGCTGGCCTCCAGCTGCTGGATCTTGCGCGTGGCCCTCGCCATGGCCGCCGCCCTCTCCTGGTTCTGGGACTCGAGCCGTTTCACGGCCTGGTGGCCCAGGAGAACGACCGTCAGCAGCAGAAGGCAGAGCAGGAAGACCGCCAGCGACTGCCAGCCGCTCCCTTGACGGATCACGATCGCCCGGGGCTCCTGATGCTCCCGGGGGCGGGCTGGCACCGGTCGGAGTCGGCGCTCGCCGACATCGTTCGACCGGCTGGCCTGCTCGTTCCTGATCATGGGCACCCCTCTCGCACGTTCCGCTCGCCGCCCTGAAGAGACGGTGTCCGCCGCACCCTGCTGCCGCAGAACCTGAGAGGGTTGCCCGTCGACGCGCGCGCGGGCGCGCGAACGAGCGGCCCTGACTCCATCCCGATGGGCCGACGCTACTCCCCATGGCCGGACGGGAACGTGATCTGGCGCACACCCACGAGAGTGCCCCGGCGGCCCGCGCCGCCGACCCGGTCTCTCGACCAGACAGAAGATTGGCGTACGGTCGTGGGAGCGTCCTGATAAGCTTCCGTCCCGAAAGAGGCTGGGAGCTCCGTGCCCGACGAGTGTCCGCGCTGTCACGCCCCGTGCTCTGGGACCCAGAGCTTCTGCGGGGATTGTGGAGCCCCCCTCGTCGCCCCCGGGGACGACGGGCCGGCCACCGCCGAGACGCTGTCTCACGGGCCGGCGCCCTCTCCCGGGGTGGTCCTCGCCGGGCGGTACCGGATCCTCGGTGAGCTCGGGCGGGGCGGGATGGGGATCGTCTACAAGGCCCAGGACGATCGGCTCAAGAGAACGGTGGCCCTCAAGTTCTTGCCTCAGGAGCGGGCCCGGGACCCGGCGGCCCGTCAGCGCTTCCTGCGCGAGGCCCGCGCCGCGGCGGCCCTCGACCACCCCGCGATCTGCGCGGTTCACGAGATCGAGGAGGCGGGGGGTCAGGTCTTCATCGCCATGGCGTACGTGGAGGGCGAGAGCCTGAAGGCGAAGATCGCGACCGGTCCGGCGAGCGTGACCGAGGCCGTCGATGTGGGCCTGCAGGTGGCCGAAGGCCTCCGTGAGGCCCACTCCCAGGGTGTCGTGCACCGCGACATCAAGCCCGCCAACGTCATGGTCACCCCGCGGGGCCAGGTCAAGATCATGGACTTCGGTCTCGCCAAGCTCGCGGGAGGCGACGACCTGACCGGCGCGGACGCGGTGATGGGGACCGCCGCCTACATGTCGCCCGAGCAGGCGCGGGGAGAGGCCGTCGACCAGCGCACCGACATCTGGGCGTTGGGCTGCCTGGTGTACGAGATGCTCGAGGGCCGCCGACTCTTCCCGAGCGAGGACGCACGGGTCACGCTCCGGGCCATACTCAGCGACGATCCGGCACCCCTCGCGCTCGGCCGCGACGTCCCGCCCGGTCTGCAGAGCGCCGTCCGAAGGTGTGTGCAAAAGAACCCGCGCGACCGCTACCCGCGAATGGACGACTTGATCGAGGATCTTCGCGCCCTCGCCGGAGAGAAGTACCGTCCCGCCGGCCCGCCGGCCCGAACCCCCTCGATCGCCGTCCTCCCCTTCGTGAACATGAGCCGGGAACCGGACGATGAGTACTTCGGCGACGGCCTCAGCGAGGAGATCATCACCGCCCTCGTGCGGGTCCCGGGACTGCGAGTGGTCGCCCGGACGTCGTCGTTTGCCTTGAAAGGTGAGAAGGTGGACGCCCGGGACGTCGGCCGTCGCCTCGGCGTCGATACCCTCCTCGAGGGCAGCGTGCGGCGGAGCGGGCCGCACCTCAGGGTCACCGCCCAGCTCATCGACGTGAGCGACGGCTGTCACCTCTGGTCGGAGAGGTTCGACCGGGACATGGAGAACGTCTTCGCCATCCAGGACGAGATCAGCGAGAAGATCGTGGAGAAGGTGGGTGCGGGCACCCTCGACAGCAGCCCCCCGCCGGGGAGGCCGGGGCCGGCGGACCTCGACGCCTACGATCTCTACCTCCGGGGGCGCTACTTCGGGAACAAGCTCCAGCTCGACACCGCCCTCACCCTCCATCAGCAGGCCGTCGAGAAGGACCCCGGTCTGGCCCCCGCCTGGGCCGCCCTCGCCGAGCTGTACGTCCACCTCTCCCTCGGCTTCGACCTCCTGCCGAGCCGCGAGGCCATGCCCAAGGCCCGGGAGGCGGCCCAGACCGCCCTGCGGCTCGATCCGGGCCGGGCCGAGGCCCACATCGCCCTGGGCCTGGTGGCGACCTGCTACGACTGGGACCGCAAGACGGCACGGCACCACTTCGACCGGGCCATCGCCCTCAACCCGGGCATGGCCAGCGCCTATCAGTGGAGCGAGTACCTGCTCAGCCTCCTGGAGCGCGACTACGACGCCGCGACCGCAGTCCTCGAGCGGGCCCAGGAGCTGGACCCGCTGAACATCTGGATCAAGGTCCGGCTGGCCTGGATCGACTGGTACCGGGGCGACTACGAGCGATCCATGGCCCAGCTCCAGAGGATCGACGAGCTCGAGCCCGGTCTGTGGATCGTTCACAGCGGACTCCAGATCGTGTACGTCCTCGCGGGCCGCACGCGCGAGGCGCTGGCCGAGGGGGAGAAGGCCCTCGCCCTCGGGGGCGACCGCACCGCGGCGCAGCTGGGGGTCCACGGCGCGGTGTGCGCCGCCGCCGGCCAGCCGGAGAGGGCCCGAGAGTGCCTGGCCCGGCTCGAGGAGCGGGACGCGAGGGGCCACGTCTCCTCGGCCTGGATCGGCGGCATCCATGCGTGCCTCGGTGAGCTGGATCGGGCCTTCGAGTGGCTGGACAAGGCTCTGGCGCAGAGGGACGCCAGCCTGATCTTCCTCTCCGTTCCGGCGGTCTTCTTTGGTCGCCTCTACGCCGATCCGCGCTACCCGCAGCTTCTGCGAAGGATGGGACTCGATCACCTGGTGCCCCCCGCCTGAGAGGCCCTGGCCGACTCCGACTCAGTCGCCGGGCGGGTCGAGGGCCAGAAGATCGGCGGCCTCGTGCTCGGCCCACCAGGCCATCCAGACGAGTGAGGCGTTCCCGTCGATGGAGATCTCCCGCGAGGCCCAGCCCGTTCCCGTGGTGGACATCATCTTCATGCCGGGCCGCGACCCGAACGGGGGCATGTCGGGGTCGTCGACGTTGGTCCAGTCGTTGGGTCCCAGCACCATGTTGCCCGGGTCCGGTCCCGGCACGTTGGAGTCGAAGACCCGCTCCACCGCGTTCTCGCCGAAGCCGCTGACCATGGAGAGCGCCATCGCGTTCGTGCCCAGGATGTAGTCCATCACCCGGAGGGCGTGGCGTGCGTAGCGAGCTGCCGCCTCCCTCTCGCCGGCATCCCGCTTCTCCTCGGCGGCGACGACCAGCAGGATGCCGTCGTCGAGGAGGTTCCGGTTCGAGCCCCAGCGCCAGTTGTTGTCGACGTCGTCCAGGTCCCCGCTGTCCCAACGGTCCGACCGGGCGTCCTTGCTCACTCCGGGGTAACCCACCCCCATGAGCTCGATCCGCTCGTCGGCGTAGCGGAAGAGGTGATCGCGGACGGCCGAGAGATCGATCCCCTCGGGCTTCAGCGTCAGGAGCGACACGTTGCCGGTGGCCGCGACCGCCGCCCACCAGAACTCCGCGATGTCCGCGAAGCGGGCGTGGCCGACCACCTTTTCCCGCAGATCGGCGGCGCTCTCGTCGCTCATGGCGTCCGCGGTGAGGAAGACCTCGACGAGGGCCGCGAACTCGTCGTCCTCGGTGTTGTCGCGCCCGGGGTGGCAGGGCTCCCGGAAGCTCTTGGGATGGCGCCAGATGCTGTAGTTGTCGTTGTCGGGGTAGATGCCGCCCTCACCCCCGAAATCCTCGAAGCCACGGCAGACCCGGGGCTCGGTCAGGGCGTTGTCGAGCGCCGTTCGCGCCATGGCGAAGGCCCGATCGGCGGCGTCTCGCCGTCCCTCGGCCCGGTGAAGGCGGGCCAGCTGGGCCAGCGTGCGGGCCACCGCGAAGGTGGCCTTCGTCTCCGGCTTCGAGACGCAGTTGCCGCCGGTGTGCGGGGGGCAGGGCCCCCACTCGGGAACGTGGGTGTGCAGCTTGGGGATCGCTAGCTTCTGGCCGGGGAGGATCACCTTGTGGACGAGGTCCGTGCCGAAGACCACCTCGTCGTAGAGGCTCACGCCGGTGTCGAACGAAGTGTTGGCCTCCGGGTACCTCTCGTAGAGGTTCATCAGCAGCCAGGCGGCCATGGCGGTGTTGGTCGTGTACGACCCCTTGTCGCCGGCGTCGTTCCAGAAGTTGCCGGTGATGCGGCCCCTCGTCCAGTCGTGCACGAACTGGTCGAAGGTGAAGGACTCCGTGCGGTGATCCCTGAAGAAGTCGAAGCCCTCGTCCTCCAATCGGCTGTAGGGGCTGCCCGGGGTGATGTCGAAGGGCTCGGACCGTTGCCCGTCCACCCGGAGGCGGAAGCCGGAGCCGGTCCCGGTGAAATGAGTCAAGTCGATGCGGAAGAAGCTGTCGCCAGAGGCGAAGTCCCCGGCGACGTGGTCGCGCGAGACTCCGGAGGCCACCACCGCGCCGGAGGCGTCCACGAGCTCCCAGGGCTTCTCACCGCCCTGCTCCGCGAGGAAGAGCGCGATCTTGTCAGCGTCCCTGAAATAGCCGAGGTAGTTGACTCGGAACCTCGAGTCCATCTGGCTCCCGTCGTCCACCGCAGACGCCGGCGAGGCCAGGAGACCGATCAGGAGGCCTGCTCTCAGGAGCCGGCCGATCGCGGCGGCCTGTGCGCTCACGTCAACCTCCTCCCCCCGGGGCACCGACCTGCTCCTCGCGGCGGCGGTCATTCTATCCGGCCGGGCCATCGCCCATGCGTCCCGTCTACTCGGCACGTAGCGCCACCATCGGGTCGACGCTCGCCGCTCGCCGGGCCGGCAGATAGCACGCGGCGAGCGCGGCGAGCGTCAGGGGGACCACGACGCCCAGCCACAGCCAGGGATCGGGTGCCGTGGCATGGAGCAGCCCGGCGAACCCCGTGCGCACGCTCACGGCCAGACCGGCCAGGCCGAGGCCGGCGCCGACGCCCACCCGGATCAGGCCGTCCCGGACGACGAGACGCACCAGCCCCCGGGGAGAAGCACCCAGAGCAAGGCGGACTCCCAGCTCGACCCTGCGCTCGTCCACCAGCTGGCTCATCACGCCGAACACTCCAATGGCCGCCAGGAGGAGGGCCAGGCCGCCGAACACGCCGGGCACGAAAAGGGGGCCCGCCGACTCACCCCCGGTGACGTCGAGCGTGGACCCCATGACGAAGGTGGAGCGGAGACGGAGCCTCCGGTCGGTCGAGAGGACGGCGTCGCGAAGCGACTCGAACGAGGGCGTCGAGGGCCCATCGACGCGGGCAATGACGTTGAAACCGCGGTGATTCCCCGGCCACCCCGGTCGGTACAGCGAGTAGCGAAACTGCAGAGAATGCACGTCGAGGCGGCTCAGGCGTCCGAGACGCACCGCGTCCCGGGAGACGCCCACGACGGTCAGCGCCTCCGTCCGTCCTTCGCCAGTCACGTGGAGGACCTGACCCAGAGGGTTCGTCCCCGGCCACAGGCGCGAAGCAAGGCTCTCGTTCACGACCACGACGCTGGCCAGGCGCCCGGCGTCGGGGGCCCCGAAGCCCTGCCCGAGGGCCAGCGGCAGGCGGAGCGTCTCGAAGTAGTCTCGGCCGGCCCGTATCTGGCGAGCCGAGACCTCCGCGTTCGACGGGGAGCGCCCGACCCGCACGAGGTTCCCTTCGTACGGCAAGTCCCCCACCGCGGCCCGGATCACGCCGGGGATCGCGGCGACGTTCCCCTGGAGCCTCTCGGACACGGGCACGCCGCCACGCCCGAGCTCCGTCTTCGCCTCCTCCAGCTCGACTCGCCCGACGACCAGACCCTCGGCCTCGAAGTTGAGGTCCATCGAGCGCAGGGCCCCGAAGAAGCTGAGGAGCATGAGGGCGAACACGACCAGGGCGATGGAAAAGCCCATCTCGAGGATCACGAAGAGGTCGCGCAGGTGGTAGCGGCCGACACCGAGGAGCGGTCGATGGCGGCTTCCTCTGAGGGAATCGTTGACGTCGACTCTCAGGGCGTGAAGCAGGGGCGCTACGCCGAAGACCAGGGGAGTCAACAGGGTGGCGATGCCGGCGAAGAGTAGCGTCCCGGCGTCCAGGCCGACACGGACGTCGAAGGACTCCGGGAGGAGCGCGCGGATCCCCAGCAGCCCGAGCCACGCCAGGACGACCCCCAGCGTGCTGGCCGCAGCGGCGAGTGCCCCGCTCTCGAGGAGAAGCTGCGCAGCAAGACGGCGGCGTGGGGCCCCCAATGCCCGTCGGACGGCCATCTCCCGCTCGCGGCGGACGGCCCTCACGAGCAGCAGGGTGGCCACGTTGCCGCACCCGATGAGGAGCACGAGGATGGCCGGCCCCACCGCAAACAGCCAGAGCATGCGCGTCCGGTAGCCGGCATCGTCCAGGATGGGCCGCACCCAGACATGGAGCCTGGCCTGGCCGCTCTCCACGCCGAGGGCCTCCATCTCCGCGCGCACCTGTGCCCACGAGACGTCCCCCCGGCGTCGGCCGATGACCATGACGGACGCCTGATCCTCCCGGGTCGTCAGCGGCAGATAGAGGTCCGAGGCGCCCATGACGAGCCCCAGGCGCTCCGACACCACTCCCACCACGGCGTAGCTTTTCCCATCGACCTCGAGGGAACGACCAACGGTGGACGGGTCGCCTCCGAACCGGGATTGCCAGGCCCGTTCGCTCACCAACGCCACGCGGCCATCACCGGCATGGGCGTCCTCGTCACTGAAGAAGCGGCCGGCAACGGGCGCCGTCTCCAGGAGCGAGAGGAAGCTGGGCGTCACCCAGAGGACGCCCACCTCCTCGGCGCCCCCAGGTGTCTGCAGGGGGAGCGCCTGACCCGTGTAGGCGGCCAGGCTCTCGAACGAGCGTGCCGCCTCGCGCCAGCGGCGGTAGTCCCCGAAGGTCACCTGCCCGTGGGCCTCGTCCCCGGGAGAGGTCGTGGTGAAGAGGCGCGCGATGCGCTCCGGCTCGGGGACCGTGGGCTGACCGTAGCGCGCGACCGCCTGCAGGACGCCGTACATCGTCGTGGCGCCGCCGATGCCGAGCGCAAGAGTCAGCACGGCGGCGGCGGTGAATCCGGGTCTCCGGATGAGCATCCGAACGGCGACCCGCAGGTCCTGGGACAGGCCCGTCATGGTCGGGAGCCGCGCGCGAGGACCCGATCCATCAACGTCTGGAATCGGCGGGCGCTGATGTGATGGTCGGCCACGATCTCGCCGTCGTAGATGACGGCGAAGACCGCGAAGGGGGTCGGGGCGGCCTGCGCCTCACGCCAGGTCTTGAGCGTCACCATCCGGGGCTTCAGGCCGTAGCGGGCCCTGGCGGCGGCGGCGATCTTGTCCGCGAACCGTATGCTGTGGGGGCACTGCTCGGCGCGGATGATGGTCAGG
>JAJDNV010000164.1 GCA_022340545.1 Acidobacteriota bacterium | reverse complement strand
GGCCGTGGCAGCAGAAGTCGAGGCCGTGGCGGTGGAAGACCCGCGAGGCGGCCGGGTGGGTGACGGCCAGGTCGGCCAGTGTGGCGGTGGACAGGGTGTCGGTGGACATCAGCTCGCTTCCTCCTGCGGTGCCCGGTTCGTGGGCCCGCTCGACCGCAGAACTGTGCAGCTCCAGTGCCATCTTCGACGATTGTTTTGAATCAAGGACTTGACGCGCGATGTTATCATCGGAACAACGTCGGATCGTTATGAAGGAGACAACGTCGTTGCCTGATCGACAACAGGCCCCGAGGCGTCGGTCCGAGATCTCGGCACTCCTCGAGATCGCTCGCGACCTCACCGCCTCGCTGGCCGCCGAGGACCGCTACGCGCGCCTCCTCGGGACAATCCGACGGGTGATCCCCTGCGATGCCGCGTGCCTGCTGCGGCTCGAGGAAGAAGGGCTCGTCGCCGTGGCGGCGCACGGCCTCGTCCCTGCCGCGCTCGACCGGCGGTACAACCGGCACGAGCACCCGCGGCTCGACGTGATCCTTCGCTCGACCGAGCCGGTGCGGTTCCCGCCCGACAGCCCGCTGGCCGACCCCTTCGACGGGCTGCTCGAGGAGGACCCTCATGCCCTCGAGCACATCCACGCCTGTCTCGGCTGTGCGCTCACCGAAGGCGGCGAGGTCGTCGGCGCGCTGACGGCCGACGCCCTGGAGCCGCACGCGTTCGACCACCTGGACATGCGTTTCCTCGCGACGCTCGGCGCGCTCGCCGGCGCCGCGATGCGCACGACCTCTCTCATCGAGGCGCTCGAGCGCCGGGTTGAGCACCGAGGTCGCGTCGCCCGCGAGCTGCACCGCCACGCGATCGAGACCAGCGGCGACATGATCGGCGCGAGCCCGGCGCTGAGACGGCTGCTCGACGACGTCGCGATGGTGGCGCGATCCGACCTGAACGTCCTGATCACCGGCGAGACCGGAGTCGGAAAGGAGCGCGTCGCCCACCAGGTCCACGACCTCTCGCCCCGCCACGACGAGGCGCTCATCCACGTGAACTGCGCGGCGCTTCCCGAGGCCATCGCCGAGAGCGAGCTCTTCGGTCACGTGGCCGGGGCCTTCACCGGGGCGCTGCACGAGCGCGCGGGCAAGTTCGAGGTGGCCGACGGCGGGACGCTGTTCCTCGACGAGATTGGGGAACTGCCCCTGTCACTGCAGCCGAAGCTGCTCCGTGCGCTGGAGAGCGGTGAGATCCAACGCGTGGGATCGGACCTCCCGCATCGCGTGGACGTGCGCGTCATCGCCGCCACAAACCGGGACCTCGAGCGCGAGGTCGGGCGGGGCCGCTTCCGGGCCGACCTCTATCACCGCCTGGCCGTGTTCCCGCTGCGCGTTCCGCCCTTGCGGGAGCGCCGCGAGGACGTCCCGCTCCTCGCGGCGCACTTCGCCGACACTGCCCGGCGCCGCCTGGGGCTCGGGCCAGTGCGTCTGTCCGAGGCACTCCGGAGCCGGCTCGCGACGGCCGACTGGCCGGGCAACGTCCGCGAGATCGAGAACCTGATCGGTCGGGGGGTGCTACGAGCGTCTCGCGGGCGGGAGGCGGGTGAGCCGGTGTCCGTGGACGTCGCGCACATCGACCTCGGGACCGCACCGGAGCGAGTGCAGGGCACGGACGAGCTCTCCGCCGCCCCCGAGCCTCCGGGGACCCTGCCACGCCCTCTGCGCGAGCGGGTGCGCGAGTACGAGCGGCGACTCGTGGCCGACGCCCTCGAGCGCCACGGTGGGAGCTGGGCCGCAGCCGGGCGCGAGCTGGGGCTCCACCGCAGCAACCTGTACCATCTCGCACGGCGGCTGGGACTGCGCGAGTGAGGCGCGCAACCGCTGCCCCCGCCGACGCGGCAGTCGTCCCGGCGACCGCCGCCGGTCAGTGGAAGTGCTGCGGGCCGCGCGCGCGCGCGGCGGGACCCGCCGCCGCCAGCAACCGCTCGGCGTAGTCCAGCCCCGTTCCTCCCGAGGTGCCCGGTTCGGGGGCCCGCTCGACCCAAGTGAGTGCAGTGCTGATGCCATCGCCTTTCGCTTCATTGAATCAAATACTTAGGAGTGGTCCGTTACGGCCAGAACAACGTTCTCGTGTTGTGAATAGGACAACCGCTGTTTAATCGACAGCGCAGCCGCGACGAGCGCGAGCCGCCGTGGGCCAGGCGTTGGTGCGATGGCCGAACGCCTGTCCAATCACCCCCAACCCGGCGCGCATGAGGCAGGTATTGCAGAACTGTGACGCGGCGAGGCCCGCCGGGAGTGCTAGGGTGCGGCCGGATTCGATTTCATGAGCACGCAGGCGTCCCCTCCTCGCGCCCCCACCGATGCTCCGGAGGGTTCCGCCGTCCACCCGCTGGGCCCGAGGGCGAGGGTCCTCCTCACGAGCGTCTTCGGGCCCTACTCGCGTGACGACGAGTACGGGAGCCGTGCCATCAACCCGATGGAGCTGTACCAGAACCAGGTCACCCGCGAGCAGGGGCCGTTCTCGCTGAGGATGTTCCATCGCTCCTGGGGCCTGATGCTGATCCAGCACAACATCGGCGCGCCCTCGACGCTGCTGGACTTCCCGACCCGCGAGCGTTTCGTGCGTGAGCTCACGAGTCACCAGTACGACGTGGTGGGCATCTCCTCGATCATCGTGAACGTGGGGAAGGTCCGCGAGATGTGCCGTCTGGTGCGCGAGCATTCGCCGGACTCCCGGATCGTGGTCGGCGGCCACGTGGCGGCCATTCCCGGGATCGAGACGATGGTCGACGCCGACGTCGTCGTGAAGGGTGAGGGTGTCCGCTGGTTTCGCAAGTTCCTGGGGGAGCCGGCGGACCGGCCGGTCCACCACCCGCCGATCCCGTCCTCCTTCTCCTTCCGGGTGATGGGGCTGCCCTCTCCCCGCGGGGGCGGCGACGCCTCGGCGACGATCATCCCGTCCGTCGGCTGTCCCATGGGCTGCAACTTCTGCACGACGTCCGCCTTCTTCGGTGGCAAGGGAAGTGTCGTCAACTTCTTCGAGACCGGCGCCGAGCTGTTCGAGATCATGTGCCGCTCGGAAGCCGCTCTCGGCGTCACGTCCTTCTTCATCATGGACGAGAACTTCCTCCTCCAGCGGAGGCGAGCGCTCGAGCTGCTCGATCTGATGAAGGCTCACGGCAAGTCCTGGGCGCTCTACGTCTTCTCCTCGGCCAACGCACTCGCGAAGTACGAGATGCGGGAGCTCGTGGAGCTGGGAGTCAACTGGGTGTGGCTTGGGCTCGAGTCGTCCCGCAGCAACTACGGGAAGCTGCGGGGCGCCGACATACGGGCGTTGACGGGAGAGCTCCAGGAGCACGGAATCCACGTGCTCGGCTCCACCATCATCGGCTTGGAGCACCACACTCCCGAGAACATCGAGGACGAGATCGGGGAGGCGGTCGCGCACGACGTGGACTGCCACCAGTTCATGCTCTACACCCCGGTACCGGGCACGCCGCTCCACCGGGAGATGGCCGAGCAGGGCCGGCTCCTGGACGACGTGGACCTGGCCGACATCCACGGGCAGTACAAGCTCAACTTCCGTCACCCCGCCCTGTCCCGCGACGCGTCCAAGGTGCTCCTGGACGAGGCCTTCCGCCGTGACTACGAGAGGAACGGCCCCAGCCTCTACCGCATGGCGCGGACCATGCTGCAGGGCTGGCGGCGGTATCGGAACGATGACGACCCGCGCGTGCGGGCCCGGGTGGCGAGAACCGCGGGCCAGCTCCGTACCGCCTACGTGGCCTCCCTCTGGGCGATGGAGCGGTACCTTCGTCGCGCCAACCGGGAGGTGAGCGCGCAGATCCGCGCTCTGCGGCTCGAGGTCCGGCGTGAGCTGGGGGGCCTGTCGTGGCTCGCCCAGAGCCTGGTGGGGCCGCTCCTGCTGTGGACGTCCCGGCTCGAGGCGCGCCGGTATCCCCGTGGCCGTCCGCTCGAGCCACGGACCTTCGTCGAGCGGCGGAACTGGTCCGCGCCCGAGGCCTGACGCGACGAGGCGATGAGGGCCGCCATCGTCGGGACCCTCGGCGAGTGCTGGCGTATCATGGCCGTGCGGCAGGATGGACCGCCCGATGGACGACGAGGACACTCCCGCGGTCGTGGATCCGGCCGGCCAAACCGGCGAGGGCCCGGGCGCCCAGTCGGCGAGGACGCGCAAGCCGAGGTGGCGAGGCACGGGGCTGCGGCTGCCCCGCCGCTTCAAGAGAGCAAAGCCGGGGTCGGCCCCCGGACTCGCCCCTCAGGACCTGTCCGCGCTCCCCAGCACGCCGGGTGCGGCCCGCATCACCAGCATCGACTACTCGCCGGAGAGGGTGCAGTTCGAAGAGGTGGACGACCTCGCCGACTTCGTCGCCCGGCACCGGCCCGACTGGTCGGCCGTCCGCTGGATCAACGTCGACGGGCTCTCGGATCTCGCGGTCATCCGGGCCCTCGCCGAGAAGTACCGCCTGCACCCGCTGGCGATCGAGGACGTCCTCCACGTGCCCCAGCGGCCGAAGGTCCAGCCCTACGAGGAAGACGACGCGTACCAGGCCCGCCTCTTCGTCATCGTCCGGGACATGAGGCTGAGCAACGGTTCTCTCCACACCGAGCAGATCAGCGTCTTCGTCGGCCACCGGACCGTCCTGACCTTCCAGGAGACGCCGGGTGACGTCTGGAATCCGATTCGCCAGCGGATCCGGACGGCGGGATCCCAGCTGCGGCGCACCGACGCGAGCTTCCTCGCCTACTCCCTCCTCGACGCGATCGTCGACGAGGCCTTTCCGATCCTCGAGCAGTTCGGCGACCGGCTCGAGGAGCTCGAGGACCTCGTCCTGGAGCGGTCAGGCCCGGACACGATCCAGCAGATCCACCGCATCAAGCGTGAGCTGCTCCTCATGCGCCGCGCGATGTGGCCCATGCGTGAGGTGCTCCAGAAGATGCAGCGCGAGCCTCACGAGTGCTTCTCCGAGATCACCCGCACCTACATCCGGGATGTCTACGACCACGCGGTCCAGATCATCGACATCGTGGAGACCTATCGCGAGGTGGCGACCGGACTCGCCGAGACCTACATGAGCGCCATCAGCAACCGCATGAACGAGATCATGAAGGTGCTCACCATCATGGGCACCATCTTCATCCCCCTGACCTTCCTGGCCGGCGTCTACGGGATGAACTTTCACCACTTCCCGGAGCTCGACTGGCCCTGGGCGTACCCGCTCTTCTGGCTGATCAGCGTCGTCATCGCCGGTGGGATGATCGCCTGGTTCCGGCGTCGCGGCTGGATCTGAAGCACCCGATCCGGATCGTCCATCACCTCCGGCCCCGGGTCTTCCGAAGACGAGTCGAGAGCGGCTACAGTGTCTGTAGAGGAGGTTGAACGCATGAACCGTCTCGCGTGGCTGCTGAGTGTGTTGACCATCGCCGGGGGCTCCGCGGTGGCCCAGGACGTGAAACAGGGGATCGCCCTCTTCAACGAGGGACATTATGCCGAGGCCGAGCCCGTCTTCCGGGCGGCCCTCGAGGCCACCGAGGCCCGGACCTACCTCGCCGCGACCCTCGTCCGCCTGGGTCGGTACGCGGAAGCGGCGACCGAGGCGAAGGCCGCACTCGAGGCCGAACCGGTGCAGCCGGTGGCGGTGGCCGCCCTGGGTGAGGCCCTCGTCAAGCAGGAGAAGCTCGACGAGGCGATCGCCCGCATGTCGGCCGCTCTCGCGGCGAAGAACGACCTGGCCTATGCCTACTACTGGCGGGGCCAGGCCTACCAGCGAAACAAGCAGGTCGCCCGCATGGCGGACGACTACCAGGCGTTCCTCAAGCTGAAGCCCGAGGCGCCGGAGGCGCCGGCTCTCAAGGTCCTGCTGGGGAGCCTGCGGTAGCCCGCCTCAGAAGGCCTGGCCGAGCCCGAAGAGCACCCGATAGCGCTTCTCGTCCGGCTCGGGGTCCAGAGGGATGCCGAGGTCCACACGCAAGAGCCCGATCGGTGAAGCCCAGCGCAGCCCGGCGCCCAGCGTGTGCCGAAAGTCGAGTCGCATCGAGTCCACGGTCGGGAAGACGTTGCCGACGTCGTAGAACCCCACCAGGCCGAGGCCCGAGCGGTGGTGGTAGCGCAGCTCCTGGTTCATGATCACGACCGCCTCGCCACCAACCGGCTCCCCGAAGAATCCCCTCGGCCCCACCTCGTTGGTGGCAAACCCGCGCAGGCTGCTGGCGCCTCCGGCCCGGAACCTCTCGTTGACGACGACCGGCTCGCCGTCCAGCCCCCAGGCCAGGCCCACCCGGTAGCTCTGCGCCCAGGTGAAGCCGCCCTCGCGGAAGGAGCGGTTGAGCACGGTCTGGGCGTAGCCTTTCACCAGGGGCGCATCGGAGCCGAGCCAGGACGGCGCGAAGTTCACGTTGAGGCTCCAGAACGAACCGCGCGTCGCATTGAGCAGGTCGTCCTGGGTGGTGCGCAGGAGCGAGACGTCCAGACCGGCGATGTCGATCGGGATCTCGGGCAGGGTCGGCGCGATCGTCAGGTTTCGCCGGAAGCGATAGCCCAGCAGCATCTGGAGGTGCGAGGGTCGGCCGACCGAGTGCTGGATCTGGAAGCCGGTCTGCCTCCTCTGGATCTCCACGTCTTCGGCCGCGATGTCCTCCTCGGTGCGGAACACCGAGCCCGTCACGTCGCCCGCGGTGAGGGCCCCGGGCAGGCGAAGCGAGCCCCGAAGCTCGCGGATGTCTCGTCCGTACCGCACCTGCCCACCCAGTCCGACGCCGAGCCCGAAGAGGTTGCTGGCGACGCCGTCGACCAGCCCGCTCCATCCGGCGTCGTCGTCCCAGCGTGCATCGTAGGCCACGCTCAGGTTGGCGGCCTCTCGAACCTCGACCCCGAGCGCAGCCGGGTTCTGGGCGTCGGGCACGATGGCGGAGCGTGAGAACGTGCCCAGCTGCAGCAGCCGACGCTCGGCCTCCCCCAGGCGTCGCGGGTCGAGGGGCTCCCCCGCCTCGAGGTCCAGTGCGCGACGGACCAGCCACTCCCGCGTGCGCGTGTTCCCGGACACGGCGATGCTCTCGATGACGCGCCGCTCGCCCTCGCGGACGCGGAGCACGAGGCCGACGTCGCTCCCCTCGCTGACCAGCTCGGGCCGGATCCGAACCTCGGTGTAGCCGCGGGAGAGGTACAGATTCCGCACCCGGGTCACGGCCTCCGTCACCGTCGCGGTGGAGAATGGGCCAACGGTCGGAAGGCTCAGCGCATCGCTCAGATCGCCTTCCGGAAGCGAGCTTCCTTCCGGGCGGACCCAGAGCAGGCGAGCGGGGGGACCCTCCTCGATCGGCACGGTGAGGCTGAGCGCACTCCCCTGCCGGTCCACGCGGGGGGCGTCAATGCGGGCGCTGAGGAAGTGCCGGGCCCGGTAGGCCTCCTGCAGCCCGCGGACGGCGACGTCCGGCCGCTCGAGCAGGCCGCTCGCCCCCCCTGCTGCCGCGAGGAGCGCGCTCCGCGGCAGCGTCTTCGCCCCCGGGAAACGCACCTGCACCGGGTCGAAGCGCGGGCCCGGCTCGACCCTGAACACGATCTCGCGCCGCCCGCCCTGGTCCTCGGTGGACGTCTCGACCCGGGCCCGGAGGTACCCCCGCTCATCCAGGACCCCCAGCAGCCGGGCGCGGCCCAGGTCCACGGCGTCCGCCTCGAAGAGCGCCCGCGCGAAGACGCCATCCAGGCTCGGGGGCTCGGTCATCCCCTCGACGCGCCAGGTGTAGAGAAGGCCCCTGTCCACCGTGAAGATGGCGGCCGGGCCTTCAACCCTCGCCGAGACCTCCGCGTCCAGGTAGCCCCGCCCGCGCAGTCGCGCCCGAAGGCGTTCAGCCTCCTGCTGGACGCGCCAGTCCGGCACCGGCTTTCCCGTCGAGAGGCGCACCGAGCGGCGCAGCACATCCTCGAGCGCCGCGCCTTCGAAGCGCACCTCGTCCAGGCGAACGCCGGCCTCCTCGCCGGGGTCGCCGGGGGCCCCACCCCCGAACTCGAAGCGCTGACCGAGGCCCAGCTCGTGGGTGCCGATGTCCCGGCGTTGGGCCCGCAGCTGGACGTTGCCGCCAGGGAAGACCCGCATCTCGGCGAACCGGCTCTCCGGCCCGCCGAGCCCGGCGGAGTACACCAGGGCGAGGGGCCGTCCGATCCGCTTGCCGAAGGTGAAGCGCGCGGAGGGGTCGGTCTCGCGCGCGATCAGGTCCGGGCGCACCGTGATCTCGTCCAGGCCGAAGGTCTGGGCCACCCGGCGCGTGAGCTGCCCGGACACCAATGTCGCCGCCTGACCGCCGAGGAGCCAGGCGCTCGAATCGACGAACGAGCTCTCCAGCCGACCGGTGGCGATGGCGCTGACGATCTCCTGCCGGGACAGCGGCGGGTCCGAGGACAGGGCGACGCTCGGCTGCTCGACGGAACCCTGCAGCGAGGCGTGCACGCGGACGTCGCGGGTGGAGCGGTCGTTGAACTCGACGTTGGGCACCACCGTCTCCCCGGACAAAGACAGCTCTGCGTCCCAGGAGCCGGCGTAGGCGATCGCACCTCCGGTGACCGTCAGGTCGCGGCCCTGCAGATCGAATCGACCTCCGCGGTGCACGTCGAGCCGCCCGAAAGGCGCGGGCTCCAGGAGATCGCCGCGGGCGGTGACGCGGCCCGTGGCCTCCAGGCGCCCGAAGCTGCTCTGGACCGCGACCGGACGGACGAGGTCAACGGTGACGTCGAGGGCCACGTCCCGCAGGTTCTCCGACCCGGGAGCGATCGGCGCCGGCGCCCGGAGCGTCTCCCGGACTACGGTGTCGAGCTCGAACACACCTCCCTTCACCGCGACACCGCCGGCGAGCACGAGGTCGCCGGGGCGACCCGCGAGCGTGAGGTCGACGTCGAGGCGCGAGCGGAGCCCCGGCGGGTACCGGAGCGCGACGTCACGGCCGGTGAGCTGGAGCCAGAGATCCCCGAGCCCCGGTCCCGCCGCCTGGGCCTCGCCCTCGAGGCGCAGGGTCCCACCGCCGAGATCGCCGGAGGCATCGAGTGCCGCGGTGAGACCCTGGACGTCGACGCGACCATGGATCTGGGTGACGGCCTGCGGAAGAGAACGCATCCTGACCGACGCGCCCTCCACGGTCACGGATCCGGCGGGAACCGGCGCGCCGAGAGGCCCGCTCACGGCGAGATCCACATCCGCCGACCCTCCGATGGAGGCCTCTTTCAGCAGGGGCGACAGCAGGCCCAGGGCGAGCGCACCTCTGGCCCTCAGGTCGAGTGTCTGTCGGACGAGGTCGGCACCGCCGGTCACCACGAGGTCGCCGCGCGCGGACCGCACGGTCAGGCCCTCCGTCGACAACCGCCCACCCGCGAGGAGGAGCGTGGCGGGCTGGACCTCGAGCGTCAGCCCTTCGAAGACAAGGCGGCGAGCGGGGAGTCGCAGCTCGGCCTCTGGCTCGTCGAGCGAGGCGAGCCCACCCGCGATCGTCAGCTCGCCGGCGAGGCCCTCCTCGAACGGACCGAGGGCCACGTTCTCCCAGGAGGCGGAGAGCCGGGCCCGGTCGGACTCGGAGAGGCCTCCACCCCGCAGGGCCGGCAGTGCCGCCGCATACGGGATGTCACCCTCCAAGGTCGCACGGCCGCTCCCGACTCGAGCGACGAAGGGCGGGATCCGGAGTCCCCTCTCCTCCATGTAGACCTCGGCGTCGTCGACGTCGATCTCCGGAACCGACGGTCCACGCACCGCGACGTCCGCGGCGTGCAGGGCGCCCTCGAGGGCAGGACGAGCCCGGGTGCCCGTGAGGCCGACGGCGCCACTCAGGGTCCCGCCCACCGACCATCCCGCCGGCACAGGGAGGACTCCCAGATCCGCATCGAGCCACGCGCGAAGCTCCACCGCCTCGTCACCCCCGAGGCCGGCGCTGGCGGTGAGGTCGAGGGACACTCCCGCGCCTTCAACCCGGACATCCCGCAGGGTGACGCGCCCGCCGCGCAATTCTGCGCGGAAAGGCTGCGCCCTCAATGCGCGGTCACGGTACACGGCCTGGAGATTCTCCACATCGAGCGTCGCCTCGGCCTCGGCGGGCCGGGCCAGCGGGGCGTCGAACCCGAGCGTCGCGCTCAGCTGGCCAACGGGTGGCTCCGCGATCCCCAGAAGCGAGCTCAGAGGAGCCAGGGGCGTCTCGTGGAGCTCCACCTGGCCGCGCAGGTGCATCTCCTTCCTCAACCAGAGCTCGCCCTCGGCTCCGATCGAGAGATCCGGGAGCGCCGCTCGCAGATCGACGCGATCGGTCGTCCCCTCCGCCCCGACCTCGAGCCGGCCCAGAGCGGCGCCTTTCCACGCCAGGTCGACGGCCGAGAGGTGTGCGGAGAGATCCGGGCTTCCTACCCGACCCGAAGCGCGCACCTCGAGCCGCGCGCGGCCCGAGGCCCCCGGACGGAGCCCGGCCAGGTCGATCTGCTCCGCATCGAGGGAGAGCTCGCGGATCCGTTCTCCCTCCAGCTCAAGCTCACCAGTGAGGTCCAGCGGCCCGTGCGCGGCGAGGCTGGCTCGAAGCTCCGTGCCGCGCGCCCGGAAGCGACCTGTGAGCGCCGTGTCTTTCCCCCCCGCGTTCCCCTCCGGGCCCAGGATCCCGGAGAGGCGTCCGGTGACCTCGGGGGGCCAGGCGCCGTGTAGCCGGCCCAGTGTGTCGAGCCGAAGGTCGAGGGGCACCGGGGTCGAGGCCTCGCCGCGCAGACGCCCCGACCACTCGAGGTCGGCGACGCCGTCTTGCGGTCGCACAGTGCCCCGGGCCCGCGCCTCCAGGCGGCCGGTCGCGTCTTCGAGCCGGCCCCGGCCCCGCGCGACCATGTCGATCTGGAGCGGACCGCCACGCGGCCCCTCCCACGAAAGCTCGACCGTCGCGCCGGTCACGTGGACCGGCGGCCTCATCGCGGCCGGCAGCCGGTTCAGATCCAGGCTCCTCGCGTGGAGACGCCCCCGCGTCGCCTCGCCGTCGAGTCGCGCCTCACCCTCCAGCCGGCCCCCGAGGACGCTGCCATCGAAGCGCGCCTCCACCCGCCGGGAGCCGGGTCGTGCCTCGAGACGCACGCTCAGTCCGTCGACCGGCCAGGCGCCCCACTGCGCCGCGCCCCGCGCATCGAGCGTCACGCCGAGGTCCTCGACCGGACCCTCCACGCGGCCGCTGACGTCGAGTGCCCCCGAGAGCTCCGGCAGATCGAGCGCAGGGCCGGCATCCGTCAGATCGACCTCTGCGTCCAGCTCGATCTCGAGGGCCGGCACGCCCCGTCGGGCCAACGGGCCTCGGGCGCTGAGCCTGGAGGCCCCGAACCGGAGCTCCAGGGCCTCCAGGACGACGTCGAGCTCGCGCCCGACTTCGAGGCGGGCGTGGGTCGGTCCGGCCACTATCGTCGTCTCGCCCCGCCACGTCGCGCGATGAGCGTCGATCGTCAGGGCGTCGCGGCCGATCGCGCCGCCCACCGTGACCTCCTCGACCTCGAGCTCGCCATTCGGGGGATCGCTCCAGAGCACGCGGCCGCCTCGCACCGCGACCGCCTCGATTTCCAGCGGAGCCAGCGCCGTCGCCGCCGGATCCATGGGCTCATCCGACTCCCCCGGGGCCAGCCTGAGCGTCGGCGCCACGACCTCGAGCGACTCCAGGGCGAGCGTGCCCATCAACGCACGCGGCGCCGCGGCGAGCCGGGCTTCGGGCACGGTCAGCG
>JAJDNV010000162.1 GCA_022340545.1 Acidobacteriota bacterium | reverse complement strand
GTCAGTGCCAGACTACGAGCGAAGGTGTTCATTCTCATTCTCGCCCTGGATCGGACGCCAGTTCCGCCGATCCAGGGCCGTCATTACTCCGCGTACCGCGCGAGGCGGAAGCCCAGGTCCGGGCGCGGGTCCTTTCCGTAGTCGCGGTAGCTCAGTCGGAGCTCGGTGACGGTGGCGTCCATCCAGCTTGCCCCCCTGATCACATGGTACTCGCCTTCGGCGGGGCCGGTCGGGTCGCGCACGAGCTGCCCCGGTGTCGAAGGGGTGATGGCGTAGAAGTCGTGCATCCACTCGGCGACATTGCCTCCGAGGTTGAAGAACCCGAGCGCGTTCGCGGCCAGCCCGTCGACAGGAGCGGTCGCCACGTAGCCGTCATCGTAGTCGGGCAGCGTGCGTTGAAGCAGCTCCCCGGAGGACTCGTCGCCGTAGTTGCCGGCCCCCGGGGGGATGGGGAAGGCACGACCCCAGGGGTAGCGCAACGGTCCCTGGCCGTCGGGGTAGCGGGCCACCCGTTCCCACTCCGCCTCGGTCGGGAGCCGGTAGCCGGTTGTGAGCGGCACCCGGGCGACGAGGGCACCTCCCCGGGATTCGTAGGCGGCCGGCAAGCCGTCCTTCTGGCTGAGCCAGTTGCAGTAGGCGGCGGCCTGCTCCCAGCTCACTCGTACCACGGGGTAGGAGTCGACGTTCAGGCTCTGGGTGCCGGCGCGTCCGGAGTCGTGGGCGGGCGCAAACCGGCGGAACTGGGCGTTCGAGACCTCCGTCGTCGACATATAGAAAGGACGCACGAGCTCGACGTCCCGAAGCGGCTCGTTGGCGCGGCGCCCCGGCTCGCGGCGCGAGGCGCCCATAAGGATCTGCATCCCCTCAACGAGGACCATCTGCTGACCGGCGGCGGTCGTGAACCGGGCCGGCATCGCCTCCCGGCGGGCCTGCTCCTCGCTCGTGAGCACGACCTCGACCGCCTCGGGAAACCCGGGCCGGGGGGTCACCGTCTGCTTGTGCGCCAGGTAGCCCTCCTTCCGGATCTCGATCTCGTGAGGGAGCGCGATGAGGCTCAGGGTCTGATTGGCCGCACCGCGCGACTTGCCGTCGACGAGAAGCTCGGCGTCCGGCGGGCGCGCCTGCACCTTCACCTCCCCGAGCTGCGGCTCGAGGCGAAGGCTCTCCTCGCGGCGCTCCCCCGGGGCAATCTCCACCGCGAGCACGGCCTCTTCGTGCCCGGCCTTCGTCACGCGCACGTCGTGCGAGCGGCGGGGCGCGACGATCACCTCGATCGGCGTCTCCCCCCGCCACTGACCGTCCACGGTGACGGCGGCGCCCGGGGGTTCGCTCGCCACGACGAGGACGGCGTCGGCGGGAACGAGGCGCACCGTCGGGACGGTCACTGGTCTCCCGGCGACGACCGTGAACTGGCGTGTGGCCGGCTTGAAGGCCTCCATCGAGAACGCCACCTCGCGGCGCCCTGCGCTCACCGCGGTCGTGAGCGGTGTCCTGCCCAGCCGTCGCCCGTCCACGCGCACCGTCGCCCCCGGGGGAACGGTCTCGAACGTCACCGGGGCGCTGTTCGCGAGAAGCTCGACCTCCAGACGCTGCTCGGCTCCCCGGCCTTCGATCTCGAGGCTCGTGCGGAACTCGACGTAGCCCTCGGCCTGGACCACGATCTCATGGTCCCCGGCGGGGACGGACACCGCCGCGAAGGGGGTCGTGCCGACAGGCCTCCCGTCCACCGCGACGTCCGCACCTTCGACGTCTCCCGTGTCCACGATGAGGCGACCGGGCAGACGCTCGAGCGTGTAGTCCAGGGTCTGTCGCGCCGAGCTGGTGATCTCGATCTCGACCTCGAGTCGGTGGTAGCCTTCCTTCTCCGCCACCAGGGTGTAGAAGCCGGGCCGGGCCAGGTAGCGCGAGCCGAGGGGCACCGCGGGAGGGAATCCGCGGAGCGCAACCCGGTCGGGCTCCGGCGTGATCGTCACCTCGAGCGAGCGGGCGGTTGCGATGAAGGCCACCAGCAGCGCCGCCGCCACCACCAGTGCCCAGACGAGACCCCGCGAGGCCCGGCGGCGCAGGTCGCCCGACGGCCCCTCGTCGACCCGGCCGGGGCTGAAGCTGATCGGGGTGATCGTCGGCCCGGGCGAAGCCTCCCTCGGGGGCTGCGGGTCTGCGCGCGGCGGGGGCACGAGCACGACCGGCGGCACGGTGGGATTGAGATCGCCAAGGCGCTCGACCCGAAGATGCACCCCGTCGGAGCGCAGCGTCGTCTCGAGCCGGATCGGGCCGAGGCCCAGGACGTCGCCGTCGCGGAGCCAGTGCGACGCGGCCAGCCGCACGCCGTTGCAGAGCAACGCCGCACCGGGAGCGGGTTGGACGAAGACCTCGCCCTCGGCGAGACCAAGCCAGGCGAGAGGCGCGGCGGCGCCGGGGACCTCCAGCGCCGACTCGGGACCCCCGAGGGCGATCGGGAAATCTGCCTCGCCGAGTTGCTCCGTCCGTCCGCCATCCTCGACGTGGAGGCTGAGGCTCAGATCTCCTCCTCGCAGCGCACGACGAGCGGCGGCGGGGGGCCGTTCGGCTCGACCACCAGCTGGCGCCGCACGTCGCGGAAGCCGCTCCGCGTGCCGACGACGGTGTAGGTGCCCGGGCGCAGCTCGAGGACTTTCCGCGCGAACGTGCCCAGACGACCCACCTTGTGTACCACGACATCGGTCTTCTCGTCGGACTCGAGCACGACGGGGACGGGTGTGCGGACCCGGGCGAGGGCCTGCTCAAGGGAGGCCACCTGCCGGCGGTGACGCGGACCGGGGGCTTCGATCTCACGGGCCTGCTGGAGCAGCCGCTCGGCCTCCGCCGCGACCGCGTCGGTCGCCAGGCGGAGCGGGTGGGCGATGTGATAGTCGAGCCTCTCGGCGAGCGAGGCGCGCGACGCGGTGCGTCTCCGTCCCTCCAGGGCGAAGGCGACGGCTGGGTCGAGCTTCAGCGCCGCCTCGTACTCCGCGAGGGCCCGGCGCCAGTCCTCCTTCGCCTCCATGGCGCGCGCGGCCTCGCGCTGCCGGGCCAGCGCGGCGGTGCGCTCACCCTCCTCGATGCGACGCCGTGCGTCGGCCACGGCTGGCGAGCCCGGCGCGAGGGCCGCCGCGCGGGTGATCCCCTGCCGGGCCGCCGCCCAGTCCCCCCGGGCCAGGGCGGCCTGGGCCTCCGACATCGCCGCCCCAAACTCCATCGCGCGACGAGCCACATCTTCGGCCGCGGCGTCGCCGGCCGGGGCCTCGCGCGGGCGGGCCTTCCGCGACGGGCGAGGCGGCTCCGCGGGCGTGGGGAGCGCTTCGCGCGGGGGCGGCGTGGCCTCGGACGGAAGGGGCGGAGGCGCGGCCGCAGCCGCGGGAGCTTCGAGAGGAAACCCCGACGGCGCCGCGTCCGGGGTCGCGGCGTCCGGTCCAGGCGCCTCGCGAGCTTCGCGGGTCGACGGGGTGGAGGCGGCCGGCGTCTTCGCGAAGCGGGGAAGAACAAGCACCACGAAAACCGCCGCGAAGGCGAGGCTGCCGAGCAGCACAGCCTGGGGCCAGGACTGCGCCCGCGACGGTTCGCCGCCAGCCGCCGGGGTGGCCGAGCGGACCGGCGGAGCCGGGCCGACGTCGGGCACACGCGGCGGTGGATGGAGGCGAACGTCGGAGGCGGCCGGACCCACGGGTGGGGCGACGACGCGGGCGTCGGGGACACGGGGGTGTGGGTCGCGCACTTCGGCCACTGGCGAAGCCGCTCCCTGCGGCTCGGAGAGCTCGGTATCGATCGCTCGCAGCACCTCCTCGACCACACGCATGTCGCGTGGTCGCTCGACGGGGTCCCTGGCGAGCATCGACGCGATCAGCGAGTGCAAGCGTGGCGGTATGGAGTGGAGCGGCTCCAGCGGCGGCGGCTCCGTGCCGACCTCGTCGTCCGTCGCGTCCGCGGAGAAGGGCGGGCGACCAGAGATGAGCTCGTACAGGAGCGCGCCGAGGGCATAGACGTCGTCCGCCGGCGTGGCTGCCTCCCCCGCCCTCTGCTGGGGGCTCATGCTCGCCCGGGAGCCTCCGCCGTGGAGCATCAGACGCTCGTCGTCGATCGGCGCGGCCACGGCGGCGATCCCGAAGTCGGCGATGTGGGCGCGCCCGGCTTCGTCGAGCAGGACGTTCGTGGGCTTGACGTCGCGATGCACGACCCCGAGGTCGTGGAGATGAGCCAGCGCCTCGGCCACCTCGCGGCCCAGGCGCACGACCTCGAGAGGAGGGGCGCCCCGCAAGCGTCCCGCGTCTCCCCCCTTCATGTGGCGAAGGAGGACCGCGCTCCCGTGCCGCCCTCGCTCGAAGGCGTAGACGGGGACGATGCCCGGGTGCTTCAGCTGGCGGACGAGCCGGGCCTCGCGTCGCAGCAGGGCCACCCGCTCCTCGGGCGCGTCGGCGGGGAGGATCTTCGCCACCACGTCCTCTCCACGGGTCGCATCACGGGCGACCCAGACCTCGCCCATGCCGCCGCGACCGATGGACCGAAGGAGGGTCAGATGCGGGAGGAACTCGAGCCCGGGCTCCGGTCGGGTCATCGGGTGTGAAGCGTAACGCTCTTCAGGGGCCTGGGGACGGCCTCGCCCCGGTGTCCGCGCCCTCGGGCTCCGTCGGTGGCGGGGGTGCCGCGGTGTCCATCGGCATCACGAGCACCGGCTCGGGGGACGACGAGGACGAGGCTTCCGTCTCGGCCGGTGCCGCGGGCGCCACTTCGGCCGGCGCAGCGGGCACCGCGGTCACGTTGATGTCGACGGGAAGGGCCACGTCGGCGAACGCGATCTCCCTCAGCAGCGCCCTCCACTGCTGGAACTGCTCCTCCGCCGAGCCCTTGAGCTGGACGATCCGGCCGTCCACGTCGACCACGAGTCCCGACACGTCCGCGCCGAACGACTCCGCGAGCTCCTCGAGGGCCGCCTTGTGGATCTTGGAGTCGGCTGAGTCCTTGATGCCGCTCTGGATGGCGGCGGCACCGGCAATGACCGCGATGTCCCGGATGTCCCCGTCCGCCCCCCTGCGGTCCCCCGGCGCGAAGATGGCGCCGACGATCGCCAGACCGCCTCCGATCCACTTGGCCCACTTCTTCTGGTTGATCGCGTCGTACGCCGCCTGCTCGGTGTAGCTGTTGGCCCGCCAGTCGTCGTAGGGCTTGTCCATCCGGGCGTAGAAGTCCGAGTAGTACTCGTTGAGGGTGTCCACGAACATGTCGTCCCGCTCCCGGATGAGCTCGAGGCGAAGCATCATCGGATCGTCGGGAGACGGCAGGCGGGCCACCGTGTAGCGCCCCTTCCGGTCGCTCTCGAGGTACGGCCCGAACGTGTCGGGGGCGAACTCCGCGGCGAAGCGAAGTTCGGCGACCTCCTGGACGCGCACGAGGTCCCTCTTCTTGCGCTTGCTGCGGGCCTTCACGAGGTCGTTGGCGATCTCATTGTAGAGGCTCTGGAAGGGGTCGAGGCCGTCCACCGTCTCGGACGCGTAGCTCAGCAACCGTGCCTTGCCCCGGTAGTCCTCGTCGAGCCACTCCCGCCCGGTGGCGTCCCAGGCCTTGATGCGGATCTTCAGGTCCTTGCCGTTCGACTTCTCGATCTTCCCGACGACGTTCAGCCCCGCCCAGGCCACGCCCCCGGGGACGACCC
>JAJDNV010000124.1 GCA_022340545.1 Acidobacteriota bacterium | reverse complement strand
GATCCTCCGGCAGGCTCGCTGCTTCGGACGACCGAAGCTCCTCAGACGTCTCGTCTGAGAAACTAAGACGTTATGTCTGACTTGTCAAGGGTGAAGTGGGCGTCCAATCGATTGGACGGGTGTACGCTCTGGGCCGTCATGCGTAGCACCCCGCTTCCCCGGTACCCGCTCGCCGCTCTCATCGGGCTGGCCCTCGCCGTGCCCGCCTCGCTAGCCCAGGATGAGGAGCGGCCGCGTCTCCGGGACCTGGGGATCGCGACCGGGATCCTCGCGCCCGGGCCCCTCAACGCCATCACCGACGTCGCCGGGGTTCGTGTCGGCCACACGACCCTGGTCGAGGGTGCGTCGGTCCGCACCGGGGTGACGGCCGTCGTCCCGCACGGGGGAAACGTCTTTCAGGAGAAGGTCCCGGCCGCGGTCTTCGTGGCCAACGCGTTCGGCAAGGCCGCCGGCCTCCTGCAGATCAGGGAGCTGGGGACCCTCGAGACGCCGGTCGTCCTCACCAACACGCTGTGTGTTGGGACGGCCGTACAGGCGGTCGTGGATTGGACGTTGGCCCAGCCGGGCAACGAGGCCGTCCGCTCCGTCAACGCCGTCGTTGGTGAGACCAACGACGGGTACCTGAACGACATCCGCCGCTGCGCGGTCACCGCCCGAGATGTCACCGACGCCATCGAAGGCGCGAAGCCGGGGGCGGTCGAGGAGGGCTCGGTGGGAGCGGGCACCGGCACGCATCTCCTCGGGTGGAAGGGCGGCATTGGCACGGCCTCACGCCGGCTGCCGGCGAGCCTCGGCGGCTACACGGTCGGCGTCCTCGTCCAGTCCAACTTCGGGGGGACCCTCACCGTCGACGGTATCCGTGTTGGAGAGAGGCTCGGACGGTACGCGTTCCGGGAGCACCTCGCGCCGTCGCGGGACGGAGAGCCCGAGGCCGGACCCGCCGACGGCGGGTCGTGCATGATCGTCCTGGCGACGGACGCCCCGCTGTCTCCCCGCAACCTGGAGCGCGTGGCCCGGCGTGCGGTCATGGGCCTGGCCCGGACCGGGTCGTTCATGCACCACGGCTCGGGCGACTTCGTGATCGCCTTCTCGACGCGCAACACCGAGCCCCACGTAAAGACCGCGCCGACGGCCGCGGTCGAGCTTCTGTACGGCGAGTTCGTGAGCCCGCTGTTCCTCGCCACGGTCGAGGCGGTGGAGGAGGCGGTGCTGAACTCGCTTCTCAAGGCGCGCACCGTCAGCGGGCGTGACGGGCACACCCTCGAGGCGTTTCCGGTGGACGAACTGCGGCAGATGGTCGAGGAGCGGCGGGCCGGGCGGACGCGCCCACGTGACGGTTCCTAACGGCTGATCGGCTGCTCCTCCTCGCCGTAGAGGAGCCTCGGCCGCTCGCGCTCCCGCACGGACTGCTCCTCAGTCTCCCTCGTACACGAGAAGCCCGAGATCGTCGACGACGATGTCGGCCCCGGCCTCCTTCAGCGCCTGCGGGTCGCCCTCGCGGTCGACGCCGATCACCAGGCCAAAGTCCCCGGCCACCCCCGCCTTCACCCCGGCCAGCGCATCTTCGACGACGACCGCCCGGACCGGCTCCACGCCGAGCTGCCGGGCTGCCTCCAGGAAGGTGTCGGGTCGGGGCTTCCCGGGCAGCTTCATGCGGGCCGCCACCACGCCGTCGACACGCACCTCGAAGAAGTCGATGATGCCCGCCGCCCGGAGCACCGCCTCGGCGTTCTTGCTGGACGAGACGATGGCCTGGCGCACGCCCACCTTCTCGAGGCGTCGCACGAGCCTCACCGAGCCGTCGAAGACCTCTACTCCATCCGTGGCCAGGACCTCCTGGATGAGGTCGTTCTTGCGGTTCCCGAGGCCGCAGACCGTCTTCTGGTCGGGCGTGTCGGAGGGCTCGCCCCGAGGCAGGTCAATGCCCCGGGACTTCAGAAACGTGGCGACGCCGTCGTAGCGGGGCCTCCCATCCACGTAGGTCTTGTAGTCGCCCTCGATGTCGAACTCAACGAACGGCGTCCCCGTCTGCTCGGCGCGCTCCTTGAGGTACTCGTCGAACATCTGCTTCCAGGAGGCGGAGTGGACGGTCGCCGTCGCGGTCAGCACGCCGTCGAGGTCGAAGAGGACGGCGTCGAACCGTCTCCAGTCGACCTTGCTCTCCCCGATGATCATGGCTCCTCCTGCACTCCCCGGGGCCGGAAGGCGGCCCGAGGCCACTGTAAGCCTATCCGATCGACCCAGCCCGTGCGGAACGAGGTCGCGCCTTGCTTCGCGAGGCCCGGGACGCTATCGTCCGGCGACGTTGTCGCGGGCCCGGCCGTCTCTGTTCCATTCCGGCCGAGGCCCACTCCGATTCACTCGTCCGACGGACGGCGCCCGAGCGGAGGTGTCGGGCCGCGGGTCGCATCGGCAGGAGGACTCATGAGTGGGGCTGAGCAGGCCTCGTCCGGCCCCGGCGAGGAGTTCGAACGCGCGCCGGTTCCGAGGCGGTCGCTCCTGGGCTTCCGCAGCTTCATCGGGATGTACGCCGGGGAGCACACCGCGGGCACCGAGCTGATGATCGGTCCCCTCTTCGTGGCCCGGGGGGCGAGCGCCGCCGATCTGATCTTCGGCCTGCTGCTCGGCAACTTCCTGGCGGTCTTGAGCTGGACCCTCCTGACCGCTCCCATTGCGACCCGGGCGCGGCTGACCCTCTACTACCAGCTCGAGCGCATCTGCGGCCGGCAGCTCGTTACCCTCTACAACCTCGCCAACGGGGTCATGTTCTGCTTCCTGGCCGGCGCCATGGTCACTGTTTCGGCCACCGCGGTGGGTGTCTGGTTCGACATCGACATGCCGGGTCTCAACGACCTCTACCCGCGAGGCCTGGGATGGGTCGTCGCGGTCCTCGTCGTCGGCACCCTCATCTCCATCGTAGCCGCCTATGGGTATCAGAGTGTCGCCCGCTTCGCGAACATCGCCGCCCCCTGGATGGTCCTGGTCTTCCTGGGCTTCGGCCTCGTGGCCGCCCGCGAGCTCGGCGTGACGTCCGTGGGGGACTTCTGGTCCGCGGCGAAGGAGACCATCTGGACCGGGGGCGACCCCCTCCCGGGGCAGACGAAATTCACCTTCTGGCACGTGACCTTCTTCGCCTGGTTCTGCAACATGGCCATGCACATCGGGATGTCGGACCTCTCGATCTTCCGCTTCGCCCGCCGGTCCTGGTACGGGCTCGCCACCGCGGCGGGCATGTACGTGGGTCACTTCATGGCCTGGATCTCGGCCGCACTGCTCTACTCGCTCCAGCTCCACCGCGATCCCACCAACACCGATGTGCTCCCCGGCCCGCTGGCCCAGAGCGCGGTGGGCCTGACCGGTGTCCTCTGCGTCATCATCGCGGGCTGGACGACGGCCAATCCCACCATCTACCGGGCGGGCCTCGCCTTCCAGGCGATGGTGCCTCGGGTCTCCCGCTTCAAGGTCACGCTCATCACCGGGGGCATCGCCACCGTCGCGGGGCTCTTCCCGGCCATCGCGATGAAGCTCCTCGACTTCGTGGCCCTCTACGGCCTGGTTCTCATGCCCATGGGGGCCGTCATCTTCGTGGACTTCTGGCTCATGGACCGGTTCGGCCTCCGCAGCAGCTACGCCGCCCACCGGGGCCTCGGCTTCAACTGGGCGGCGGGCGCGGCGTGGTTCGTCACGCTGGCGGCCTGCGCCGGACTGGTCTTCTACGGGGGCGTCGAGATCTTCTTCGTCAGCCTTCCCGGCTGGTTCATCGCCGCCGTTGTCTACGTCGTCGGGAGCCGTCTCCTGCAGACGCCGGGTGACGCGGTCCCCATCGCGCCTTGAGGGAGAGAGTGGGATGAGAAAGGTTCTGCAGCTCGCGTCGTCCCTGGCCCTCGCCGGGATCGTGATCCCTCCCATCCTCTACTTCCGGGGGGAGCTGGCCCACGACGTGATGAGGACCGTGATGCTCCTGGCCACGATCCTCTGGTTCGTAGTCACGCCGTTCTGGATGAACCGCCGGGCCGGGGCGTAGATCCCGCCTGGCCGGCGCCCGCGGCAAACGCGGCGCGTCCTACCGGTCGAACAGCCCCAGGCCCTCCATCCACTGGGCGCACAGACGCGGCCACTGGGAGAGGATGGGGTCGTCGGGGGCCAGGCCGACGCCGTGGCGTCCGTGGGCGAAGACGTGCAGCTCGCCGGGCACCCCCGCCCTCTTCATGGCCTGGAAGAAGAGGAGCGAGTTCTCGACGGGGACTACGGGATCGTCGTCGGTGTGGAAGAGAAACGTGGGCGGGGTGCGGGGGGTGACCTGCAGCTCCGAGCTCATCTTCCACACGAGCCGGGGATCGGGATCCTCTCCGAGGAGGTTGCGGCGGGAGCCCGGGTGGACGACGCCGGCGCGCATCGAGATCACCGGGTAGCACAGCACCGCGAAGTCGGGGCGTGAGCTCACGCGCTCGACGAGGTCTGCGGCTTCGGCGTCGCCGTCGTCGAAGTGCGTGGCCGCAGATGAGGCGAGGTGACCCCCCGCGGAGAAGCCGAGGATCCCGATCCTCCCGGGCTCGACGCCCCATTCGGCAGCTCGCGCCCTCACCATTCGAAGGGCCCTCTGGGCATCGCGGAGCGGGGCGGGGTGACCGTAGCGGGGGCCGAGCCGGTACTGCAGAACAAAGGCCGAAACCCCGAGCGAGTTGAGCCATTCGGCGACCTGCTTGCCCTCGTGGTCGGCAGCGAGGACCTCGTAGCCGCCGCCCGGACACACGACCACGGCGGCCCCGGTGGCCGTCTCGGTGGGCGCCCTATAGACCGTGATCTTCGGCCGGTCGACCGGCTCCGACCCGAGCGCCCCCGGGGCCCCCTGGGGCCACAGGAGGTGGAACTCCCGGTCGCCGTGGGCGGTGTCGACCTTGGCGCTCTCGTAGGAAGCTGGCTCTGCGGCGGGAGCCCCGAAAGGCAGGGTGAGGCTGACCAGCGCCGTGACGCCGGCGAGGATGGGTCTGCGGGTGCGCGTCGCGTCGTTCATGGGGCCTCCAGTCGAGCTTTTCTCTCCTGAGATGTCAGACGGAAGACTCTGAGTCCGACGTCAGTTCACCGGACTCGGAGTGATCAAGTACATGCTCTCGATGGTCAGGGAGGTCATTCGCGGGGCCATGATGTGGACGGCCACCGTCAGCTCGCCGCCGTCGGCGGAGAGCTGGTACGTTTCGGTGTACCTGACGCCGTCGTCCCGCCGCGTCTCCACGACGAGCCGGCCGTCCTCCCAGGCCCCGCTCACCTCCCCGCCGCCGCCGGGCATCGGCCGCCGCTGTCCGTCGGTGTGGATTCCACGAACGCTTCCCTCGTCGTCCCGCTCCTGGATGAGCACCAGGGTCGGTCTCTGGGCGATCGTGAGCTCGTCCGGTTGGTCGATCTTGGGGAAGACGGCGGTTCGAGAATCCTGTCCTCTGCCGTATGGGGACGGTCCTCGTCCCGTCGGCGATCCGCTGCCCCCGCCGTAGGGAGGGGTCCCCGGCTGTCCGCCGCCGGCGGGGGTGGGCGGCGTTGTGCGGGGGTCGCCCGGCGTCATGACGTCGATCCCGGGCCCGGTGGGGCTCCCTCCCGCGCCGGG
>JAJDNV010000077.1 GCA_022340545.1 Acidobacteriota bacterium | reverse complement strand
GCTTCGGCGGCGCAAACCGCACCGCCACCAACTCCTCCAGACTTGGCAACCGCTCCGGCCGCAACGACATAGACCACTTGCCGGACGCCACGAAGAGCCCTCCCGCGACGAGCAGGATCCAGGCGAGGATCCGGCCCCGGGTCTCGCGGGAGAGGGAAACGTCGGTCTGCTGTTTGCGCTCGTCGTGGAGCTGGGCGGCGATCTCGGCGTTGGCCTTCGTCTGTCCCTCGAGCTCCACGACCAGGGCCTTCTCGGCGGGCGCGCGCCAGACGGCGATCGCGTGGTCGGCGATCAACACGGTCGTGCAAAGGACGGCCACCGCGCCCGAGGCGATCGCCGCGCGGCGTGCGATTCTCAGCTGATCGTCGGCCGAGCCGAGCGAGCGCTGGAGCCAGTCCCGCCCACGGGTGATCGCTGGGATGGCGGACGTCATGGCGCCGCCTCCGGGGGTCGGCCGGCGAGCTCGGCAGCCGGGACGACGCTCTCCGGCGTCTCTGCGTGGTGAACCGGGCAGGACCGGTAGCATCGACCGCAGGCGAAGCAGCTCGTGCGCACCGCCCGCCTCTCCTCGATGGCGCCGTAGGGACAGGCGCTCTGGCAGAGGCCGCAGTCGAGCTCGCGGGAGGGGGTGATGGAGAACGGCCGCCAGGCGTAGCGCGAGAAGGCGGAGAGCAGCGCCCCGTAGGGGCAGAGCCAGCGGCAGTAGGGCCGGCCGACGAAGATCCCCACCACCAGGAAAGCTCCCCCGACCATCAGCAGCCAAGCCGCCCCGGTGAAGCGGAAGAGCCCCACGAAGGGGTCGAAGCGGCAGATGACGAAGTCGCGTTCGATGGCCGGGAGGACCGCGTAGTAGAGGGCCGTCCCGAGATAGATCCACTTCAGCCACCCGAGGGCCTTGTCCAGCCTCCTCGGCACCTCGACCGGCTTCAGCACCATCAGCTCCTGGATCGCCCCCAGGGGGCACACCCCCGCGCAGAACACGCGTCCGAAGAAAAGCGCGGCCACCAGTGGCAGCACGAAGAGGGCGATCACATAGTGGGGCACGGCGTAGGTGTGATCGACGAGGGCCACCGCGACGTTTTGGGTGGAGCCAATGGGACAGACGCAGCCCTCGCGGTAGAAGCCGAAGTAGAGGAGACACGCCGTGGTCAAGGCGACGAGCCAGCCGCGCTGCCGGCGCCATATCGCGAGCCAGGCGGCGACGCCCAGGGCAGCGGCGAGCAGGACGACGTCGGCGATCTGCCAGGCGGCCGCCCGGGGTCGGGGGCGCTGCACCTCCGGCGTCACGTACCCCTCGCCGATCGTGTCCTCGGTCGGGGCCACGTCCACCGGGCGTTCGTATTCGACGTGCTCCTGCGCGGCGGCGGGACCGGAGACACCGAAGAGGACCAGCACGAGCAGCAGGCCCGGACCCGCGACTCGCGGGAGGACGGTCCCGAGGCTGGCGCAGCGAGGCATCGCCACGGCCCTAGGCAGGTTCGGGGCGATCGAAGGCGTCCTCCGGGCAGGCCTGGGCGATCGCGCACCGGTTGCAGTCGAGGCACGTGTCGTGGCGCACCTCGAGGCGGATCGAGCCCAGACCGGCCGGCTCCTTGCACTCCAGCACGCAGCGGCCGCAGCCGTTGCAGAGCGTCTCGTCGATCGTGTAGTCGTAGAAGTTGTTGGCGGGGTCGTCGGGGTCGATCCAGCCGATGGCTTCCCGCTTGATCGCGTCCCGAGGGCAGACCTTCTCGGTGGGCAGGCCGTCGGGTCCCACCGCGCTCGTGATCTTGAAGTAGGCCGGGCACACGTAGCAGCGCCCGCAGCTCTTGAACTCGTTGACCGCCCGGACCGCCGACAGCGCCAGCACGCACTCGGTGGAGCAGCGCTCGCACACATCGACTCCCACCGCCCCGAGCCGGGAGTTGATGCAGCGCTGTGCGTTGATGGACCAGGCGAACGTCGCGTTCGCCTTCAACCAGAGAAGGCCGGTGAGCCCGCCCAGGCCGGCCAGCGCGGTGCCGCGCGCGGCGTGACCCAGGACCTCCCGGCGGGTGTGTGTTTTGCTCACGCCGTCGCCTCCGATCCAGTGGGCTCGAAGACGCGGATCTCGAGCGTGGCGGTGTCGGCCACGAAGATGCGGCCCCGGGAATCGACCACCAGGTCCATGTTCTTGGCCGTGGGATCGAACACGTCGTCGGCCACCACCTCCAGCAGCTGCCCCTCCGGATCGTAGACCTTGACCCGGGGCCCCGCCTTTTCGCTGACGATCACTCGCCCCTGGTCGTCGACCGTCAGGTTCGTCGGGTTGCAGCATCCCGGAAAACCCTCGGGGTCGCGGCCGTCGAACCGGCCGAAACGACCGAGGAGCGTCCCGTCCGGCGAGTAGCGCTCGACCCGGTGCATCCCCGGGTTCGCCACGTGAAGGATCCCCTCGTCGTCGACGGCAAAGTCGACCACGCCGTTGGGGATGTGGAACCCGCCCTTGCGGTGCCGGTCGCCGATGTTGTTCAGGAGCCGGCCCCCCTGGTCGTAGCGCCGGACCCAGCGGGCCGTTGCGTCGGCAAGAAACACGTCGCTGCCGGCGAAGCCGATGGCCGTCACCAGGCCGAGCTGCCCGGGGTCGCGCCAGGTGTCGGTCAGGCCACCCTGAGAGTCGAAGATCTCGACCTGCTCTCTCTCGCCGACCCACACCCGTCCCGAACGGTCGACGGCGACGCACTCCCCCGGCCGGTCTGTGGGCCACTGCCGGGCGAGGGCGTCATCGGCATCGAAGACCTTGACCGCGGAGTCGCCGACGGCGTAGAGGCGGCCCGCGCCGTCGAGGGCCACGCCACGCAACGCGCGCGCGAACTGGTCGGGTGCGGAGCCCCGGCCACCGATGGTGTGGGCCGGTTGGTACTTCACAGCCGCTTCCCCCTCTTCTTCGTCAGCGTGCCTTCAGGTCGAGGCAGACCATCTTCGTGAGGTCGCGGATCACGAGCTTGCCGTTGGACAGCGCCAGCGGGCCCCAGACGTCGTGGCCGCTGAGGATCTGGGCGCTGGCCAGCTCCTTGTAGGCCGTGGTGTTGGCCTCGAGCAGGCGAAGCATCCCCGTCTTGCCCTCGAGGATCAGGAACATCCCGTCGGCGAGGATGAAGGAACCGAGCTCGAAGGAGGCCTTTCCGGCGCTGTCCCAGACCTGCTTCCCGTTCAGGTCGACGCAGGTGAAGAGCCCCCGCTTCTTCTTCCCCACCGCAAACATGTGGTTCTCGAAGAGGATCGGGGTCTGGACCTCGGAGTTCCACTCCTCCGGCGCGTGGACGAAGACCTGCTCGGTCGTGAAGCCGCCACCGGCCTTCTTCACCCGGAACATCGCCCCGCCGGCATCGTAGGGCCCGGTCACGTAGACGCGCTCGGAGTCGATGGCCAGGGGCGACGGCGACACGGAGAGGTTGAACTTGAAGGGGAAGTGCCACAGCCGCTTCCCGTCGGCCGCGCTCACGCCAACCGTGCCCTGGAGGACGCTGAACATGTACTGCTTGACGCCACCGAGCGTCGCCGGCATCAGCGACGAGTGCGACAGGATCCAGCCGTCGGCATTGGGCGTCCGCCAGATCTCCTTCCCGGTGGCCTTGTCGAGGGCGACGACCAGCGCCTTCGTGCCGACGGGCGCGATCACCACCCGGTCCTCCTCGATCAGCGGGCACTGCCCGTTGTACCAGGGCGGGATCTTCGACCCGTACTCCTGGACCAGGTTCTTGCGCCAGACCTCCTGGCCGGTGGCGGCGTCGAGCGCGTGCAGGACCGCCTTGGGGTCGAGCGAGAAAACGTGCTTCCCGTCCGTCGCGGGCACCGTGCGGGTGATCGAGTGGTTGGGACGGATGCGCCGCTTCTCGCTGAAGCGCCAGAGCTCCTTCCCGTCAGCCAGGGTCAGGCAGCGGATGAGGTACTCGGACGTCTTCTCGTCGTAGTCGTTGAAGTAGACCTTCCCGTCGTAGATGGCGGCAGCGGCGTATCCCTGGCCCACGGGCGTCGACCAGAGGACCTTCGGGCCGCCCGCCGGCCACGTCCTCAGGAGGCCCGTCTCCCGCGAGATGCCGTCTCGGTTGGGACCCCGGAACTGCGGCCAGTCGGCGGCGGTGCCCACGGCTCCCGGCGCGAACCAGAGAAGTGAGAGCGTCAGACAGACGCGCTTTGCGAACATAACGGAGCCGTTCTGGCCCTGGCTACCCATGTATTTGACGTTACTCCCAGAGCGATACCAGTAGAAGCGCAAAACCTTCATGCTCTTTTGAGTATGGATCAACAATCATCTGGTCGCAGCTCGATGTGCCCACCAGTCAGCGGGACGGCTACGCCATTTCCTCCCGGTCCTTCGTCCGCCGGTCCCCCCGCGAACGACGCTAGCACGCACGGATTTCTGGACACCATAGAGCATTTGGTTCATATGGCTCGTCTGGTGATCCTCCGGCCATGCTCCGGTTTCCACGGCGGCCGGGTCCGACCCAGGCGCGGAGCGGGGGGCTTCGGCGGGCTCAGCGCGCGGATGCGAGGTCCGGGGACGCCCCAGGCATCTCAAGAGCAGCCGCGGATCGTCCCACCCCAAGGGTCACTCGAGCAGGGACGGCCAGTTCGTGACGACGTGCATTCGGGTCCGCTGGCCCTGGTCCACCGCGACCTTCACCAGAAAGCGCTGGCCGTCTGCGCTCGGCGCGTAGTCGTCGTAGTCGGGGCCCTCGATGCCGCCAATCTCGAACAGCTCCGTCGGCAGGTCGACCTCCGCCCGGTCGTTCCGGTCTCGAAACGCGACGCTCATCAAGTGACCGTCGAGGCTCGTGAAGAACATCTCCTTGCCGTCGCCGCGCCACTTCGGCTGCCCGCCGCCGTCGATCGACACGCGGACGCGCTCGCCGTCCCGGTGGTAGGGCTCGACGTAGACCTCGGAGCGCCCGGACTCCCTCGAGTTGTAGGCCAGCCACCGGCCGTCCGGAGACACCTGGGGCTCGTCGACGGTGAAGCCGGAGTTCTCCAGCGGTTCGGGCTCGCTGCCTTCCTCGATCGACAGAGTCCAGATGCTCTGCTGGGTGTAGTCTTCGGGCGCCTGCCGAATGAAGAGGAGCGTTCGCCCGTCCCGCGACCACATCTCGGGATAGTCCTGGTCCTCGGTGTCGACGAGCACCGTCTCCGGGTCGCTGGCTCGCAGTCCCTTGCGGCGCAGATCGGCTTCCGTGCTGCCCTCCTCGAGCGCGCTGAACGTCAGGGAGCGGCCGTCCGGAGCCCAGACCGGGTTGCGTTCGTCACCGGGTCCGGCCGTGACCCGGCTCGCCACCCCGCGCGCGACGTCCATCACCCAGAGGTCCCAGCCGCTCTCGTCGCTCGGGATCTCGAGGGCCACGTTTCTCTCGTCGGGCGAAAGGACGATCTGGCCGTAGGCGCCGGGCGCCCCCAGCGTCCCGATGGGTCCCCCCTTCCGGTCGAGCCAGGTGAGCTGGACGTCCCCGCTCACGGTCTGCCCGCTCAGATAGGCCAGCGTCCCGCCCGGAGAGGCTCCGAACCATCCGACCCCCGGGTTCTGGCCCCACACTCCCACGGACGACGCGGTCGTGACCGGCTCCCCGGTCAACGCCCCCTCATCTGTGTCGAACGGTTGGGCGAGCAGGGTGGTGCCCTGCACGAAGAACGCGTACCGGCCCGCGCGCTGGAGGCGCGTGGCTCCGTCGAGCAGGCGTCGCCTCTCGTCGGGGGCGCTGAGCGGCGCAAGGTCGACGCTCGGAGGCGTGTCCGCCTGGCCGCCGGCGAGAAAGGTGAGATCCTGTCCGCCCGGCAGGAACTGAGGGAAGGCGAGGAACGCTTGACTCTCCGGGGCCGCGACGGACGTGATCTGCTGCGGCTCCCCGCCGGCCGCCGCGACCGTGTAGAGGTTGTCGGGGCGTTGGGCGCCGGCCATGAAGACTATGGCGCCGTCCGGATTCCAGTCCGCGCCCCCCAGCGCCGGCCCGGGCACGGCGCAGATCCGCTGGACGGTCCCATTGGCGAGGCTGAGCTTGCGGAGCTCCCCCTCGGCGAAGAAGCCCACGAACTGGCCGTCCGGAGACCAGAAGGGATGCTCGGCCCTTTCGGTTCCGGTCAGCGGCCGGGCGGTCTCTGCCTCGAGAGGGCGGGTCCAGAGCATCGTGGACTCGTTCTCGTTGGTGGCGCCCTCGGGAACGGCCCGGAACACGATCTGGCTGCCATCGGGCGACGGGACCGGCCAGCCCCAGCTGTGGAAGCGCCACCCGTCGGGCGCGTCGATCACGAACCGGCCGGCGGGAGGTCGCGGGGGCGGCGCCTCCTGCGGGTGGGCGAGGGCGAGAGCGGCCGCCACTCCGCCCAGGACGAGGGCGAGGGCGGACCAGGCCCAACGCTCCTTCCTTCTTCCCCGGCGCTCCATCTCGGCCGCCGTCCCGGGGTCGCCGCCCGCGGCGTCCCCCGGGGCGTCTCTTCCCGCCCGCACGTCCTGCAGCTCGAGCCGCGCCGCCCCGATGTCGGGGAGGCGCGTGCGCGGGTCCTTTCGCAGGCACCGCGCCAGCAATCGGCGCACCGGCTGCGGTGTGGCGGCCGGCAGCGCGTCGAGATCGGGCTCCGCTCTCACCACCGCCGCGATCACGTCGGTCACCGTGTCGCCAGGGAAGAGCGTGCGGCCCGTCAGCATCTCCCACAGCAGCACTCCGAAGGACCAGAGGTCCGCCCGCTTGTCCACGGGCTTGCCGCGCGCCTGCTCCGGCGACATGTAAGCGGCCGTCCCGAGGATCACCCCGGCCACCGTCCCCGTGTGCGCGAGGGTCGGCGACTGCGAGAGGGCCGCGGACGGCGAGCTGCCGTCGGGGTTCTCTCCGCTCCACGCCTTGGCCAGGCCGAAGTCGAGGACCTTGACCTTGCCTTCCGGTGTGAGCTTCACGTTTGCCGGCTTCAGGTCCCGGTGGACGATGCCCTTGTTGTGGGCCTCCTCGAGGGCCTCGGCGACCTGCTCCGCGATCTCGAGGGCCTCGTCGACAGGAAGGGCGCCCCGGGCGAGGCGCTCCTTGAGCTCTTCGCCCTCGACGAGCTCGAGCGCGAGAAAGGGCTTGCCGTCGGCTTCTTCGAGCCCGTAGATCGCGGCGATGTTCGGGTGGTTGAGGGATGCGAGGAGGTGGGCCTCCCGCTGGAAGCGCCCGAGGCGCTCGGGATCCTGCGCAACTTCGGGCGGCAGGACCTTGATCGCGACGTCGCGGCCGAGGTTCGTGTCGGTCGCCCGGTAGACCTCGCCCATCCCCCCGGCCCCGATGGCGGCGGTGATGCGGTAGTGAGAGAACGTCTGGCCGATCATGGGATCTTCCTTGGAATGCTGCGCCGGTCTGACGTCTCCGGGGGGAACTGTTGCATTGTAGTCGGACCAGGCCCGGCAAGCCACCGGCCCAGGCGTGGAGGCCCCGTCGGCGGCCGAGTGCCCCCAGGGCCCTCCTCACTCTGGTGTCAACCGCTTCAGCTCGTCGAGCCAGTGGGTGACGATGTCGACTCTCCGCGGGGCGTCCAGGTCCGGGACGCGAACGGCCACGATTCGCTGTCCGTCCGGCGTCACGTCGTAGTTCCGGGCGGAGTTCCCCATGTTGTCGAACGACAGCGTGAACAGCGCCCGGGACGGCTCGAACTCAAACCGTGAGCCGGTCCGGGTGGGCACCACGCGCATCTCCTCGCCGTGGCGGTAGAAGATCTCCCCCGAGCCCTGGGTCCAGAGGGGCTCGGCTCCCCCGTCCGCCGAGATCTGGTGGCGCTCCCCGGGGCCGGGGAAGGCCTCGACGTAGATCTCCGGCCGCCCGGTCTCGTCCGACTGGTACGCGATCCATCGACCGTCGGGCGAGAAGGCTCCAAAGTCTTCCTCGTAGGGCGACACGCGCAGGGGCCGCGGGGGGGCGCTCCCGTCGAGGGGGGCGACCCACACGTTCTTTCCCGTGTCCGGCTCGGTCAGCGTGTACACGACGTGGCGCCCGTCGGGGGAGAGGCCGGTCGGGATCGTGTCGAGCTCGGCCTCCCAGAGGGGCTCGCCTTCCGCCGAACCGCCCACCCCGATCCGGTGGATCTCGAACGGGGGGCGGTCCAGCACGAACAGGATCGACCTTCCGTCCCGCGACCAGAGGGGGTGAAACTCGGTGCGGGGCCCGCTCGTCAGGCGCGAGAGGGTCCCCTGGCCCAGCGAGAAGGTCCAGAGGTCCAGGCTCTCCCCCAGGATGGCGGTGGCGAGAGATCGCCCGTCGGGAGAGAGGCTCACCCCCCGGTAGCGGCGTTTCTCGGGGACCGCCGGCTGCGGCCGGCCCTCCCGGTTTACCCAGACGATCTCCCGCTCCGGGTCGGCCACCGAACCCGGCACCCAGGCCAGGGTCCCGTCCACCGAGATGTCGAGAAGCGACAGCGCCTCGGTTTGCGCCACGTACACGTCGTCGAGGACGCTCTGGGCCCGGCCCGTCACGGTGGCGTGCACCGGATCGAAGGGGGCGGCGAAGAGACGGGCACCCTTCACGTACAGGAGATGACCGCTCGGCACGTAGCGGCCAAAGAAACCTCCGTCCACCACGTCGTGGACCTCGCCGGTCTCAAGGTCGACGGCCTCGACCCGCGAGGTGTCGAGCGGGGTGCAGAAAGCGGTGAAGATCGCCGTCCGACCCCCGGGGAGGATCTGCGGCCACCAGTGTCCCAGCTCGCCCCGCGCCCGGTCGGGCGTCGTGACCCGCTCCGTCTCCCCGCCCTCGGCCGGGATCCGAAACAGGCCTTCCGTGTAAAGGGGCGCGAACAGGATGCGATCGTCCTCGCCCCAGGCCGCCCCGCCGGCTCCGTTCTGCTCGGCGAGGGCGAACGGACGCCCTCCCTCGGCGGCCACCTTTCTCAGCTTGTCGCCGGCGATGAAGCCCAGCCACTTCCCGTCCGGGGAGAAGAAGGGGGCCCGGGCCCCTTCCGTCCCCTCGATCCGCTCCGAGGAGGCCTCGCCGAGGCGACGCCGGACGAGCCAGCGCCGCCCGTCCTCGATCACCGGCACCACGAGGCTCGAGCCGTCGGGGGAGAACACGAGCATGGAGTCGTCGGACATGCCCACCTGCTGGCTCGCCGGCAGGGGGATCGAGAGGCGGAGCGGCGTTGGGGACTCCGGTCCTGGCCCCAGGAGGCGCACGAGCAGAGCCCCCGCCACCCCTGCGGCGAAAGCGCCGAGAAGCAGCCCGAGGCGCCGCATGCGCGAAGGTGTGGGGGTCGCCCGGGTGGCTGCCGGACCGGCCTCCCGCGCGCGCTCGATCTCCATGCGGACGTCGCCGATGTCGCGCAGCCGGCGGCGCGGGTCCTTCTCCAGGCAGCGCTCCAGGACGGAGCGCAGGTGGCGGGTCCCCTCGGGGAGCGCGGTCCAGTCCGGCTCCCGCGTCAGGACCCCCGCGAGGACGTCCGACACCGTCTCGCCGGTGAAGAGCTGCCGTCCGGTGAGCGTTTCCCACAGCAGCACCCCGAAGGCCCAGATGTCGGCCCGCTTGTCCACTCTCTTGCCGCGCGCCTGCTCGGGCGACATGTACGCGGCGGTGCCCAGGATCAGCCCCGCCGCCGTCCCGGTGTGGGCGAGGGTCGGCGATTGCGAGAGGTCGGGGGTCGAGCCGGACGCGGCCTCCGCCGCGTACGCCTTGGCCAGTCCGAAGTCGAGTACCTTCACCCTGTCGTCCGGCGTGAGCTTCACGTTCGCCGGCTTGAGGTCGCGGTGGACGATGCCCTTCTCGTGCGCCTCCTCGAGGGCCTCGGCGACCTGCTCCGCGATCTTGAGAGCCTCGTCGACGGGCATGGCCCCCCGGGCGAGGCGCTCCTTGAGGTCCTCGCCCTCCACGAGCTCGAGGGCGAGGAAGGGCTTGCCGCCCGCCTCCTCGAGCCCGTAGATGGCGGCGATGTTCGGGTGGTTGAGCGCGGCCAGTAGCTTCGCCTCGCGCTCGAAGCGGGCCAGTCGCTCGGCGTCCTCGGCCACCTCCGCCGGCAGCACCTTGATGGCCACGTCGCGGCCGAGGTTCGTGTCCGTGGCTCGATAGACCTCGCCCATACCGCCCGCCCCGAGGGCCGCCGTGATCCGGTAGTGGGAGAGGGTCTGACCGATCATGGTCGCGATGAGGCGTCCTTCAAGGTCTGGTCGAAGCCGAGAACGACAACCAGGGGGGCGCCGGCGGTGTCGGCGGGCCGCGCGAGTAGGAAGCGCTGGCCGTCGGGAGTGACGTCGTAGTCCCGCTGCTCGTCGCCGATGCCGGCGGCGAAGAGGGGAATCGGAGCTCCGGTGGAGAATCGACCATCCGAAATCGAGACCGGCGCGGCCATCATCTGGTTGCCCTGCGACCGGAAGAAGAGCTCGCCGCCCCGTGGCGACCAACGGGGGCTCGTCCCCCCTTTGGTCGACACCTGCCAGGGTGTGCCGGGACCCTCGAGCGGCTTCACGTACACGTTGTACGACCCACCGACGTCCGAGGCGTAGGCGACCCAGTGCCCGTCGGGCGAAACGTCGGCCCCCGCCTCGTTGAAGGGCGTCGCGAGCCACTCTCGCGGCTCGGCACCGTCCTCCACTCCGACGATGAGAATGTCGCTTCCGGTCGCGGTTCCCCTGCGGTTGAAGAAGACCTGCGCGCGATCCGGCGTCCAGCAGTCCGGCCCCAGCCAACCCGTCTCTGGCGCGACCAGCTCCTTTACATCCTGGGGGGCGTCGACGGTCAGGACGTACAGTCCAAACGTGTCCTGTGACTTCGCGCGCCCGAAGGCCACCTGCCGTCCGTCGGGCGACCAGATCGCGTTGGCGTCGTCGGAGGCGTCGAAGGTGAGAGGCCTCCCCACGTCCCGCGACGCATCAAATATCCACAGGTTGCCGGCGTTGACGGAGCCGGCGCCGTAGGCACCAACGACAACGCGGCGACCGTCCGGCGAGATGCGCGGGGCAACCTTCCAGGAGCCTGGCTCGCCCAGCGTTCCCAGGCCGTGACCCTCGCGGTCCACCCAGACGAGGTCCGTGGCGCTGGACGGGTCCGCCCGATACACGAGAGTGCCGTCGGCGGAGGCGGAGATCGAACGCAGCCCCGAGATCGAGGATCCCGTCGGTATCTCGATGCCGATCGAGACGGGCTCACCGGCGAACACCAGGCGAGAGGCGTCGAACGGCCGAGCGAGCATGGTTTCCCCGCGCGCGAACACGAGGTGGCCGGTCGGGAGATAGACCGCGGCCGAGCTCGCCTCGACGAGCTTTCGGGTCTCGAGAGAGCCGAGCTCGCCCAGCCGAAGCTCGCCGGGCTCGATGCCGGAGCCCGCCGACGCGTAGAAGAGGAAGTGGCGCCCGTCGGGCAGGAGGCTGGGGAAGCGATGGGTCCCCTGTCCCGCTTCGAGCGTCGTGGCCGGCTCGGGCGGCCCCGACCCGTCGGCCGCGACCCGAACGAGCGGTCCAGTGAAGGCCGGGGCGAAGACGATCGTACCGTCGGGGGACCAGGCACCGCCGCGGGCGTCCACGGCGTCCTGGTCCGTCTCCGCGATGGAGCGCGGTGCGCCGCCGACGAGATCCACCGCCAGCAGGTGACCGCTGGTGAAGAAGGCCAACGACCGTCCGTCCGGGGACCAGAAGGGGAGGCGGCCCCCCTCCGTTCCGGAAAGCCGGCGCGCTTCGAGCGCATCCAGCGCTCGTATCCAGACCGCGGTCTGCCCCTGCGCGTCGCTGGCGACGAGGGCGATCTTTGAGCCGTCCGGCGAAAGCGCCAGGCCCCGCTCGAGGTGGGTGTCGGCGGGAGGGGCGGCCTCGAGGCGGATGGTCCGGCTCGGAGGCCGGCGGGTCGGCAACCACCCCTGCTTCCACGAGAGGAGGCCGAAGCCCGCCGCGCCGAGGGCGATGCCGGCGACCAGCCACCCGGCGACCGTTCGCCGACTGATCACGGCGTTCCGGGATGGGACTGTCTCCGGCTCCTCGGCCGACCCGCTCAGCTCCAGCAGGACGTCGCCGATGTCGCGAAAGCGCTCCTTCCGGTCCTTGCGCAGGCACCGCTCCAGCACCCGCTGCACGCGGGGTGGGACCTCGGGAGGTAGTGACGCCAGGTCCGGCGCGCTCTTCAGCACCGAGGCGAGGGTGTCCGACACCGTCGAGTCCGAGAAGGCGTTTCGCCCCGTCAGCATCTCCAGCAGGACCACACCGAACGCCCAGATGTCGGCCCTCTTGTCGACACGCGCGCCCCTCGCCTGCTCGGGGGACATGTAGGCCGCGGTCCCGAGGATGAGGCCGGCCTGGGTGCCGCTGTGCGCCAGGGTGGGGGACTGGGACAGGTCCGGAGTCGAGCCCGAGCCCGCGTCGCCCGAGAACGCCCGGGCCAGGCCGAAGTCCAGGACCTTCACCCTGCCGTCGGGCGTCAGCTTCACGTTCGCCGGCTTCAGGTCCCGGTGGACGATGCCTTTCTCGTGTGCTTCTTCGAGCCCCGCGGCGATCTGCTTCGCGATTTCGAGTGCCTCGTCGACGGGGACGGCGCCGCGTTCCAGGCGCTCCTTCAGGTCCTCGCCCTCCACCAGCTCCAGCGCCAGAAACGGCGTGCCGTCCGTCTCCTCGAGGCCGTAGATGGCAGCGATGTTGGGGTGGTTTAGGGCGGCGAGGAGCTGGGCCTCCCGCTTGAAGCGCCCCAGCCGCTCAGGGTCCTCAGCCACCTCCGACGGCAACACCTTGATTGCCACCTCGCGACCCAGATTGGTGTCGGTGGCTCGGTACACCTCTCCCATGCCCCCGGCCCCGAGGGCCGCGGTCACGCGGTAATGGGAGAGAGTCTGGCCGACCAACGGGCCCTCCTCCGACCGGTGCTCAGGTCTGATGTCTCAGGGAAACAGCGCATTTTAGTCGCATCGGGTCGGCGAAGCCAATCGACGACGGCGCTCCGTGCGCCTCTGCCGGAGGACCGTCGGGAGGCGGTGGCCTCCAATGGGTCGACTGGCCTATGATTCCCATAGAAGCAGGACACCCGCTCAAGGAGAAACGACATGGACGAGAACAAGGCGCCCGCCAGCCGCCGCCATTTCATCGCGACCACCGCCTCCGCCGTGGCCGCCACCGCAATCGTGCCGCGCCACGTCCTGGGCGGCACCGGATTCGTGGCCCCCAGCGACAAGGTGAACGTCGCCATCATCGGCGTGGGCGGCCAGGGACTGCACAACGCGAGGGCGTTGTTCCAGGAGAAGGACTGCCAGATCATCGCCATCGCCGACCCGGCGGAGGAATGGGACATGAGTCGGTCCTACTTCGGGGGGATGGCCGGCCGGGGACCGACGCGGATGGAGATCGAGGAGACGTACGCCGCGAGGACGCCCGTCTACGGGTGCGCGGTGTACGAGGACTTCCGGGTGATGCTGGACGAGCAGAAGGCCATCGACGCCGTCCTGATCGCCACTCCGGACCACCACCACGCCTACGCGTCGATCTGGGCGATGAAGGCCGGCAAGCACGTCTACTGCGAGAAGCCCCTGACCCACACCGTGGACGAGGCCCGCACCGTGGCCCGGGTCGCCCGGGAGACGGGCGTCGCCACCCAGATGGGGAACCAGGGCCGTTCGGGCGAGGGACACCGTCAGACGGTGGAATGGATCCAGGACGGGGCCATCGGCGCCGTCAAGGAGGTCCACACCTGGAGCGGCACGGCTCGTCCGTGGAGGCCGTGGCTGCCGGGGGAGGACGCCCCCGTCCCGAAGGGCCTGAACTGGGACCTCTGGATCGGCCCCCGGGAGCCGCGTCCCTTCCGTCACGAGTACGCCCCGGGCGGTTGGCGGCGCTTCTGGGACTTCGGGGGCGGGACGATGCCCGACATGTCGGTGCATCACATCGACCCGGCGTATGCCGCCCTCGACCTGCGGACGCCGGAGACGATCGAGGCGTCGGCCACCATCCTCGACCCGGAGAGGACCCCGCGGGGCATGTTCGTCACGTACCGCTTCGCCGCGCAGGGTGACCGGGGCCCCGTGACGCTCTACTGGTACGATGGCGGCCTGCTGCCGCCCACCCCGCCCGAGATCGATCCCGACGACCCCCGGCAGCGCCTCGGCGACCAGGGCAACGGCATCCTCTTCGTGGGGGAGAAGGGGTACATCACCTGCGCGGGCTGGTCCGGCATGCCTCGCCTCCTGCCCCTCGAGCTCCACCGCCAGTACGAGCGGCCGCCGAAGACCCTGCCCCGCGTCGAGGGACACCACGCGGACTGGCTCCAGGCCTGCAAGGGCGGAACCCCCGCGTGCAGCAACTTCGACTACGGCGTCCCCCTGTGCGAGCTGACGCTCCTCAGCAACGTGGCTCTGCGTTCGGGCACGCGGCTGCAGTGGGACGCGCCGAACATGAAGGCGACGAATGCCCCCCAGGCAGACGAGTTCCTGAGGGACACCTACCGCCCCGGCTGGGAGCTCCCGGTCTGAACGACCGCGGGCCGGTCGTGTCGGCGGCGCGATAGACCTCGCCCATCCCAGCGGCCCCGAGGGCGGCGGTGATGCGGTAGTGTGAGAGCCTCGCTCCGACCGCCAATCGCCCCCTCGAGCCCCGAAGGGCCGGGGGCCGTCATCACAATGTCATCGGTCCCGAATGGCGTCTCGTATTGCCTGGAGACACTGGCCAATTACATCGTTGACTTTCGGGTTCTACAGAGGGTAGAAGTCTAGGTCGCGTCAGAAGCACAACGGGCCGTGCTCCGAGACCGCATCTGCGGGCTGATGCCACCATCCAGAACGCTTTACACAGAGGTTGTGGGGGTCCACAAATGAACCTGTCGAAGGGTTTCTCGCCACGCCGTTTCTTGTCTGTCCTTGCCTCGAGAAGTAGATTCCCGAGTGTCCTTCTGTTGCTCCTGGCGGTGGCACTCGCCGTCCCGGGCGTGCTTCAGGCCCAGGAGACGACGGCGGCCATTCGCGGGAAGGTCGTGGACGCCGCTGGCGTACCGGTAGCGAATGCCCAGGTCGAGATTCTGGACCAGCGCACGGGTATCATCCGCACCTTCGTCTCCAACGCCGACGGCGCGTTCCTCGCGCCGCGGCTGGCTCCCGGCGGTCCCTACACGGTGATCGTCAACGAGACCCGAACGGTGGTCGTGGATTCCCTCCCCGTGTCCAACATCTACAACCTCACGATCAACATGGACGCGGTCCAGCTCTCGGAGGAGATCGAGGTCGTGGGTGAGTCCCTCACCCTCGTCGACGTGGCCCCCGGTCCCGCCGGCACGTTCAACACCTTCGAGGTGGAGACCGCGCCGGCATTC
>JAJDNV010000009.1 GCA_022340545.1 Acidobacteriota bacterium | reverse complement strand
CGCGTGTCCTCGGCCCTGTAGACGACGCCCATTCCCCCGCCGCCGAGCTTCTCGAGGACGATCGTGCTGTGGGTCGTCCTCGCGTCACTCACCCGCGAGAGGCCCGGGGGGGACTCGCCCGCACGTACTGGTCGGGCCAGCGGACGTCGACGCCGAGGGCTTGAGCCGCGTGGAGGGGCCAGTACGGGTCGCGAAGCATCTCGCGCGCGAGCAGGACGAGGTCGGCTTTCCCCTCCGCCAAGACGGCCTCGGCCTGGGTCGGCTCCGTGATCATCCCGACGGCGCCGGTCGGAACTCCCGCACGCTCGCGGATCGCCTGGGCGAACGGGACCTGGTAGCCGGGTGCCACGGGGACCTTCGCGTCGGGCGCGGCGCCCCCGCTCGAGCAGTCCACGAGGTCGACGCCCGCCTCGCGCAGCCCGCGCGCGAGGACGATCGATTGCTCGAGGTCCCACCCGCCCTCCACCCAGTCCGTGACCGAGGTCCGGGCGAGGACCGGGCGCTCCACGGGGAAGGCTTCGCGCACTGCGCGAGTCACCTCGAGAGGCAGGCGCATGCGGTTGTCGAGCGACCCGCCGTACTCGTCCGTCCGGCGGTTGCTGAGCGGCGAGAGGAACTGGTGGAGAAGATAGCCGTGCGCCATGTGGATCTCCACCATTTCGAAGCCCGCCCGGGCCGCCCGGCGCGCGCCGTCCCGGAAGGCGCCGACGATCCCCGACAGGTCGTCCGTCGAGAGCTCGCGCGGGACGGGGTGGCCGTCGGCGAAGGGCAGCGGGCTGGGGCCCACCGTCGGCCAGCCCCCGGCCTCCGCACCCAGGGGCCGCCCCCCACGCCACGGTGCGTCGGTCGAGGCCTTGCGCCCGGCGTGCGCGAGCTGGAGCCCGGGGACCGCCCCCTGCTCCGCGACGAAGCGCGCGATGGGCGCCCACGCCTCCGCGTGCGCGTCGGACCAGATGCCAGTGTCGCCGGGGCTGATCCGCCCCTCGGGCGAGACGGCGGTCGCCTCGGCGAGGACCAGCCCCGCCCCACCCACCGCCCGGCTGCCGAGGTGCACGAGGTGCCACGCGGCCGGCAGTCCCTCCCGCGCCGAGTACTGGCACATGGGCGAGACGGCGATGCGGTTGCGGAGCATTGTCTCGCGCAACCGCAGCGGTGTGAAGAGCACGCTCATCGATCCGCCGACCTTTCCGCCCGTCGCATGGTGTACCTCCAGTCGAAGAGTGATGCCTCGATGTTACCTCGCGGTTTCCCTGCGATGGATCGAAGGGCTCATGGCCCGGGAAGGGCGCGGACGCTGGCGTGTCCCGGCCCACCTGCTCGTCCTGGCTGACCTTCTCCGACTTCGCCGGCTGGACGGCCTCCCAGGGGGTGGTGGGCGACGCCGGCCGCTTCGTGTGTGTTCCAGATCGGGAAGAAGGGCGACGAGGCGGAGCTGGCCTACGCTTCTTCCTCTGCGACCTGGCAACCCTGTCTCTTCCACGGACATGCGCCGCTGGTGTCGGCACCCGTCGTTCTCGCAGCGCAGGATCCACTCCTCACTGACGGCGACAAGTACGCCCTCGTGCTCGAGAACGAGCGCGTTCGGGTCCTCGAGCACCGCGACGAGCCTGGCGACAAGACGAGCATGCACGCCCATCGAGCCTTCGTACTCCAGGGGCTGGTAGGAACCCTGGTGAGCCCGAGTCGTGGGGTGCTGCTCTTCTTCCCCTACCTGCAGCTCGTGCCCTGGGGGCTGCCGGCCTTGCGAGACGACCCACGGCTCAGGCGCGGGGGTACGCCTGGAACGCCCACCTCGACCTGCACAACCCCCCCTTGCGCTGGTCGGTCGGGCAGAGCCGGCTACTCGGCCTGTTGTGCCCGTCCTGCGTCCTTCCTTCGTGACGCATGGCCCGGGCAAGGCTGGTCTCGGTCAGCTTGAGGATGTCGTCACTCATTCTTCGTCCCGCAGTGGAGGCCAGCCCTACGGGCTCACGTGGACCTGGCCTCGCCGCCACATGGTAGAAAGGGTCAAACCGGCGGTACGCCGACCCTGGATCACTGGCTGGGAGGGATGATGCTCACGGAGCGGGAACATGACGCCCTGGTACAGTGGTACTCACAGAAGGAGATCCTCGACGAGACGAAGCGGCTGATTCGGGCCAAGGCATGGGAGCGGCTCGAGGAGCATCTCCACATGCGCTGCCTCTTCGCCCTGTCCCGCCACTCCGAGCTGCCCGACTTCATGCGCGACGACGACGGTGGGCCGCTGTTCCCCACGAACCTGAACCCAGGCAACGACCTCGAGAAGTGGCAAGACGGGATCGAGGTCGCCTGGGAGGTCGTGGAGAAGGAGCTCAGCCTGACCCACGACGAGGTCCACCGCAGGATTGCCGCGGAGCAGAAGGTCGACTGGGAGACCTTCATCAAGCGTGCCGAGGAGCGTCGCAAGAGCAGGACTCCCTGAGCGCAGGCTCGACGTCAGCGCCTGGGAATCGCGCCGCGGTCACGACCGGCGCATCTTGCGCAAGCGGCACTTCTTGTACTTGAGCCCGCTGCCACAGGGACAGCGCGAGTTGCGGCCGATCTCCTGCGCGCCCCGTACCCGCTGAGTGGTGAAGGATGCGAGACGGGCACGGAAGTCCTGCCGGAAGACCCCCTCCAGCTTCGCGTACAGCGCCGGGTGCTTTCTCTCCATCACTCCGGGCCGTTCGAAGAAGTACTCGGTGGCCACGGCGAAGAACTCCGCTTCGTTGGTGAGCGCACAGGGGTCGATGTCGAAGTCGCCGCCGGCGATCTCCGCCATCTTCTGGCGCACCAGCTCGATCCAGGGTCCGACCAGCGCTTCGAGGACGCCCGCGGGACGAAGTGCGAAGCGTCGGCCAGCGCATACCAGACCTCGAAGCCCCCAGTGTCTCCGCGAGCAAGACACAGCGCCTGGTCGAGGTCCCGGGAGTCCTCGTCGTCGATGGTGACGAAGGGAAGCAGCTCCAGATCCTCCAGCGAGGGGTCGTCGAATCCCGGTGCCTCGACGAAGGCCGCGGCCTCGGCATGGACCTCGGCCGGGTATTCCCGGGCCAGCTCGTGGCACTCGATGAGTTGCTCCAACCGTGGGTCGTTCTTCATGCAACCTGCCGGTATCTGTCACATGCAGTACGTCAGCGATCCCCCGATCAGGCGGCGAGCTGACGGGCTGCTACGGAGCCTCGTCCAGCACCCTGGCCCACCGGTCCGCCCACAGGTCCAGCATCCTCTGGCGGTCCAGCTCGGGTGGAAATGCCGGCGTTCCCTGCTTGCTCATCCAGAACACCCAGCCTCCGATGATCTGGATGAACAGGGCGCACTGTTCCGCAGCATCCATGTTCCGTGTTGCGGGCTTGAGCGCCAGCCAGCGCCCGAGCCGCTCCGCCAGCTCCATCTCGACCTCCGCCACCAGCGCCTGGATGCCGGGCAAGCTCGCGGTCTCGGCGATCAGGGCCTGCAGTGGCGCCTGGCGTTCGGCCGCCTGCTGATAACCCCGAGCGATCAACACCAGCTCGGCGTGGGTATCGCCCAGCGACAGCGTGGTCTCCGTCAGCACCTCCCCCGGCCGCTCGATGATCTCCTCGCCGATGGCCACCAGCAACGCTTCCTTGCTCTCGAAGTGGCGGTAGAAGCTGCCCGATCGCGGCGCCAGCCCCGCCCCCGCTTCGATGTCGGCGATGGTCGTGCCCCCATAGCCACGCTCCAGGAAGAGCTGCATGGCGGCCTGCTTCAAGCGGTTCGCGGTGTCGGTTCGGCGGCTCCTGGCCATGGTTCCTCCACGTCCGGGCTATGGAACAATGTTGTTATGGTTATCGTATAACGATGTAGTGCGCCGAGTCCAGGAATGGACTGAAGCTCGGCCAACGGAGGCAACAATGCAGCCAGCCGCCCCCCGCCAGGAACGCTCCGAGAGGCTCGCATCCAGCGAAGGGACCCTCGACGTGGCCGATGCAGCACGTGGAGGAGGGTCCCCCACAGGTCCTGCCATGGACATACTGATCGTGAGCGCGGCGTCCATCGGCGCCTTCGCACTGGAGAGCTGGGCCTCGTCGGCAGGCCTGGTCGATGCGGGCGATGCGGCGCGGGGCGCGTTTGCTGTCATTGTCGGGGTCCTGACGACTCTCGCCGTGGTCCGTCACCGGGGCGAAACGTGGAGCGACCTCGGCTTCAAGCGGCCAGCCAGGTGGTCGACGGTTCCCCTCTGGGTGGTTGGCATCCTGGGCGCCTTTGTCGCGAGCCAGACTCTTGCTCCCAAGCTGCTGTCGGTGTTCATCGAGCTGCCCCAGCCAGACTTCTCCCGCTACGACGCCATCGTGGGCAACCTTCCAGCGGCCATTGCCATGGCCCTGATCCTCCCCCTCACCGCAGCCATCCCGGAAGAGATCATCTATCGCGGCTTTCTGATCGGGCGACTCGAGGCCGTCTTCGGAGGCCTGGCGGCGGGACCGGTCCTGGCGGTTGCCGTCCAGTCCCTCGTCTTCGCTCTGATCCACTTCGCCTGGGGCATCGGGGGCATCTTGTTGGCCGGCATCATGGGAGCGATCTGGGGAACGGCCTACATGCTGTGTGGACGCAACCTGTGGATCGTCATCATGGCGCACTCGGGTGGCCACATCTTGCTCGTCGTGGGACTCTATCTGTCATGATCGATCATTGTGCCTGATCGGCCACACAGTCGGGCTGGCTCGCCAGATCCTTCGGACTCCGGTGGGCTGGACGGCCAGGCTCGCAGGTCCCCCGAGCGGTGGGCCCAGGCGAAACCGGGGTGCCCCGCCACGGCGCCTCAACGCCGCCCGCTGCGGCGGAGGCGGGACAGGCTCGACAACCTCGCCTGAGCCGGTCCGACTTCAGCCGGGCGGTGAGGTCGAAGAGAGCCTCGAGATCGGCCCGGCCGTGGTCCTTGAGCGTCAGGAAGTGCCGGGGCTCCGGAGGGCGGGGCTTCCTCACAGCGAGAGGATGACCCATGGGCAACACCCCCCCCAGCGCCGTCGTGGCGACGCCCGAGACCTGGCTAAGTCTGGCGCTCCTCCTCCCAGGGCTTCCGCGGCCCGAGCGCCAGGTTGAAGGCGAAGACGCAGATGGCCAGCACCGCCAGCAGCGGAACGTAGAAGCTCGGCGCGTACCAGGCCGACAGCCCCGCGCCGATCGAGGGAACGTACAGGTACAGGCTCATGGGCAGCATCGCGGCCACGACTGCCAAG
>JAJDNV010000058.1 GCA_022340545.1 Acidobacteriota bacterium | reverse complement strand
GCCAGACGCTGCTCGAGGGTCTCGCCTTCGACCAGCTCCATGACGATGACGTCCTGCCCGTCGACGGTGAGGACGTCGTGCACGGCCACGATCCCGGGGTGGTTCAGGGCGGAGGCGGCCTTCGCCTCCCCAAGGAAGCGTCTTCGGCGTTCGGGGTCGGCCGACTTGTCGGGGGGCAGGACCTTGAGGGCGACGTGGCGATCGAGGAGGGTGTCGCGGGCCTTGTAGACGACGCCCATCCCCCCCTCGCCAAGACGCTCGACGACGTCGTACCGGTCGATGGTCCGCCCGATCATGGCAACGGTCCCTTCCGGGACACCCGGACCGCAGTCTAGTGCCGCGCGAGCGCCGGCGCCAATCGTTTTCGCTCGGGGGATTCGGACGAGATATCCTACCGAGCCGTATGGCGAGAGGCACTGAGGATCGGTCGCGGTGAGCGCGCGCGAGGCCCGACGAGGCCGGCTGAGGGGCCTCGCCGGAAACCTCGGCCTGGTCGTCGTCTCGGTCATCGTCGTCCTGCTCGTCGCCGAGGCGGGGACCCGTCTCTTCTCGAGGATCGGGCCGGCGTTGCTGGTGACGGATCCGGTCGTGGGGAAGCGCTTCGTCCCCGGGTTCGAGGGCCGTGTCTTCGTGGACGAAGCCGGACGCGAGGTCGCGCTCCGGTTCAACGCCGAGGGATTCCGAGATCCGGATCGGCCGAGGCGCAAGCCGGCGGGGACGCACCGTGTCGCGGTGATTGGCGACTCGATGGTCGCCGCGGTCGCGACCGAGGAGACGCACACGCTCGTCCGGCGTCTGGAGGCGTCTCTGCGGGGGTGGCAGCCGGAGAGGGACTTCGAGGTCCTGAACTTCGGGGTGTCGAGCTCGAGCACGGGCCAGGAGCTCGTGCTCTACCGCGAGCTGGTGTCCGCGTATGAGCCCGATGTCGTGCTGCTGGCCTTGTTCGTGGGGAACGACTTCGCCGACAACTCGCGCCGCCTCACCTGGGCGCCGCGCATCTATTTCGATCTGGACCCGGACGGGACCCTCCGCCAGGGACCGGCACCGGGCGCGCCGGGGGCGCTGAACCGGTGGCTCAACCACTACAGCCGCTTCTACGTCTGGCAGAAGCAGGCGGTTCGGCGCCTCCGGAGCTCGGGTCGGGCGGGGCGGGGCGGCCTCGAGCCGGTTCAGCGCGTGTTCGAACGTCCCGACGACCCCGACCTCGCCCACGCCTGGGCGCTGCTCGGCGCCCTCCTTGGACGGTTCAAGGCCGAGGTGGAGGCCGGGGGCAGTCGCTTCGCGCTGGTGGTCATCCCCTGCGCGGAGCAGGTCCACGACGATCTCTGGAAGGCCCTGGTGGCCCGTACGGGAGATGGGGGCTCGTCGCTGGACCGTGAGCGCCCCCGCCGGCGGCTCGCCGCGATCGCCGAGAGTCAGGGGATCGCCCTGCTCGATCTCACGGCCACGTTCAGAAGAGCGGCAGCCGGACGAACCTCCCTGGACGAGGCCGCGAGCCCGTTTCTCCTGGGCCGCTTCCACCTGAGCGACGAGGGGAACCGCCTCGCCGCGGAGGAGGTGTTTCTCTTCCTCAAAGGTCAGGTGTTGCCGCAAGTCTCCCCCGGCAGAGCCGGGGGGACTCCCTGAGGCGCTCGTCCATCGCCGCCGGCGCACGACATCAGGTACGCTTTGCGGGTGAAGGTGCTGCTGAGGATCGGGCTGGGGGTCGTCATCGTCGTCTCGACGTACTTCGCCATCGTCCGGGTGGCGGAGGAGAAGGCCGCCGCCCTCGCCGGCGGTGGCGCCTATGCCCTGAATCGCCAGAGCCCGGAGGAGTGGGATGCGTTCGGGGCACTGCTGGATCAGCTCCGAGCGTGGGAGGAGCCGGGTCTCGCCGCGGCGCTCGGCCAGCTGCAGGAGAGGGGCGCTCTGTGGGTCGCCCCTCGTCTGGCGGGGCAGCGGAGCGCGATCAGCGTGCAGTCTCTGGGGCTCGTCTCGAGGGTCTTCGTGCGGCGAGACGAGCTCCTCAATCCCGGGCTTCCCTTTCCCGACCTGGAGGTGCCCGAGCCGGCGCAACGCACCTTCACGACCATTCGCCTGGCCGGAACGCTTCTTCACGAGCTGCAGCACCACGAGGGCCTGGAGGACGAAGGCGAGACCTACGACCGGGAGATCGCCTGGTACCGCCACCTGCGCGAGGGGATGCTGGACCGTCTCGAGGGCGAGGACCGTCACTGGTTCGAGTGGGCGGTGGACTCGGCGATCCAGAGCGCCGAGGCGGCGCGGGAGAAGGCGGCGGTCGGGTTGTGAGCCGCCACCTCATCGTGCGCCCTCACGCCACCGCGCTCGTCCTCGCGGTCGCGCTCGTGCCGGCGGGCGTGCACGCCCAGGACACGAAGAGCGCGGGGCTCGAGTACCGGGCATCACTGGACGCCCCGCTGACCCTGGCCGGGGTCGCAGGAACGCTGGGGCCCCGGCTCCTCACCGACGAGACGAAGGCGTGGAGCTGCAAGTGGTGCGATCGCGACGAGCACGGCCGGGACACGCTCAACGGTCTCGACGCCGCGGCCCGCCGCCACTGGCGATGGTCCGACCGCGAGAAGGCCCATAGCTGGAGCAACGTGACGCTCGGTCTCTCGCTGGTGGCCCCGACCGCCGCCTTCGCGGCGGGGCGCGGGGGGTTCGGCAACGGCTTCGGCAGGGAGATGCTGATCGTGCTCGAGGCCTCAGCATTGAACATGGCCGTGACGCAGGGCACGAAGTACCTGTTCCGGCGGGAGAGACCCTGGGCCCACTTCGACGATCCCCCCGAGGGCCAACACAAGGGGTCCCGGGAGAGCGTCGTGTCGTTCGTCTCGGGCCACTCCAGCCTGGCCTTCGCCCTCGCCGTCTCCACCGGCAGTCTCGCATCCCTGCGTGCCGACCCGGGAAGGGAGTGGGTCTGGGCCGCCGGGCTCACGTGTGCCGCGGCCACCGCCTATCTCCGGGTCGCGGCGGACAAGCACTACCTCACCGATGTGCTCGCCGGCGCCGCGATCGGCACCGCGGTGGGGTGGGCGGTGCCGCGGCTCTTTGATCGCCGGCCGGAGGAGACGGCCGAGGCCGTCGCCGTGCGACCGCCCCCCCCAGTCGCGGTCTTCAGCGTCGTGCTGGCTGCGGGTTCCGGTCCCCGACCGGGCGGGGTCCTCGTCACCGGCGGTCTGCAGGGCGGGGGACCCTTCGTCTCCGCGACCTGGGGCTTCTGAGGCCCGCGAGCTCGCCCTGCCCCACCCCCCGGCGAGCAGTCGCTCCCGCTCGGCGAGGTCGGCCTCCGGGTGTTCCGGGCGCGCTTCCGATCTGCGTTGGCTAGAGCAGCCCGCGGATCGCCTCGCGCGCGGGCAGCCCGCGGCAGGCGGCGGCGGCGGCCCCCCAGGCCACGGCGGTGTCGAGGGACTGCGCCATCGGCCTCTCGTCGAGGAGGGCGTGCACGAGGCCGGCGGCGAACACGTCGCCCGCTCCGGTGGTGTCGACGGCGGTCACCGACGGGGCCGGCGCCGCGATCCGCTCCTCGGCCGAGACCGCCTCCGCTCCGTGGGCACCCATGGTCATGACGACCCAGCGCAGGAGCGACCCGGCAATGCCCTCGCCGGCGTCCCACGGGTCACCCACGAACGGCTCCGGCAGGTCGGACTCCGAGCCCACCAGCACGTGCGCGGGCCGGGCCCCGCGGCCGAGGGGCGGCATGTGGGCCACCACCGTGGCGCGATGGGCGATCGTTGCCATCCTCTCGGCCAGGTCGGGCTCCCGGCTGCGGACGTAGAGCGCGTCGCACTCGATCTTCTCGAGCCGCTCGCGCAGGCGCTCTTCGCGGGCGCGGTGAACGTTCACCACGGTGCGCTCGCCCCCGGGATCGACGAGCACGACCGACCGGGTACTCTCGCCCGCGACGCGGACGATGCCCGAGGTGTCGACGCCCACGGCCTGAAGCTCGCCGAGCAGCCAGTCGCCCCTCTCGTCCGTGCCCAGGGGGGAGACGACGACGACCTCGTGGCCGGCGTGACGCAGCGGGACGGCGGTGTTGGCCGCACCGCCGCCGAGGCGCCGCTCCCGGCTCGTCGCTTCGAGGTGGTTCCCCTCGCGGAGCGGCTCCGGCAAGGAGAGGACCTCGTCCTCCGCGACCGAGCCGACGACCACGATGCGGGCCATGCGCGATTCTAGCGCCGCTCCCCGGGGGGGCCGCTTCGGGTCTTCCTCTTGCGGGGGCGCGCGCGACGAGGCCGGATGAAGGCGCCGCTGACGTTCACGATGTTCTCCAGACCCTCGGCGAGGGACATGCCGGCCCATTCTGGGCGACGGCCGCGCAAGCCGCAAACGGGCGGTTCCTTGCCGGCGCGGCCTGAGGGGCTGTAGGCTGTGTCCTCGCAGGGAGGCTGTGTGCCCGGCGGGGGAAGTGGCCTGGCGCGGTGAAGACCGCGCGACGTCGGTCGGAGGGGGGAGTCCTCATGCTGCGCCGCGTTGGCATCGTGCTGCTGGTCGTCGGCCTGATTGGCCTCGCCTTCGGGACATTCCAGTACACACGTCAGAAGAAGGTCCTCGACGCCGGTCCCATCCACATCGAGCGCACGGCCACGGAGACGGTCACCATCCCGCCGCTGGCGGCGGGGGGCGTCGCCGCCCTGGGTCTGGTGCTGACCGTGGTCGGCTCGCGCAAGAAGGCTGGAGGGTGATGATGAAGCCTAGAAGGTGTCTGATCGGACTCGCGGCGGTCACAGTCCTGGCGTCGTGGATCGGCGCGTCCGGGCCCGATGGTTCCCCCGCCGGCCCTCCGAGCGTTCTTTGCCCCTCGATCGAGGCCTCCGACCACGACCGGGCCATCGAGCGCGCCTTCGAGGATGTTCTCGACCGGGAGCCGACCGAGGGCGAGCTCCACCGCTACCGGGAGCTGATGGAGGACGAGCACTGGAACGAGCGCGACGTGCGGGAGGACCTGCGGGATCGCGCGGAGGCCCGCCGCTCACGGCGGCGCGACGACCCGGAAAAGGTCATTCGGAGGGCCTACGAGGACATCCTGGATCGGGAGCCCGATCGGGATGGGCTGCGCCTCTATCGCAGCCGGATGATCGACGACGACTGGACGGAGGACGACGTGCGCGAGGCGCTGCGGAAGAGCCCCGAGTACGCGAAGCACCGTCGGGAGAGGGCCGAGAAGATCGTTCGCGAGGCCTACGAGGAGGTCCTCGACCGGAAGCCGGACCAGAGGGGGTTCGTCTCCTACCGGGCGAAGGTGATGAACGAGGGCTGGACCGAGAGGGACGTGCGGAAGGCGCTGAGAGAGAGCCCGGAGTACCGGGAGAAGGACCGCCTCACCGAGGACCAGGCGAAGGAGATCGTACGGCGCGCCTACCTCGACGTTCTCGGCCGCGAGCCCGACGCCGGCAGCCGGAGCTACGTGAGCAAGGTCCTGAGGGATCGCTGGACCGAGGAGGACGTGGCCCGGGAGCTCCGGAAGAGCGACGAGTACCGTGAGCGGAACCGCTGAGCGCGTCTGCCGGATCCGCGATCGGAAGCCGTAGCCGGCGCCGAGCCGAGAATGCGTCTGTTCGTGGCCGGTCGCCACGGCGGCGCTCGGGGCTCAGAAGGCTTTCGGGTCCAGGTCCGCCAGGACGGGGGGAAGGACCCGGGCCTCGCCAGGCTGGCCGCTCGTCGGGGCGTGCGGTAGCATGCAGGGGATACACCTGAAACAAGGAGGCCGAAGCCCATGGCACGGGGAACGTCCACTCGCCCGGGCGAGGCGTCAGATCCCGAGGACGGGCCCGACAACTACGGCCAGACGAGCCACGGTCTGCGCGGCGATTACCATCGCATTCGCCCCGACTACACGGTCGAGCAGGACTACGGGGCCTACGCGGAGGCGGACCAGGACCGCTGGCGGCGGCTCTACCGGCGGCAGATCGAGCTCGTTCCCGGACGGGCCTGCGACGAGTACGTCGCGGCGCTGGACGGGCTCGACTATGCGGGGGGCATCCCCCGCTTCGAGACGGTCACCGCCCAGCTGCAGACCGCGACGGGGTGGCGCCTGGTCGCGGTTCCGGGCCTGGTTCCCGACCTCGTCTTCTTCGAGCACCTCGCCAACCGCCGGTTCCCGGTGACGTGGTGGATTCGCGAGGAGCACGAGTTCGACTACATCGTGGAGCCCGACATCTTCCACGACTTCTTCGGGCACGTGCCCATGCTCTTCACGCCCGTGTTCGCCGACTACATGGAGGCCTACGGGAAGGGTGGACTGAAGGCCGAGGGCCTCGGCGCCCTGAAGTGGCTCGCGCGGCTGTACTGGTACACGGTCGAGTTCGGTCTGATCCGCACCGCCAACGGCCCCCGCAACTACGGGGCGGGGATCCTCTCCTCCCCCGGCGAGATCGACTACGCCGTCCGGAGCCCGGAGCCGCGGCGCGTCGCCTTCGACCTGAAGCGCATCATGCGTAGCCTGTACCGCATCGACGCCTTCCAGGAGACGTACTTCGTCATCGAGAGCTTCGATCAGCTCTTCGAGGCCACTGCCCCCGACTTCACCCCCCTCTACCGCGAGCTGGAGACGCTCGAGGATCTCCCGGCGAACACCGCCCTTCCACAGGACCGGCTGGTCACCTGAATCCCCGGTCTTGCACCGACGGGCGGAACGCGGTAGGAGAGGGGTGCCATGGAACAGATGAGGAGAACGCATCTTCGGGCGCTGGCCTGTGCTCTCGGCCTGGCGGTCGCCTCCGCGTGCTCGGACGGGCAAGCCCCGGGCACCGAAGGCGGGTCGCCTGATGCGGGGCTCGCCGCGGACGTGGGCGCGACGGAGCCGGACGCGCCTTCCCCGCCGCCCGGGGAGCCTTCCCTCGTCCAACCCGAGGAGTTCGCAGAGCGCTGGAAGCCGTGGAAGGGCGATCTCGACGGGGTCGTCGAGCGCCGCGTCCTTCGCATGCTCGTGACCACCAACGCCACCAACTACTACGTGGACCTCGGAAGGCAGGGGGGCCTGACGTACGAGCTGGGGCACCTGCTGGAGAAAGAGCTCAACCGGCGCTTCAAGACGGGGAACCTGCACCTGGACGTGATCTTCCTCCCGGTGACCCGAGATCGCCTCCTCCCGGCGCTGGTCGAGGGCCGGGGGGACATCGCCGCCGCGAGCCTGACGATCACCCCGGGTCGGCTCGAGCAGGTGGACTTCTCCGAGCCCCTGACCCGGGGCGGAGTGAGCGAGATCGTGGTGACGGGTCCCGGCGCGCCCCCGGTGGCTCGGGTCGAGGACCTGTCCGGGCAGAAGGTCTACGTGCGGGCCTCCAGCAACTACTTCGAGAGCCTGCAGGGCCTGAACGCCACCTTCGCGAACCAGGGCCTTGCCCCCGTGGAGATCGTCCCGGTGGACGAGCGACTCGAGACCGAGGACATCCTCGAGATGGTGAACGCGGGCGTCTACCCCGCGACCATCGCCGACGATTACCTCGCGAACCTCTGGACCCAGGTACTGAGTGACATCCAGGTGCACCCTGACGTCGCGATCAAGGCGGGCACGCAGATCGGATGGGCGATTCGGAGGGGGAGTCCCAAGCTGAAGGGTCTCGTCAACGAGTTCGTCAGGGCGAACCGGCAGGGCACCCTGACCGGCAACATCCTGATCAACCGCTACTACAAGAATGCCAAGTGGATCAAGAATCCGGGCGCCGGGCAGGATGCCGAGCGCTTCCGGTCCATGGTGGAGCTGTTCCGCAAGTACGGTGATCGCTACGAGCTCAATCCCCTGCTGGTGACCGCCCAGGCCTACCAGGAATCGGGGCTCGACCAGAGCGTGCGCAGCCCCGCCGGCGCCATCGGCGTGATGCAACTGCTGCCGTCCACCGCCCGCGACAAGAACGTGGGCATTCCGGACATCGACATCCTCGAGAACAACATTCACGCCGGGGTGAAGTATCTGCGGTTCATCATCAACCGCTACTACAAGGACGCCGACATGGACGAGGTGGATCGCCACCTCTTCGCCTTCGCGTCCTACAACGCGGGCCCGGCGAGGATCGCCGGCCTTCGGGCCAAGGCCCAGCAGATGGGCCTCGACCCGAACAAGTGGCGGGGAAACGTCGAGCTCGTCGCCGCGCGGGAGATCGGACGAGAGACGGTCACCTACGTCACCAACATCCTCAAGTACTACGTCGCCTACCGCATGATCGAGGAGAGGCGCGCCGAGAGACACCAGGTGAAGACGGCGGCGTGAGCCGGGCGCGGTTCCGTGCTACCGTGCCGCCGTCCCGCCCACGGGGGAGCTCAGGCTCACGGAGGATCCGATGACACGTCGCATTCTGCTTGCACTGCCCGCCGTGGCGCTGCTCGTGACCGGGGCCTGCTCGCCTGCGGACGCGCCCGCGACCCGGGCCACACCGGCGGCCATGATGCCCACGCCGGCACCGCCGGTCGTCGTCCACGTGCAGGTCTCCGAAGAGGCGGGCCCGGAGGCTGCGGCCTGGGCGGAAGAGCTGCGGACCGCGGTGAAGGAAGGGCACGGCGACCTGAGCCTCGCGTCAACGCCCGAGGAGGGCGTGGTCGTCGTGCGCATCGACTCGGTGGAGACCGGGGTGGAGGCGGACCCCGAGCCGGAGGGCGAAGGCGAGACCACCATGATGCGGTTCGCCCTCGTTCTGGGTGAGGCTCACCGGGAATTCAGCCTCGCCTACAAGGGAGACGCCCGTCCCCAGGCGGAAGCCCTCGCCCGCAATCTGCGCTCCCTGGCCGCGAAGGCCGACCTGCCGGAGCCGGAGGACGAGGCGGACGAGGCCGACACCGAGGGATGAGCCGCACGCCGTCCGCGCCGCGTCCCCCTCAATCGAAGAGCGCCCGCGCGACCGGCCCCAGGGCGACAACCGAGAAGTAGAGCGTCACCGCCAGCATCACCGGCACCACCGTGCGCAGGAGCCAGATCCAGGCGGAGGCGAGGCCCGGGTGATCGAAGCCGGCGAGGAGCTCGGCCCGGGCGGAGTCCTTCCAGACATAGCCGACGATCAGGGCAAGGAGCAGGCCGCCCAGGACGAGGCAGGCCTGGCCGACGAGCTGGAAGAGAAAGCCCACCCAGTCGCTGGAGAGGGCCCCGGGGATCCCGGCCAGGGCGATCGCCGCGCCACCGAGCCAGCCCGCGCGCGAGCGGCTGAAGCCCAGCGAGTCGATGGCGGCGGAAGAGACCACCTCCAGCAGAGAGATGGCCGAGGTCAGGGCCGCGATGTAGAGGGTGGAGAAGAACACGATACCGACGTACTGACCGGCGGCCCCGAACGAGAGGAGGCCGCGGGGAACGGCGATGAAGAGGGCGCCGATGGCGCTGTCGCTCACCTCCTGCTGCAGGCCAAAGTGGAAGATCACCGGGAACGTGACCAGCCCGCCGACGAAGGCCACAAGGGTGTCCGAGAGGGCAATGAGGCCGGCCTTGGCCGGCAGGCTCCCCCGCCCGGGAAGGTAGGAGGCGTAGGTGATCATCGCCCCCATCCCCAGGGACAGCGAGAAGAAGGCCTGCCCCGCGGCCCCGGTGATCGTCCGCGCCTCGAAGAGCTCCGAGAGCTCCGGCTGGAGGTAGAAGGCGTAGCCAGGCCCGCTGCCGGACAGGGTCGCGGCCCAGACTGCGAGCGAGGCGATCAGGAAGAACAGGGTGGGCATCAGGACCACCGAGACCCGCTCGATGCCCCTCTGGACCCCGCGGACGATGATGAGGATGGTGATGATCATCCCCACGAAATGCGCGACGATCGCACCGATCCCCTCGCTGATCGCCCCGAAGTGGGCGGCGGTGTCTTCGGGCACCGCTCCCCGCACGAAGTCGACCAGGAGCCGGCCCGTCCAGCCCATGATCACCGAGTAGAAGGAGAGGATGCCGAAGCCGACGAGCACGAAGAAGACCCCGAGCCATTTCATCCTGTCCCCGCCCACCGCGGCGAGGGCGGCGATGGGGCTCCTCTTGGTGTGGCGGCCGATCACCAGCTCCGCGGTGAGGACGGGCACCCCCACGAAGAGGACGAACCCGAAGTACAGGACCACGAAGGCGGCGCCCCCGCCCTGCGAGGCCGAGTAGGCGAACCCCCACAGGTTCCCGAGCCCCACCGCCCCCCCGACGGCGGCCAGGATGAAGCCGGTGTTCGACCCCCACGCGCCTCGTGTTGCCATTCGTCTCTCCTTCGGCGGTCCTGAATCCTAACCCGTCATGTCCGATTCACCGTCGCGTCAACTCCTCGGCGGTGACGAAGCGGGGCTCGATGTCGACGGGAATGTCCTGCAGCCGGTCGAGAACGCGCTGGGTCTCGGGTCGGATGACGGCCAGCCGCTCGAGGATCGCCCGGGCCTTCTCATAGCTGCCCTCGGCCTGGATCGTCATCAGCTCGCTCGTGAGGCCAGCCACCGCCTCCTTGATCTTCTTCGCGTCGACGGAGAACGTCCCGTCGGCGTTCACGCGGAAGCCTCCCCGGTCGAGGAGATCGTTGAGCTGCAGCGCCTGCCCCCTCCCGTGGGCCTCGTTGATGCCGAAGCGGATCGAGCGGAAGGACGAGGCGAGGAAGGTCGTGTACATCGTCCGCTCGAAGGAGCGGTCGAGGGCCCCCTTCTCGACGAGCTGCCGCATGGCCCACAGACCCGCGATGTCGGCCTTGGCCTCCTCGAGCGGGGCGTGGACCTCCTTGAGCCTCTCGCGCACGGTCGTCCTCTGCCCGTCCACCGTGATCTGGTGGGGACCGAGGCCGTGCACGACCTCGTGCATGAGGATGTGGGTGAAGAAGGCGTCGAAGGAGATGTTGGCCTGGTCGCCGGGGGCGAGGGCCACCTTCGAGATCGGCACCAGGACGTTGTCGAACTTGGCCTCCTGGGTGTTCTTCAGCATCACCCGCTTCGATCCCTTCTGCGACACGACCCGCTCGTCGTTCGGGAGATTGAAGGCCGCGGTCTGCACTCCGGAGTTGCCATCTCCGGAGGAGAAGACGATGTCGATCACGCGGATCGGGGCAAGGGCGCCGAGCTTCGGGTTGCGCCACTCGGGCCGGATCGGCAGCCGGTCCTCCAGCCACTGGAGATCTCCGGCGAAGTGACCGAGCTTCTGTGTCTCCTCCTCGTCCCGGATGCCGATGAACGCCTCGAAGGCCGCCTTGTACCCGAACCAGAGGTCTTCATAGGTCTCGTAGGGACCGATGGTGGGTTCGATGGTGGCGTCGAGCTCCATCCAGGCCATGTCGCTGTCGTAGTAGTCGTTGCCCAGGAACGCGGCCGCGCGCTTCTCGAGGAAGACCTTCAGCGTGGGCTGGGTGGTGAGGGCCGCCGCCTCTCTCAGCAGCGCCGCCGCCCGCGCGAGCTCGCCCTGGTACTCGACGCTATAGGGAACGGCCTGGAAGCGACCGTCCGGCCCCCGCCGGATCGTCGTGAAGAAGCCGATGGCCGCAGCCTTCTCCGTCTCGGCGAGCGTCTTCAGCCAGTCATCGACGTCTTCCTTCGTGGCGCCGGCCGGATAGTAGTTGGCGCCCTCGGGCTTGGGGGGCACGCCGGGGATGAAGGGGGCATCGTGGTCAAGGCGCGACCAGGGCCCCTTATTGAGGATCAAGGCGTGCCGCCGGGCCTCGCCGAGCCCCGAGTGGTCGCCGAGCAGCTCCATGAGCAGGGCCTGGTTTCCCGCCCAGACCTGGCGCAGGAAGAGGGGGTCCATGATGCGCGCCGCCTCGATCATCCGGGCCAGGGCCTCGCGCTCGTTCGCAGGCAGGCCCGAGAGGTCGGCCCCGAGGTCCACCGGGGCGAACCGCGCGGTCATGGCCCGCAGACGGGCCTCGTCGGGGGGGGCATGCTCGACGGCCATCGCGACGGGGCCCGGGAGCAGTCCGAGCGTGAGCAGGATGAGGGTGGCGGGAACAGAGCGTGAAGTGCGCATGGGTGACCTCCTCTGGCGGCCGCTGGACCGCAGATCTTAGCAGCCCGCCGCCGGGTTCGCCGCCTACGCGTCTGCGGGCGAGCTCGCTCCGCGGTCGCGCAGGGCCAGCGCGGTGAGGTCGTCGGACTGGGGAGACGCGTGTCGGCGGGTCTCTCCGGGCGCTTCACGCCGGGGGATCGTCGTCGTCCTCCGCCGCCACCTTGACCCGCTCGGCCGCGGCCCGGGCGCTGTCGAGCATGATGGCCACCTGTCTCAGGTCCCGGCTGTTCTCCATGCCGATCTTCAGAATCATGGTCAGGGGGACGGAGAGGAACATGCCGACCGGGCCCCAGAGCCACCCCCAGAACACCAGCGAAAGGAAGATCACCAGCGTGGACATCCCGAGGGTGCGGCCCATCAGCTGCGGCTCGACGATGTTGCCCAGCACCACGTTCACGACGAGAAAACCGGCGGCCACGAGGATCGCCTTGGCCAGCCCGAGCTGAACGAGGGCCAGCAGCACCGCCGGAACCGCGGCGATGATGGAGCCGATGTTCGGGATGAAGTTGAGGAGGAAGGCGAGGAACCCCCAGGTCATGGCGAAGTCGAGACCGAGGACGGCAACCCACGTGCCGATGAGCAGGCCGGTCACCGCACTGATCGCGGTCTTGATGCCGAGGTACTTCTGGATCTCTCGCGCCGCCTTGGTGAAGCGCCCGAGATCGGCGTCCGCGGTCCCCATCGCCGCCCGCACCTTGACCGGGAGACCGGCGGCCTCCAGCAGCATGAACACGAGAATCAGCGTCACCACGAAGGTGCTCGACACGGTCGACAGAAGGGCGGTGAGTCCCCGCCCCAGGAACGCGATCAGGGATCCCGGCTGGAAGACGTCGCTGGTGTCGATCTTTCCCACCTCGACACCGTGCGCGTCCAGCCATTCCCCGAGAGACGTCCCGAGGTCGTCGATTCGCTCCTGGAAGCGCGGCGCCGCCTCCATGAAGCCGTTGACCGACCCTCCGACCACAAAGCCGAAGACCGTGAACACACCGAGCAGGACCAGGACCACCAGCAGGACCGCGGCCACGGTCGGCACGCGGTGCCTCCGCAGCCAGAAGACGGCGGGGGTGCAGAGGATCGCCAGGAGCAGGGCCAGGAGGACCGGGATGAGAATCGACTGGGCGGCCTTGAGGCCCGCGACCACCACGATCAGCGAGGCCAGGGTGAGGAGCACGCGCGCCGGTGACATGCCCTCTTTCTTCTCCTGCATGCGGTGAGGATAGTACATCCCCCGCATCCGGGCGCCTCGACGGACCGCCGCGGCCCCCCTCCCGTCGGACTTGCCGATAGAATGGCGGGCGAGGTCGCCGCCGACCTCCGAGATCACCCACGGGAGGGCAGTCGATGACCATCAAGAGCTTCCAGGAACCGAGTGCGCTCGCCACCGAGCTGAACGCGACCATCGCGAAGGAGAACCCGAACGTCCTCGCGATGCTGTCCGACTTCGGGAAGAGGATCTTCTTTCCGAAGGGCATCCTGGCACAGGCCGCCGAGGCCAAGCAGAAGGGCAAGCGGTTCAACGTCACCATCGGCATCGCCAGGGAGGCCGGCCAGCCGATGTTCCTCCCGTCGGTGATGAAGCAGCTGCCCGGCCTCACCCCGGCGGAGGCCCTCCCCTATTCCCCGGCCACCGGCCGGCCCGACCTGCGCAAGGCCTGGCGCGAGGGTCTTCTCGCCAAGAACCCCTCCTTGAAGGGCCAGAGCTTCTCCACGCCGATCGCCACCTCCGGGGTCACGCACGCCCTGTCGCTGACCGCCGATCTCTTCGTCGATCGTGGGGACACGATCCTGCTCCCCGACAAGTACTGGGAGAACTACAACCTTCTCTTCGGGGTGCGGTTCGGAGCCAAGCTCGAGACCTTCCCGCTCTTTACCGCGCGGGGGGGCCTGGACGTGGACGGCCTCCGCACGGCCCTGGCCGGACGCAAGGGCCAGTCCAAGACCGTCCTCAGCTTCAACTTCCCCAACAACCCGACCGGCTATTCCATCAAGAAGAAGGAGGCCGAAGCCGTGGTCGAGGCCCTCCTCGAGGCCGCCGACGCCGGGACGAACCTCCTCGTTCTCTGCGACGACGCCTACTTCGGTCTCTTCTACGAGGAGGATCTCCTCAAGGAGTCGCTGTTTGCCCGCCTCGCGGGACGGCACGAGCGGGTCCTGGCGGTCAAGGCCGACGGGCCCACCAAGGAAGAGTACGTCTGGGGCCTCAGATCCGGGATGCTGACGTTCGGGACGAAGGCAGTGGGGGACGACCAGGCCCTCTACGGGGCCCTCGAGAAGAAGGTGGCGGGGGCCATACGGAGCGCCATCTCGACCTGCTCCACCCTCTCCCAGTCCGTCGTGGCGAAGGCCCTGGCCGAGCCCACGTTCGAGGCCGAGAGCCGGGGCAAGCAGAAGACCCTCGAGGCCCGGGCCGGCAAGGTCAGGGAGGTCCTGGCCGCGGCGGACTACTCCGATGTCTGGGAGGCGTACCCGTTCAACGCCGGCTATTTCATGTGCCTCAAGCTGAAGGGGGATGCCGAGACCTTCCGGACTCACCTGCTCGAGAAGCATGGCATCGGCGTCATCGCCGACGGGGCCCACGACATCCGGGTCGCCTTCGCCGGGGTGGAAGAGGGTGAGGTGCCGGAGCTGTTCGAGACGCTGGCGAAGGCGGCCCGCGAGCTCTAGCCCAGCGCCTCGATCCGCCCCCGCAGCGTGTCCAGTCCGGCGCCGAGCCGGGCGAGCTCCTCCTTTCGCGCCCGGAGCTGCTCGCTCTGCGTTCGGACGTAGCGCTCGTAGGGAGCGATCGCGTCGCGCACGTGCCCGGGGCCGGTCGCCTGCTCGCGCTCGACCACACCCCGAACCGCGGCGGTCAGCCTCTGGCGCACCTCGGCCAGTCCCTCCCGCAAACGCGCCCGCTCCCGGCGCCGGAGCGCGGGAAGCAGCGCCAGACCCACCACCGCCATCGCCCCGGACACCGCGAGGCCGGCCGCCGCGGTGCTGGTGCTGCCGAGCGCGGCCGCGGCCACGCCCGTCCCGATCGCCCCGACGAGGAGGAGCGCGGCCCCCACCGCCGCCCGCTGCCCCGCCGACGCCAGGCGCCGGGCCTCGCCGCGAGAGTCGTAGCTTTCGAGGGTTCGCTGGGCGCGCAGGAGCAGGCCCCGCAGACGCGCGCGGTCGGGCGGGGGGATGTCGCTCACCGGGTCGGGGAGCCATCTCGCGTGGAGGGCCAGCCGCGGCGCGAGGACGGCCTGAACCGCCTCTCCCATCCGGATTTCGCCGGTCACCATCGCGTCGACCAGACCATCCACCCGCTTCTCGACGGCGTGTCTCAGCCCCGCGACCACCTGTCGCTCGAAGGCGCGCTGGGTCCCCGCCCGGCTCAGGAGCGATCCCAGGCGGCCGAGGCTGAGAGTCCGCTCGAGGTACGCCTCACCCCGCCTCTCGAGCTCGAGAAGGGGCTTGTCGATGTCGGAGAGGCGGGGGCGGAGCTCCCGGGCGAGGTCCTCGCGGTGCCGGGCGATCTGCTCGTCGATCTCCGCGAGAGCGGCAGCGTCTGCATCGAGCACTCCAATTTGCTCCTCCACGCCCGAGGCGGCCTGGGAGAGGACCCGGGTCCCGACTCCGACGGGGTTGAGCAGCTTGAGGCGCACGCGCTGGGCGTCGTCCAGCGTCCGCGTGATCCAGGCCTCCAGCGCGTCGAACCCGCTCGCCTCGGGATTGGGGGCGATGCCCGCGGCCTTGCGCTTCTGCGCCCGCCGCGCCGACACCGCGAACACCTCCGGTCGCAGCCCCAGCAGGGTCCTGAGCTTGTCCTGGACGAACGCGACGACCTTCTCGACGTCCTTCGGCCGGTCCAGGATGTCAGTCTTGTTGACGGCCACGACGACCTTCTTGCCCCAGTCGCGGATCGTCTCGAGGAAGGCCCGCTCGCTCGCGGTGAAGGGCCGATCGGCCGAGGTGACGAACAGGACGAGGTCGGAGCGCGGGACGAACTCGCGAGTCAGGGCCTCGTGCCCCTCGATGACCGCGTTCGTGCCCGGGGTATCGACGACGTTCATCTCGCGCAGGATCTTCACCGGGAGGGTGATCTCTTCGAACCCGCCGCCCGTGGGCCGGCGGCGGCGCTCGCCCCCGTGCCTCAGGAGCTGGATGCGGGACGTCGTCGGCGTGACGCCCTCCTCAACCGCCGTTTCTCCCAGCAGGGCATTGATGACGGCGCTCTTGCCCGCGTTGAACTCCCCGGCCACGACGAGGAGGAACAGGTCATCGAGCTGGGCGATCGAGCGCGCGAGGGCCTTCTGGTCGTCCTCGGGCGCCGAACCGCGAACGAGAACGACCCGCAGCTGATCGAGCTGGCCGCGCAGCTCTCGAACCAGATCCCGGCGCGTGTTCTCGAGGATTCGGCGCAGCATGATCACACCCCCGCCGAGCCCGGCGGGCCGCTGCGGATTCTAGACCTGGCCTCCGGGGGTCTCAAGGGACTCGTCGCCGACGCCGAGGCCGAGACGAGCCCGCCGGCTCAACCGCTGATCACCGCGAGGTTCTCACTCACCTGCTTCTCGTCGACCATGTTCGAGATGACCGCGGAGAGGTTCGGGTTGGAGAGACCGAACCGGTAGGCCTTCTGGTGGATGTTGAGCTCGCCGGGCACGATCCGCTCGAGCAGAGCCACCCTCTCCGGTCGAGTGTTCGTCGAGCGGTCGGGATCGAACAGGGCCTGGGCGACCTTCATCGCCACGACGCCGAAGTCCGCCTTCTTCGCCTCCTCCAGCGCGGGCTCCACGAAGGAGTGATTGGCGATGTTGAAGGCAATCATGGCGACGGAGTACACGCCGCTGGCCATCGCCCCGCGCAGGACACCGGCGGGGTCGTTGTGGGCGGACGTTCCGAGCGCGCGGACCTTGCCCTGCTCGCGCAACCTCTCGAAGGTCTCGTGGACCTCGGGGATCTGCGTCTCCGCGTACGAGGACGCCCCATGCGGGCACATCAAGATGTCGACGTGGTCGGTCTTCATCTTCCGAAGGCTCGCCTCGACCGAGCGGACCATCGTCTCGGCGTACGTCGCGCGGGCATCGACCTTCCCGGGGTATCGCCGTTCCAGCACGTCCGAGAGGGCATCCGTCTCGATCTCCCGGATCTGGCCGCTGAAGTAGTTGCCCATGTAGGTGGGCAGGGTGGCGCCCCGTTCTCGCACGTCCTCGGCGAGATCCTTCAGGACCGACTCCTGCTCGGCTCGGGTCAGCCCGTCGAAGATCTTCTGGTACGCCGCGTTTCGCGCCCCTCCGAAGGCGCTGACCTTCGTGGTCAGGAAGACCCGGTCGCGTCCGATGATCGGGAGGACGGCGGCGTAGCCCGCCTCGCTCTTTCCGCCGCCGTAGGCGGGTGCGGTGTCGAGGTAGTTGACCCCACGCTCGACCGCCATCTCGACGTGGCGGTAGTTGTCGGGAGCGACCGGGTCGCCGCCGAACACGATCTCGGACACCATGAAGCCGGTGCGGCCGAGTCGCCGATACTTCATCCCGGCCTGGCGGTTGCGCCATTCGCCCTCCGAGGGCGATGCCGCCGTCGATGCCGGCGCCCGTCCCGCCGTCGCCAAGGGCAGGGCGGCGGCAGTGCCCGCCACCGTCAGAGCTCCCTTGAGAAACCCGCGCCGATCGAGGGACTCGTTCATGGAGGCCTCCCTGTGTGAAAGGTGTTGACCCAGTCTAGTGGATTTCGGCGCACCTCGGTGGGGTGAGGCGTCCGGTCCGCGCCCCTCGACCGGTCAAGATTGGCCATTCGACATAAACTGGTTGACAAAACAAACTAGTTGGCCTATATTGGAGTCAGGCGTGGCGGCGGCATCGGCCACGCCGGCGGGGGCGTTGCGCTGGGGAGGTTGCGATGGACACGAGGACGACGTCGGCACCGAGTGCGCGCGGAGTCCGCTCCGAGCGCCTGCACGCCCTCGACGCGGTGCGGGCCGGGGCGCTCTTGTTGGGCGTCATCTTCCACGCCACGATGTCGTTTCTGCCGGGTCAACAGGTCTGGATGGTGCGCGACGAGCAGAGCACGACGCTCGGACTGCTGTTTTTCGTTCCCCACATCTTCCGCATGTCGCTGTTCTTCCTGATCGCCGGCTTCTTCGCCCGTATGTCCCTCCACCGCAGGGGCTTCGGCAGCTTCGTGCGTGACCGGCTGAAGCGGATCGCCGTTCCCCTGGTGGCGTTCTGGCCCATCTTGTTCGGCGCGATCGCCGTGGTCTTCGTCTGGGGCGTGACCCGGCAATGGGGCCCGGAGGCCGCCGGGGCGATCCCGCAGCCCGAGGGCTCCATCCTGGAGACCTTCCCCCTCACCCACCTGTGGTTTCTCTACGTGCTGCTCCTCTTCTATGCGGCGGCCCTGGCCGCGCGCGGGCTCGTCACGGCCATCGATCGGGATTCCCGGCTGCGCGGCGCCATCGACAAGGTGGTGAAGGCGCTGGTGAGGAGCGGTCTCGCGCCTTTCGTGCTGGCCGCGCCGACCGCCGCCGCCCTCTACCTGCGCAAGGACTGGCTCATGTGGCTCGGCGTGCCCTCGCCGGACCACGGCTTCATCCCGAACGCGCCGGCCCTGGCCGCGTTTGGCGCCGCCTTCGGGTTCGGCTGGCTGCTCCAGCGGCAGATGCAGGAGCTGCGCGTGCTGGAGCGCCGCTGGCTCCCGCATCTCGCGGCAGCTTTCGGCTTGAGCGCGCTCTGCGCGTGGATCGCCGGTGTCACCGTGACCCTCGACCCCTCGACCCAGCTCGCCGCCCAGGATCCCACCCTGAGGCTCATCCTCGCCGCCTGCTATCCGCTGGCCACGTGGGCGTGGACCTTTGGCCTGATCGGCCTGGCGATGCGCTTCCTGTCCGGACCCAATCCGGCGGTCCGCTACGTCGCCGATTCCTCGTACTGGATCTACCTGATCCACCTGCCGATCGTCATGGTGGCGCAGGTGCTGCTGTTTCCCCTGCCGCTGCCGGCCCCCGCGAAGTTCGCGCTGGTGCTCGCCACCACGCTCCCGATCATGCTGCTCAGCTATCATCTGATGGTCCGCCACTCGTTCCTCGGGGTGCTCCTGAACGGCCACCGGCGCGAACGGCGCGGCCGGACGCGCGAGGGGGAGCAGACGCTGGCAACCGTGCCCCGGTGAGGGAGAGGATGCAGGCCATGAACGACACACGGCAGGCGCATGCGGATCTCGCCTTCATGAAGGCGCTGGTGGAGGAAGGCGGGCGCTCGCAGATGACGGGCGGGGCCATCTTCCTCGCCGCCGGATTGCTCTACGGCCTGCAATGCCTGGTGCACTGGACCCAGATCGTCGGCATCACCCGCTTTTCCGACGGGTTCATGCTGGCCTTCGTCATCGGGATCACGGTCACGTTCCTGTTCGCGCTGGGTCTCGTGATCTGGCGCGATCGGAAGAATGTTCAGCGCGCCGTCGGCACGCGCGCCCTGAACGCTGCGTTTGGCGGCGCGGGGGTGGCCAATCTCGTTCTCTGCAGCGTCTTCGGCCTCGTCGCGTGGCGCGCGCACAGCGAGACCATCTGGCTGCTCTATCCGGTGACCACCTGCGTGGTGCTGGGGTTCGCCTGGTTCATCGCCTACATGATGCGCAAGCGGCTCTGGCTGGCGTCGGTGTCGCTGGGCTGGTACGCCACCGCGGTGGGCCTCGGCCTGCTCATTGGCAGCGGCAACGATGCCACATACATCCTGCTTCTGGGTGTGGCGCTCCTGGTGCTGATGGCGCTCCCCGGGGGGGTGATGATGCGCCTGGCCAGGACGGCCGGGTGACGGGCGCGCCGTGGCCGCGTTCGACATCGGCAAGCTCGACGAGGTGATCCACGGCCGCGTGCGGTTGGGGATCATGGCCTACCTGGCCAACGCCGAGGTCGCGGACTTCACCGAGCTGAAGGACGCGCTTCAGACCACGCAGGGCAACCTGTCCGTGCACCTCCGGAAGCTGGAGGAGGCCCGGTACGTCTCGATCGAGAAGAGCTTTCTCGATCGCAAGCCGCTGACCCGCGCCCGTCTCACCCGGGCCGGACGCAAGGCCTTTGCCGCCTATCTCGACGCGATGAGGAAGCTGGTCGGCGAAGAGCAGGGGTGAGCGCGTCTTCCCCGGCGGTGGCTCAGCGATAGATCGGCTTCAGCGTTGCATCGACGTAATGCATGCTGCGCCGGCAGGATTCGCGGGGCGTGAGGGTCGTGTGATCCTGCTCCACGTTGATCCATCCTCGATAGCCGATCTCGGCCAGCAGACGCATGACGCCGGGGAAGTCGATCTCCCCGGCACCCAGCTCGCGCATGTTCGGCATGAAGTCGGGGCGCCGGAACGGGCGCACCGCGTCCTTGAAGTGGAAGTAGACGAGACGCGAGCGGTAGGTGTTCAGGATGGAGACGACGTCGCCCCCGGCGAGGTGGATGTGTCCGGTGTCGGGCGCCAGCGATACGAGACCGGCGTCGGTGACGTCCATCGCCAGGGCGATCTCCTCGGGGCGCTCCACGAGGGTGTTCAGGTGTGGGTGGAGACCGAGGCTCACGCCCTCGTCCTGGCCGCGCCGCGCCAGGTCCTCGAGGACCGGCGCCATGGCCCGGATGAGGGCCGGTCGGTCCACACCCTCGGGGACCGTGGGCGGGCCGATGACGACCTGCCGTCCCCCGAGCGCCGCGAGGCTCGCGAGAGTCTCCCCGAAGCTGCTCACGATCTCCTCTTCACGTGTGCGATCGTGGAAGGGGCCGGAGAAGTAGTGGGCGCTGACACTGAGGCCCGTCTCGTCGAGGAGCTCGCGCGTGGTCTCGAGCGTCAATCCCTGACCCGCCAGCTCCCCGGGACGCGGCGTCAGCTCGATCCCGTCGGCCCCCACCGCGCGCAGGTCGGCAAGCGCCTCGGTCAATGGGATCGTCCGTCCCGCGAAGTCCCTCCAGAGCAGCCAGCCCTGGGCCCAGCGCAATCGCGTCGCGGCCGGGGCCTGGGCGTCGGGAGCCGTCCCGGCCCCTTCGCTGGCCGCGACCCGGCGTCCCCGCGCCAGTGCCGCCACCGGCGCCGTGGCGGAGCTTCCGAGTATCTGCAGAAGCCTGCGACGTAGCATGGATCGCTCCTTTCTCACACGTCCTCGACGATGTGCGCCAGCTCTTCATCGAAGCGCATTCGTCTGCGGCTCCAGTGGGCGGCCACCGCCAGGTGGGCCGGGCGCACCGCCTCGAGACCGATCGCGATGTCCGCCGACGGACGGCGGCCGTCACGCACGGCGTCGAGAAAATCCACCACGTGCTCGTGTTCGAGATCGGCCGTGGCGGTGACGACCCGGGCCGGTCCGGTGTGCGGCGTATGGGTGTAGCCTTCCCGAGAGATCTCCAGCGACCCTTCGGTGCCCAGGAAGAGGACGGAGGCCCGGGGAAGGCGCACCGGCATCACCGTGCACTCGAAGCTCAGGTTCCATCCGCCGCGGTACTCGAGGATCGCGTTCACCGTGTCCGGGTTGCTGCGGCCGTCCTCGAGGTAGTAGATGCCTCCCGTGGTCACGGCGTTTCGCGGCTGCGCATCGTCCATCATCCACTGCGCGACGTCGGCCCAGTGGGTGAGGAGGTCGGAGAGGATCCCACCGGCGTACTCCCGGTAGTTGCGCCAGGCGTCGTAGCGGGCCCAGTCATAGGGGATCCGCGGCGCGGGACCGAGGAAGCGCTCCCAGTCCAGGCCGGCGGGGCGGGGGCGCGGCTCGATCCGACGGCGCTGCCAGCCGAAGTCGCTCCATTGCGCCCGCACGAAGACGACGTCGCCGAGGGGCGACCGTTCGCCGAAGTAGCGCTCCTTGGCCTGCTTGTAGTGGGTTGAGCTGCGCTGCTGCGTGCCCGTCTGACACACGCGACCGCTCTGGCGCGCGGCTTCGAGGAGGGCCTCACCCTCCTCCAGACGGAGGGTGCTCGGCTTCTCGAGATAGAGGTGGCGCCCGGACCGGAGCACGGCAATGGCGTAGCCCTGGTGGAGGTGATCCGGCGTGGCGAGCAGCACCGCGTCGACGTCGCGGCGGGCCAGGACGTCCTCCAGGGCCGTCGTCTCGTACACCGACGTCCCGGGACCGAGTAGCTCCTCCCGCGCCCGCCGCCGCTGCTCGTCGTACACGTCGCAGAGGGCGCGCAGCTCGACCCGCCCCGTCTCGAGCATCTTCT
>JAJDNV010000004.1 GCA_022340545.1 Acidobacteriota bacterium | reverse complement strand
GCCGCCCTCAACGGGACTGACCTCGACGGCCGGACGATCAATGTCGATAACGCTCGGGAGCAGGAGCCCCGCCGGTCCGGTGGCTATGGCGGAGGCGGCGGCTACCGAGGAGGGGGCGGTTTCGGCGGTGGCGCCGGCGGTGGCTATGGAGGGTCTCGCTGGTAGAGGGCCATCGTTCTGCCGTCCAATGACGGCGGCAGACTACGCGCACGAGTCACGAGGGCGCCGGCTTGCCGGCGCCTTTCTTCTGGCCGAGCCGACCTCTCACGTGCCTAGAGGAGAGGAGTCCTGTCCACGCCGTGCTTCTCGCCGTCCTCCGGCTCGAGCAACGCCTGTAGTGTGCTCGGGTCGCTCGTGGGCGGCAGGCAGGTGGAGCCGCGGCATACCCACGCCGTCGTGACCTCGCCCGGGCTAGGCTCCCGTCCCTCGAGAAGGGGGATCACAGTGGCGGCGCCGGGAAGGCGGGCCGCGGTGATCGCGGACGGACGGAGCCCGGTCCGGATCACCGAAAGGAGAGCCTTGGTCTCCGGGGTGATCGGATCGCCCACCACCGCGATCTCGGTGAGGCCGCTCTGGGCGAGGAGAAGCGCCGATAGCCACTGGCCGAACATCATCGGCACGCGTCCGATGGGTATTCCTGCGGCGGCCAGTGTCTCTTCAGCCTGAGTCGAGTAGCCGCCCTCGCCGGTGTAGCCGGCCAGCTTGAGGAGCACGGTGGCGGCCAGCGCATTACCGCAGGGGGTGGGGCTGTCCTGCAGGGAGCGAGGGCGGACGATGAGGGCCTCATGGTCGTCGCTGGTATCGAAGAAGCCGCCTTCCGGACGGCGGAAGTGCCTGACCATCGCGTCAGCCAAGCCGCGGGCGAGCGCAAACCATCGCTCCTCGTAGGTGGTTTCGTAGAGGGCGAGCAACCCCTCGACCACGCAAGCGTAGTCGTCGAGGAACCCGTTGCCTGCCGACCTCCCGTCTTTCCAGGAGTGGAACAGGCGGTCCTCCTCTCGCACCAATTCGGTTGCGACGAACTCAGCGGTGGCCACAGCCGCGCGGAGGTATCCCTTCGATGGGAGGATGCGGGCGGCGTCGGCGAAAGCGGTCAGGGTGAGACCGTTCCACGCTGCCAAGATCTTCTCGTCCCGGGCCGGGTGCACACGCGTGTCCCGGGCGGCGAGCAGCTTCGCTCGCGCCGCCGCCAGGGCGGGCTCATCGCTGTCAGAAGCGAGGGTCCGGTGAAGGACGTTGGTTCCCTCAAAGTTGCCTTCCCGCGTCAGCCCGTACGTGGTCTGGGTGAGATCGGCCTCCGCGGGGGAGATGATCTCCCGGATCTCCTCGATGGTCCACACGTAGAAGGCTCCCTCTTTGCCCTCAGAGTCGGCGTCCTCGGCGCTGAAGAAGCCCCCCTGGGGATGCGCCATGCGGCCAAGCAGATAGTCGAGAGTCTCCTCCGCCACTCTCCGGTATCGGGGCCTGCCCATGTGTTGCCACGCGTGGAGATAGCAGCGGGCCAACTGGGCGTTGTCGTAGAGCATCTTCTCGAAATGCGGCACGAGCCACCGCTCGTCGGTGGAGTAGCGGTGGAAGCCTCCTCCCAGGTGGTCGTAGATGCCTCCCGCCGCCATGGCATCAAGGGTCAGCTGGATATCGACGTCTAGTCGAGGTTGAGGGTCAAGCACATGCTGGGCGAGAAGATACTCCAACACCAGGGGCTGCGGGAACTTGGGCGCCCCCCCCCAACCGCCGTTCACGGTATCGAAGGATCTACGGAGGTTTCCGAGGGCCTCGGCAAGGACGCTCGGTCCGGCGTCGGTTCGTCCTGGCAGATCCGCGCTCTCCCTGTCGAGGTGCTCCCGGAGTTCCGCGGCTGCTCGGTGTAGTTCGTCCCGGCGTTCGCGCCAGACACGGGCGATAGTTTCGAGGACCTGGCGGAACGAGGCCATCCCAAACCGAGGAGACGGGGGGAAGTAGGTGCCCCCGTAGAAGGGGGCCCCGTCAGGGGTCAGCCAGACGCTGAGGGGCCAGCCCCCGCGCCCCGTCAGGGTCGTGACGGCCTGCATGTAGATTGCGTCGAGGTCAGGCCTCTCCTCTCGATCCACCTTGACGCTGATGAATTCGCGGTTGAGTAGCGCCGCGGTCTCTTCGTCGGTGAAGGACTCGCGCTCCATGACGTGGCACCAGTGGCAAGCGGAGTATCCGATGCTGAGAAAGATAGGCTTGTCTTCGTCACGCGCGCGGGCGAGGGCGTCCTGACCCCACGGATACCACTCAACGGGATTGTCCGCGTGCTGCAGAAGGTATGGGCTTGACTCTCCGGCTAGCTGATTAGCCACGTCTCCTCCTCTGCTATCCCCTGCGGAACACCGCAACGCGAGCGTCGGACGCACGCCCGACGGGCGATGACGACTCGTGCCTATGAATGGGTGTTTCCCCAGGAACCGCGCTCGTATACAATGAAGAGGCTGAGTGCAGACTGGTCCGGTGGCACCGACGGAGGCGCCCATGCCCAGATTTCTCGGAAAGCGTTCGCACAACGTGTGGTGGGACGTTCTGGCCCTGATCGTGCTGGCCCTGGTCGTGATCCTTGTACTGGAAGTCACCGGGACCACTCATATCTTCACCTAGCGGGAGGTGCGCTGTGCAGAGAGCGAGTGAAATGATCGGTAGGGCTGTGGTGGCGCGAGAGGGCGGGCAGGAGATCGGGAAGGTCAAAGATCTCGTTGTCGACCCTTCCGGCGCACGAGTACTGGGCCTTGTGGTCAGCGAGGGGTTCTTGAAGAGCACCAAGGTGGCTCCTTGGATGGGTGTTCAGGCCATCGGTCCGGACAGCGTTATCCTGACGGCGGTCACCAGCGTCGTGAAGGCAGGCGAAGCCCCCGACATCAAGGCTGTGCTGGAGAAAGAGTTGAACATCAGGGGGCTGCGGCTGCAGACCACTGCTGGAAAGGATCTGGGCAAGATCGAAGACCTCCAGTTCGAAGAGACCACCGGCGCCGTTTTGGGTTATGAGCTGTCGGGGGAAGCTGCGGGCCGCAACTGGTTCCTACCCACTCCTCCATCGATGGAGCTGGGGAAAGACCTGGCCTTCGTCGCACCGGAGGCGGAAGCGACCATAGAGAAGACCTGAGCGGCGCTCCTCGGATCGCGTGGCAGCGGGGGGACACGCATGCGTCTTCGAGAGACGCGTGCGATACGGTGCGTCGTCGAGAGGCAGGGTGCTCTCAGTCTCTCTCGCTGCGGGGCGCGCCCCATGGAAGAAGGCCCAGGCGCCAGAGCAGTAGCGCGGCGACGCCCACACTGATGAGCGCGTAGAGTAGGGGATAGAACCACGAAGGCGTGGCGACGGTCGCCAGCTGGGCGCGCAGGAAATGATTTCCGAGTCGGAAGAGAGTGAACCCCAGCGCGAAGACCAGGAACGCCACACCGGCGGGGGTGGCCGGTCGTAGGGCGCTATCCCGCCGCCGGAGCAACCAGAGCGCGAGGCCGCACAGCACCACCGCCGCGATCATCTCGTACAACTGCGTGGGGTGGACCGGCTTGGAGTGCTGAGCGGGGTTGAGCAGGGAGACCTCTCCGATGAGTATGTGGTGGGCCCAGGCCGGACTGCCCACCGGATAGCTGACACCCCACGGCAGCGAAGTGATGTTGCCGAAACAGCAACCGTTCAGGAAGCATCCCGTGCGCATGAGAACGATCCCCGCAGCGAAGGCAGGTACGGCGCTGTCAGCGAGACGCCAGAGGGGTAGGCGGAAAGCCCGGCTCAGAAGCGCGCCCGCGACGAGAGCCAAGATCAGGCCGCCGTAGAGCGCGAAACCCCGGAAACCGAGGTCGTAGATGCGGCCTGGATCCTCGGCGTAGTAGCCCCAGTTGACCGCGACATCGAGGACGCGGGCCCCGGCGATCCCTATGGCAAGGGCTGCCACGAACGTCACCAACGCTCGCCACCAGGAGATCCCTCGTCTCCAAGCCACGATCGTGGCCAGAACCACTGCGACCACCCAGGCGGCCACATAGAAGGTGCTGTACGCGCGGAGCACCACCTCGGTGCCCCCGATGGAGAATATCGCTAGAACAGGATGCATCTACTCACCGCACAGATCGCACGAAAGCACACGTGCATGAGGATACTCAGGCGGTACCTGCTATCGCAACCGCGGGGCCGGCGTTACACTTCATGAAGAAGGCGTGCATGGCGACCGACGACCGGGACGCGACCGTCGGTAGGAGTGGGTCGGAGACGGATATGGATGCATGGGACATCCGGTCGAAGAGGCTCGACACGGGCGCAGGGACGCCCTCCGGGAGTCTGTGTGGGCCCCGGCGCCGGGCAGTCTCGTGTGTTGCGGCTCTATCTCTCCTGGCCGGCCTCGTTTTCACGATCTCGTCTTGGCTTGTCCCGGGCGTGGTAGGCCATGCTTCGGCCGCCGGTGCTCCCCGCGCCCAGAAGGTCGTGCTCTTCGACGACGTCACCATCAGCCTGGGCGAAACACGGGAAACCGTCGTCGTGGTAGGGGGGCGCGTCGACATCCTGGGAACGGTCGAGAACCTCATAGTGGTCGTCGGTGGGGACGTATTCATCGGCCCTGAAGCGCAGGTCGGGATGGACAAGGACCCGGATGAGACGGCCGTCGTGGTGGTCTTCGGGGATGTCACCGTGGCGCCGGGCGCGCAAGTGGGCGGTGAGCGTGTCGACGTCGGCGGGTGGCTGTCTGGTTGGCTGGGTGCCATGGCCATCAGCCCCGACTACGAGATGTGGAGCGCCGGATCTATCGGGGGGTGGGCGTGGTTGGCTGTCTTCTTCGG
>JAJDNV010000047.1 GCA_022340545.1 Acidobacteriota bacterium | reverse complement strand
ATCACCGGGTTCCGTGCCGTCTGCACCCCCGTCGTCTCCACCGCCCTCCGCCGGTGCAGACGGCACGGTGGAAACCGGCCCGTGCAACGTCGACCTCGACGCCGTATCTACGTCCTCCAGGCGGTAGTAGTAGCGCGTCCCGTTCACGAGACCCGTGTCCTGCCACGAGTACGCTTGCCCCAGAGGCGAGGACCCAAGCCCCGGGATCAGCGACGACGTGAGGCGAGTCCAGGGACCGTCGGCCAACAGACCGCGGTAGAGGTGGAAGCCCAGATTGTCCAGCTCGGAGCCCGTCCGCCACTCCAGGGTGACCGACGAGTCGCCGGGAACCGCGGCGAACGACATCAGCCTCACCGCCGTCGTCGCCCCGAACTCGTCGGCCCCAATGTCCCAGGCTCCGCTGCGCGTCGCGCCGTCGATGTCCGACGTGAACAACGCGGAAAGGTCCGCGCCCTGATCAATCGCCTGGCTCGTGCTCTGGAGGTGCAGATCGAAGGGTGCGCTCGAGTCGACGAAATTGACGCCGCCGGCGCCGGAGAGTGGCACGTTCCTCAGCGAATTCGCCCCCGCCGCCGTGCCGTCGCCCGAGAGGTTGTAGTCCGCGTCCGCCCCGGTGACCTGGAAGTCCGCTTGCCCACCGGCGCTCTGCGCGTTCGTCGTGACCAGGTTGTTGCGGAGGAAGATCGCCGCGTTGGTCGCGACCTGCGAGATGATGCCGTAGTCCTGGTTGTAGTAGATCGTGTTGCCGACCACGCTGACGGCGGCGCCCGCGGCCCAGGGGCCCGACGACGACGGGAACCAGATCCCGTCCTGGTTGTTGCCGCTGATGACGTTGTTGTGGATGTCGAGGATCGCGTTCGGGGAGTCCACGTAGATCCCCGGCCCGCCGCCGTCGTGGATCACGTTGTTCCGGACCACGACGTGATTGGCGTTCGCAATCTGGTCCGCGATCCAGAGGGGATAGTTCGAGCCCGAGAGGTCCAGCCACTCGAGCGTCACGTAGTCGTCGCGGATGCTCACGCCCTCGCTCGCCGACCCGCCCACGAAGCGGGTCCCCGTGCCCCCCACTCCCGTGTGCCGGTTGCCGGGGTCGACGGTCAGGGTGATCGTGTGGCTGGCGTCGGTCGTGGAGCCGTCGAAGAACAGATACCCGGTCAAGGTCGAGTCGTTGTAGGCGATCCCGATCTCACTGCGATCGTCGGCCACCAGGCTCGCGCTCGTCACGGGGAAGTACAGGCAGTCCGTGCCCGGCGGGCCGTCGATGCAGTCCTCCCAGGCCGCCAGCGTCGCGAACTGCCGGGCGATCGTGTAGGTGCCCCCGATGTAGCCGGTCGTGGGCAGCGAGGCCAGGGTCAGGCTGTCGTCCGACGAGACGCTCGCGATCATGTAGGTCTTGCCGTCCGCGATGAGAACGTCGCCGCGGCCGCGGTTCTGGGCCCTCCACCCGAGCCCCCCGCTCTTCGTCACGATCGCCGACCCGGCCGTCACCGTGATGGTTCCCTGGTTGACGAGGTTCGCCGCGGTCCCGATCGAGCGGTAGTTGGTCGCGATCGCCGACAGGAAGCTCTCGTCGGCGCCGACGTCCCACGCCGCCCCCTGGGGACGCGCGTTCCCGTCGATGTCGTCCGTGAAATACGTCGACAGGCTCTTGCCGGCGTCGATGGCGTCCGAGCCCCCCCTGAGGTGCAGGTTCACGGGCGCGACGAGGGACGCAAACTGGCTCGCGGCCGGACGGTTGATGAGGTTGCCCGCGCCCCCGTAGTTGTCGGCGCTGTCGTCGGACGAGATGTTGTTGTTGGCGGTCAGGGTGCCCGAGCAGAAGTCCTGGGCGCAGTAGTCGGGGCTGTTGCCGACAGAGAGGACGTTCTCGGCGGTCGTGGTGCCGCCCGTGACCTGCAGCCCTTCCCCCGTCTGCTTCGTGCGGAACAGCGTGGTGTTGGCGATGCTGGTGCCGGTGCCGCCGGAGTCGATCCCGTCCTGGCCGTAGTCGTAGATGAAGCAGTTCCGGATCCGCACGGAGCTGGTGCTGCCGTCGACGATCACGGCGGAGCATCCGTTCGTGCCGTTGGGGCAGTTGGTCGGGTCGTTGGCGCCGATGTCGTGGACGACCAGGTGACGCAGCAGTGACGCCGAGCCCCCGCTGTCGACGACGATACCGTCCTGGCCGACGAAGCTGTTGCCGTCGACCTCCAGCCACTCGACGACGGTGTAGGCCTCGTTGACGACCAGGATGGCGCCGCCGGCCATGCTCCCGGCCTGGGCCTGGATCGAGACGCCGCTGCCCGCGATCCCCCGGTGACGCTGGCTGTTGCCGGTGACCACCTGGTTCTTCGCGGCCGCCGTCAGGGTGATGAAGTGCTGGTCGTTGGTCGTGTATCCGTTGATCGTCGTCGTCGAGGAGACGTTGAGGGGACCGTCGTTGTAGCTCACCCAGGTGAGCCCCTTCTCCAGGGCGACGAGGTCGCCCGTGTTCAGGTGAGACGCGTTGACGGAGCCGGTGACCGCGCTCGAGACCGAGTTGAAGGCCCGCTTGATCGAGCTGACGGGCCCGCTGAAGTCCACCGGGAGATCGCCGGTGGCGGTGTGGACCCGAAAGTGGCTCGCGTCAACCACCGCGCTGATGAAGACCTGGCCGGTGCCGTAGTCGATGACGTCGCCGACGCCGACGTCGTTCGTCTGGGCGGCGGTGAGAGTCGCGGTCCCACTGGTGATGGTGACGGAGGGCGAGCCGGTGGCGAGGTTCCCGGTGTTGGTGCCAATGGAGTAGAAGACCTGTCCGCACGTGTTGTCCAGGCTGCCGTCGGCGTTGTAGCGCACCATGGCGAAGTCGGTGTCCTGGGTGAGTGTGTTGTAGCTGTGGCCCACCACGACGATCCGGCCGTCGGGCTGCAGGACGACGGCGGTGGCGACGTCGTCGCCACCCCCGATGGGGGTGGTGACCTTGCCCCCGAAGCCGAAGGAGGTGTCCAGGCTGCCGTCGGTGTTGTAGCGCACCACCGCGAAGTCGTAGTCGCCGGAGGCGTTCGTCGCACCGCCGACCACGACGATCTTGCCGTCGGGCTGGAGCACGAGTGCACTCGCCTCGTCGCTGGCGTCGCCGGGAGCCATGGGCGTGAAGGCCATCCCCCCGGATCCGAAGGATGCGTCGAGCGAAGTGCCGTTCGCGACATAGCGGACGACCGCGAAATCCGTGTCGCCTCCCGGGCCGATGGAGCCCCCGGCCATGACGATCTTGCCGTCCGACTGGACGGCGACACCCGCGCCCCAGTCCTGGCCCCCCCGGAGGTCGGTCTTGACCTTGCCGCCGGCTCCGAAGGACGCGTCGAGGGTCCCGTCCAGCTGGTAGCGAACCATCGAGAAGTCGAAGTCGTTCCCGCCCGCCGTGTCGGTGCTCGCGCCGGCGAGCAGGATGTAGCCGCTCGCACTGGCGTCCACCACGATGGCGTTGGCCCAGTCGCTCGAGGCGCCCACCGAAACCGTCGCCGTGCCGGGCGTTCCGCCCGCGTTGAAGGTGGTGTCCAGCTGGCCGGTGTCGAGATAGCGGGCCACGCCGAACTGATACAGATACGACGCCGGCGCCCTCTCCACCGGGCCGGCCAGCACGATCTTCGTGCCCTGGAGGGCCATGGGACGCCCGAGGTCGAATGTGTCGGTTCGCACCTGGGTGTCCACCGTTCCCGGCTTCTGCAAGAAGTCGCCGAACCCGCCACCCGGGTTGAACGTCGCGGTGTCGAGGATCCCGTTGCTGTCGTAGCGGACGACGGCGAAGTCGTCGTTGCCCCAGCTGCTGCCGACCCGGTCGTGTCCCCCGAGGAGGATCTTGCCGTCCGGCTGGAGGGCCACGGTCCAGCCCTCGTCGTCCAGGTCGAGGTTGGTGGTGGCGATGCCCGCGGCACCGAAGGTGCTGTCGAGGCGGAAGTCGGCGTTGTAGCGCGCGACCGTGAAGTCGGTCGCCCAGCTCACGTAGCCGAACCCTCCGACCAGGATCTTCCCGTCGCTCTGCAGCGCGACGCTGTGAGCCTCGTCGTTCCCCCAGTATGGTTGGCTGGAGTCATAGGCGCCGCCGCCGATGTCCGTGACCACCTT
>JAJDNV010000405.1 GCA_022340545.1 Acidobacteriota bacterium | reverse complement strand
CTCGACCGCGACGCGCGGATCATCGGGGTACGGACCCAGCGCGTGCTCGGGATAGATGTGCAGCGGAGTCACCTGGGCCTGGTAGGCGTCCGGCTCCGTCTGGCGCGGGCCGACAAGCTCCCAGATCTCGACCTCCGAGATAGCCATCCGCTCCGAACGGGCTCGTTCGGCGAAGGCGGGGGCGAAAGGTGCGGCCCCCAGCACACCGAGGGCTCCCATCACGTGGCGTCGTCTCATATCTTCCTCCCTGGCGGGCCATTCTGTCCCACTCCGCACGGTGATTGCCTGAGCGAGCCTCAGGCGTCAACAGGCTTCACCCTTGACGGCGTGAAGACCGAGCCCGGAGACCGACGCCTGATCGGGGCCCATGCCGGGCGGACCCCGCTCGTCTGGTCGGGCGAGGAGCTTAGCTGAGCCGGAGGGGCATCGAGCGGAGGCGCACCCCGGTGGCGGCAAAGACCGCGTTCCCGATCGCCGGCGCCACCGCGATGATGGGCGTCTCCCCGCCGCCGGCCGGGGGGATGTCGCGGTTCTCCACCAGGTGGACGTCGATCCGCGGGACGTCCCGGAAGCGGGGCACCCGGTACCCTGAGAAGCGCGGGTTGCGGATCTTTCCATCCTCGAACTCGAGCTCCTCGGTGAGCGCCCCTCCCAGGCCCATGGCGATGCACCCCTGGACCTGCGAGAGGAGGTTGGCAGGGTTGAGGATGGGGCCGCACTCGAAGGTCTCGCAGATCTCCGTGACCTTGAGCTCCTTCCCCGATCGATCGACCGCCACCTCGACGCAGGCGGCGACGACCGAGTTCTTCTCGGTCCCGCAGGCCAGGCCGACCCCGCGCTCCGGCGAGCCCTGCCTGCGCCGTTCCGTCCAGCCGAACTCCTTCGCCGCCCTCTCGAGCACGGCCTTCAGCCGCGCATTCTCGAGGTGGGCCAGCCGGAACTCGAGGGGGTCGGCGCCGGCGGCGGCCGCCAGCTCGTCCATGAAGGACTCGCGGGCGAAGTTGTTGGCGGTGGCGCCCAGGCACCGATAGGACCCCTGGGGCAGGGGGGAGTCCGAGGGAACGGAGGAGACCGTCACGTTCGGGATGGCGTAGGGGGTGCCGAGGGCCGCGCCCCCGGGGTTGAGGCTCGCGAACTCCCAGGCGACGAGCGAGCCGTCCGCGTTCAGGCCACCGCGGCACTCGATCAGCGCCGCGGGACGGCAGTACGCCCCGGTGAACTCCTCTTCGCGCGTCCACCGCACCGAGACCGGCCTGCCCGCGGCCCGCGCGAGCCGCGCGGCCTCGAGGGCGGCCTCGGCGGTGTGCTTCCCGCCGAAGCCGCCGCCCATGTCGGGGATGATCACCCGCACGCGCTCCTCGGGAAGGCCGAGATCCTCGGCCAGGTCCCGCCGCGCGCGGAAGGGCCCGTCGCAGCCGGCCCAGACGGTCAATCCCTCGTCGCTCCACTCGGCCACCGCGGCGCGGGGCTCCATCGGGGCGTGCTGGATGTAGGCGACCCGGTACTCCTCCTTCAGGACCTGGTCGGCACCATCGAGGGCCTTCGCGGCCGACCCCTTCTCGTCCGTACGCGCCCGCTCTGCCCGGGCGTGCTCTCGCAGGTGCTCGAACACGGTCTCGTGGGTCACCGGAGGGGCTGAGGCCTTCCAGGACGCCGTCCGCGCCGCGGCCTCGAGGGCCTGCCCGGCGCGGTGGGACGTCGGGGCCGCGAAGGCGACGAACGCGTCCTCACGGACCACGACGACGTCTTCCATGGCCTTGGCCGCGGAGAGGTCGATCGATTCGAGGCTCGACCCGTACGCCGGCGCCCGGAGGACCCGGCCGTAGAGCATCCCCGGGCGCACGACGTCGGACGGGAACCGGTGAGCGCCGGTGACCAGGGCGCGGGCGTTGGGGCGGGGCACCGACCGGCCCAGGATCGTCCAGTCAGGCACGTTGGTCAGCGCCACGTCGGTTCGGATGGCCTCGGTGAAGGTCGCGACCGCCTCGCCGGCCCGCGCGAGGTCGGCGTACGTCATCGTCTGTCCCGTCGACCTCGTGATCACGCCCTCGTGAACCGCGAGCGTCGCGGCATCCACCTTCCACTGGCGGGCGGCCAGGGCCACGAGCAGCTCCCGCGCGGTCGCCGCCGCCTGGCGCATCTCGGGGACGTTGCGCGGCGTCGTCCTGCTCCCGGCGGTGATGCCATCGTCGGGGACGAGATCGGTGTCGGCCATGACCAGCCGCACCTGGTCGACCGGGAGGCGGAGCTCCTCGGCCGCGGCCTGCGAGAGCTCGGCCCGAGGCCCCTGACCTTCCTCCACCTTCCCGCTCAGTGCGGTGATCGTGCCGTCTTCATTGAGGTAGAGCCGCGCCGACACCGGCATCCCCGAACCCTGGCCCCAGGTCTCGGGGGCGGTCACCGTGATGACGATGCCGGAGCCCACCACCTGCAGGAAGGTGCGGCGGTCGAGGGTGAGCGGGGTCTCAGGCATGGCTCGCCCCCTGGATCGTCTCTGCCGCCCGGCGCACGGCGTTCACGATCTTCACGTAGCCGTTGCACCGGCAGAGGTGACCATCCATCCCGGACACGATCTGCTCGTGCGTGGGATCCGGTGTCCTCCGGAGCAGGGCCACCGCGGCCAGGATCATCCCGCTGGTGCAGTACCCGCACTGCATCGCGCCTTCCTCGATGAAGGCCTCCTGAACGGCATGGAGGGTGTCGCCGCGGGCGAGGCCCTCGATCGTCGTCACCGACGTTCCTTCGGCGTCGCGGACGGGAACGAGGCAGGATCGGGTTGGCTCCCCGTCCAGGTGCACGAGGCAGGCACCGCACTGCCCTTCGCCGCAGCCGTACTTCGTTCCGGTGAGCTGAAGGTCTTCGCGGAGCACATCCAGCAACCGCCGCTCCGGGTCGGTGGTGACGGTCGCTTCCGCCCCGTTGACGTTGAATCGGATGGTGATGCTCACCGTGCGCCTCCGCCGACCCGAATTCTATCGGAGCGGGCGCAGATGCAACAGCCGATGACCGCGCCTGATCGGGAAGTGAACCCGCGCCGGGATGTCACGCGTGTGCACGCTACTCCGACCACAGCCGGATCTCCCGGCGGCCCCGCGGAGACAACGCGTAGATACCCGTCGAGGGGCGCTCGAACCAGCCGTACACGTTGTCGTACATGATCGCCCGGGCCCGCGGCTCGTCCAGGGCGCCTGACACATCGGAGGCCTTGGTCGGCCCGCGTCGCTTCAGGTGGCGGGCGATGCGGAGCGCCGCCTGCCGGTAGGCGGTCATCAGGCCCCGGCGCCGGTCGGCCCCGCCCGGGGTGGGATCGCCCACGCGGAGCTCGAACTCGCGGAGCAGGCGGCCAGTCCGCCGCTTCGATCTCCGAGGCCTGTAGACATCGGGATCGAGGACGGCCTCGACGCGGGCCCCGGTCCGCCGTGGCTCGACGGTCAGCAAGCCCAGGCCGAGCATCCGGAAGAGCCGGATGACGTGGCGCCGCTGCGACCTCAGGACCGGACAGCGCCGCGGCACGCCCACGTAGACGGTGGGGCTCACGCGCTGCCGGGCCACCGCCTGGAGAATCACGCCGAGGTTCAACGTGAGCTTGAGCTCAACGACCACGGGCTCGTCGCCGCGGCGCACTGCCACCACGTCGCAGTCGTCGATCTCGCCCTTGACGGTGTAGCCCTGACCCTCCAGGAAGCCCTTCACGGGGGGATAGAGATCCGTCTCCTTCGTCCTCCGCTTGCCCTTCATCGATGCTCGGGCGATGGGTCCGCGGGAGACCGGGTGGACCGCGGGCGCGGGACACGGGTTGCGGTGGGCTCCGTCTTCGCCATGGTCCCTCTCTAGCTCTCCGGCTTCGAGAACTGGAGTCGGCCGGGCTGGGCGATCCTCTCCCAGTCGGTCACCGACATGATGATGGAGTCGGTCAGAGTGCCCGCGTTGAAGGCGATGCGGTCGTTCTCGAAGACCGACTCGTCGGCGTAGAGCGGGAAAGGCAGGGTCGGCTCGCCGAACGGGGGGACGCTGCCGGGGACCAGCCCCGTGAGCGCGTACAGCTCCTCGGCACTGGCGAAGCGCAGCTTCTTCACGCCCAGCTCGCGGCGCAAAGCGGCGGAGTCGACCCTCCGCGCCGCGCTGATGACAAACAACGCGTGCTCGTCCCCGACCTTCATGAGAAGCGCCTTGCCCCCGATGGCCATGGGCTCGCCCCGGGCGCGGGCCGATTCCTCCGAGGTGTGCGTGGGCTCGTGCCGGACCTCCCGGAACTCCATGCTGTGGCGGGCGAGCAGATCCCGGATGGCTTCGAGAACCGTCTGACCCCGTTCGCTCACACCGCCATTCTGCCCTGAATGGGTTTGTCTCCCGTCTTCTCGCGTGCTTCGTTTCGACCGACGGATCCCGCGTCGGTCTATGTCGTGGCCTCTCTAAGGGCTCCAGCTCGCCGTGCCCCGGGGAAGGAAGGGTTCTCGTCTCCGTTCTGGCCCGGCCTTGACTGCAGCGACCGGTCCGGATTATCATTCGAAGCAGAATGGATATGCAACCGGTGCAGGTCCGTCACGGAGATCCGTCACTCGCCGGGTGAGGCAGACCAGCGACTGGATCGACGAGCACCGGCCTCAGACGAGGGCGCCGCGCGGCGGGGGGATCGACCTCTCCGTGGGCTCGGTGGCCGGGCTGGCCGGCATGGTCGCCGGGCTGCTGATCCACGAGGGCACCCGCGACATCCAGGGCGTCATCTCCGGCAACGACACCATGGCCGTGGGAATCGCCGCCGCGCTCAAGGGCGCGGGGAGGAGCGACGTGATCGTGGTGGGCTTCGACGGCAGTCCCGATGCCCTCGACGCCATCCGGGCGGGAGAGATGAAGGCCACCGCCCTTCAGCCGGCGGTCCGGATCGCCCGCATGGCCGTCGACCAGGCGGACCGCTTGATCAGGTCCGGATCCACCGGGCTCCCGGAGAAGCAGTCCGTCGACTGCCTGCTGGTCACGCCGGAGAACGCGGACGAGTTCGGCGTGTTCGAGCTGCTGCGAGGGCCGGGAGGGGACCCGGAGCCGGAGTCGCCCACCGGTACGGAGTGAGATGGCACACGTCCACGAGCTGCGCCTGATGGCCCGGGTGGCGCGGCTGTACCACGAGCGGGGCTTGAGCCAGCGGGAGATCGCCGGTCAGCTCGAGCTTTCGCAGCCCACGGTGTCGCGTCTGCTGAAGCGGGCGGTGACGGAGCGCATCGTTCGGGTCGTGGTCACCCACCCGAGCGGCACGCACTCCGAGCTCGAGGAGGGACTGCAGAAGAGGTACGGCCTGCGGGAGGCCATGGTCGTCGAGACCGCGACGGGGGAGGACGCCCTGCTGCGCGATCTCGGCGCGGCGGCGGCCTACTACCTCGAGACGACGCTCAGGCGGGGCGAGGTGGTGGGTCTGTCGTCCTGGAGCGCGACGCTCCTCGCCATGGTCGACTCGATGCGGGTCCTGCCGCGCCCCACCGGGTCGAGCGTCGTACAGATCCTGGGTGGGGTTGGCAGCCCGGAGGCCGGGGTGCACGCCGCGCACCTGACGCAGCGGCTGGCCCGGCTCGTGGGGGGTGAGGCCCGGCTGCTGCCGGCGCCGGGTGTCGTCGGTTCTGCCGGGGCGCGAACGGTTCTTTTCGAGGACCGGTTCGTCCGGGAGGCAATGGCCCGGCTCGAGCGCGTGACGGTGGCCCTCGTCGGCGTCGGGGCGCTCGAGCCCTCGCGTCTCCTGGCGGCCAGCGGGAGCGTCTTTGCCCCGCGTGAGCTCGAGAAGCTCCGCCGGAAGGGGGCGGTCGGCGACGTGTGCCTGCGCTTCTTCGACGCCGGGGGAGAGCCGATCCGGAGCGAGCTGGACGGGCGCGTGATCGGGATGACGCTCGAGCAGCTGCGCAAGGCGAGGAAGACGATCGGCATCGCGGGCGGCCGACGCAAGTACGAGGCCGTTCTCGGGGCGCTCCGGGGGCGGTGGGTCAACGTCCTCATCACCGACCGGGGGACAGCGGACAGGCTCGTGGTGGAGCCCGACACCGGACAGCGGGCCTGGCTTCCCGACCGTCGGGACATGAGGAACGACGTCCGCCGTCGGGACACCCCGGACGGGTGAGGGCGCCTAGTCAAGAGAGGAGGCAGCAATGTCACCGACCGAGCACAGACACAGCCAGCGGGCCGTGAGCCGGGCGTGGCGCAGCGTGGCGGTCGTCGTCGTTGCTCTCGCGAGCATCGGAATCCCGGCTGCCGCGCAGGACGCAGACGACTCCCAGATGGCCCTGGCGGCGCGGGTCGATCCCTACGTCGAGAGGCCGCGGGTCCTGGTCCTGACCGACATCGCCAACGAGCCCGACGACCAGATGTCGCTGGTCCGGTTCCTCGTCTACTCCAACGAGCTCGAGGTCGAGGGTCTGGTGGCCACCACCTCCACGTGGCTGAAGGAAAAGCCACGCCCCGACGTGATCCACGAGGTGATTGACGCCTACGAAGAGGTCCAACCGAACCTGCTGCTCCATGCGGACGGGTTCCCGACCGCCGACCGGCTCCACGGGCTCGTGGCCACCGGCCAGCCCAGCTACGGGATGGCGGCGGTGGGCCCCGACAAGATGTCGGCCGGGGCCGAGCGCCTCTTGGCGGCGGCGGCGGAGCCGGACGAGCGGCCGCTCTGGGTGACGATCTGGGGAGGGGCCAACACGCTGGCCCAGGCCCTGCTGCACGCCCGGGAGACGATGACGACCGCCGAGCTCGACGCCCTCGTCTCGAAGCTGCGCGTCTACTCGATCTCGGATCAGGACGATGCCGGACCCTGGATCCGCCGCGAGTTCCCTCGCCTGCACTACGTCGCCAGGCCGTCGACCCCGAACGGGGAGGAGTATCGGTCCGCCACCTGGACCGGCATCAGCGGCGACAGCTACTACAAGAACGCCCCGGGAGGGGACCTCTCCACGTTCACGGACGAGTGGCTGGACGAGAACATCCGAAGCAAGGGACCACTCGGCGAGCACTACCCCTACCCGTGCTGCATCCACGAAGGGGACACCCCGTCCTTCCTCGGGCTGATCAACAACGGGCTGGCCAGCTACATGAGCCCGACGTACGGCGGCTGGGGCGGGCGCTACGTCTGGCGGCAGCCCTACGGCGAGTCGCGACCCAGCTGGACCCAGGGCGGCGATTCGTTCCCGATCCGGCCCAGCTCGAGGGACACGGTCGTCGGAGTCGACGGGAGAACGTACACCTCGGACCAGGCCACGATCTGGCGCTGGCGGACGGCCTTTCAGCATGACTTCGCGGCGCGCATGGCCTGGACGGTTCAGCCCCCCGAGGAGGCCAACCACAACCCGCGTCTGGTGCTCAACGGGGTTGCCGGGAGAGCGCCGGTGAGCCTCGCCGCCCGGGTCGGGGAGCCGCTGGAGCTGGACGCGAAGGGAAGCGCCGACCCGGACGGCAACGCCCTCACGTACCGGTGGCTCTTCTATCCGGAGGCCGGGACGGGTATCCCGGGTCGTCCCGTCTTCACCAACCCACGGGCTCTCTTCGGCCCGCGGCAACCGGGCCCGGCCAGCGGCCCGCCCGCCCTCATCTCACGAATCGACCTGAAGGACGCGGAGACCCCGGTCGCCACGGTGATCCCGCGGGTCCCCGGCGTTGCCCACGTCATCCTGGTCGTCGAGGACGACGGCTCTCCCAGCCTCACGTCCTACCGACGGGTCATTCTCGAGATCCAGCCCGCTCCCCCGCCACCCTCCTGACGCGTCTCCACGGCTCCGGACGCCCTGGAGTCTATGCGATGGTGGGCAAGGGCAGCTCTGCCGTTGCGGCGCTGCGTCCCGCGGCATCCAGGGCCTTGATCTGGTAGACGTGAGCCGACTTGTCCGGAATCGCCTCCTCAAACAGGAAGGGTCGCCGGGTGATCTGGGGTCTATAGGCCACCTCTGTGACCTTCTTCTGATCCCGCCAGATTTCGTAGGAGACGATCGGCTCGTCGCCGGCATAGGACGTTTGCCACTGCAGACGGGCCAGACGGTTTCCGTCCCGCATCTCCTGCCCCGCGGTGGCCTCCCGCGGCGGAGTCAGATCCTGACGGGGCAGCTGGAAGTAGTTGGTCTTGCCTTCCTTCACGGAAGCCGTCGTCTTCTCGATGGCCCTCCGGTCGGTGTCGCTCAGCCCCCGCGGGGAAATCTGGGCCGCCGCCAGGTTCTGCACGAGCTGGCAGGACGTTCCCTCCTCCGCAATCTGGCCTATGCCGACGATCAACGTCTGGATCCCCGGGGTGGAGAGCGAGTACTCGATCAAAGGTCGGCTGGGCAGACCGGAGCTGCCCACGGTCCGGACCACATCCTCGGGCGTCCTGGACCAGTCCGCGGGTTTCGTGTACATGGCGCCGTCGGCGAAGGTCTTCATCCCGATGAGCGCCATGTTGCGGGCGTGCGCCACGGGGATGACGTTGTGCTGCATGTTGAACTGGAGCCGGTCGTTGGCGTTGATCGCCACCAGCATCCCCTCGAGGACGCCCCGCTCGTCGCGATGGATCATCTCCATCATGACCGGCGGCGAGTGGTGACCGGAGAAGCCGATGTGACGAATCAGCTTCTCCTCTCCGGGATTGAGCCCGGTGAGGTTGGTGCCGTCACGGTAGTCGACGAGCGCGGCCAGCGCCCCGATGTTCTCCATTCGGGGATCCGGACTGCTGAGCCCCTCGTAGACGGCGTCGACTTCCTCCATCCGGGACAGATGGTGAATCAGGACCAGGTCCAGGTACGCACCGGCAGGGTAGCGCCCCTGCCCGTCCCCGAAGACCTGCGACAGCGTCCTCTTGACGTCGTCGACGGCGCCGGAGTCCTCCGGCCCATTGGAGAACCCCCGCGGCCCCGGTCCTGTGCCCTGCCCCTTGGCCCATCGCAACCCTGTCTTGCTGGTCAGGAAGATGGAGCGTCTCTTCGCTTCGTCGTAGCCCGGCTGGCCGGGAATCAGGTGCAGTTGCCGGAAGGCCTTCCCGAAGTTGGCCTGGCTGGGCCCGTAGGCGTTGGAGGTGTCGAAGTAGTTCACTCCCAGAGTGAAGGCCTTCAGGATGATCGGCACCGGATCGACGTCTGCCGGCGTCCACTGCAAGGAGGCCTGTCCGCCCAGGCCCAGCGTGGTGGCTTCGAAGCCCAGCCGGCCCAGGCGTCGCCGCATCGGCTTCGCAACCCCGGTCTGGCCGAAGACCATGTGGGGCCCCAGAGACAGACCGGCGGTGGCCAGCGTCGAGCACTGCAGAAACTGACGGCGTGAAGAATGTCGTCCTCGTCCGGGAGGCATGACGTGTCTCCTTTCTCGCGAGAGTGGGGTGGCGTGCGTCGCCTTCTCGCTCGGACCCACCGTTTTGGGGACCCCTCGCCTGCGGATTCTACCGCGTGCGCCGGGCCAGCGCCCAGAGGTCCGGATTCATCTCATCGCGTGTAGAGCGAGACGCGGAGCACGGTGGGCGTCGAGAGCACCAGGCCCCAGTCGGTCTGGTCGCCGTTCAGGATGCGGTCGGCCTGGAACTCGCCGTCGACATACCGACCTTCTTCGACGATCAGGTAGTGCCACGGTCGGCCTTCGTTCTCGCCGGTCGGGCGGAACATGACCCGGCAGTGGTAGCCGGCCAACACGTAGCGGCTGCCACCCAGCTCGGCGATGAGGAGCCGCCCGTCGGGGCTTTCGGGCTGCGACGGGGTGCGAGCCATGCGCCGGAAGGTGCCGAAGGCGATGTCGGCGTCCCAGCCGTCGAAGTGAAGGGACTGGTCCGTGACGTACCGGACCCGGTCGACCGAATCGCCGCGCTCGGCGTCGGGGTCGACCTCCATCTGGATCGCGGTCTGGAGGCGGCCCTCCAGATTCCACCGGGCGACCTCGCGGGCCATGGGCCGGAGCATCCGGCAGTTGAGGGCCGTGTCGCCGTAGACCGCTTCCCGCGAAAGAGGCGTGCCGTCGGGCCCGGTCCGAACGCGCGTGTCGTCCATCCCGAACGGCGCGTACCCGATCGCGCCGTGTCCCAGCGCGGAAAAGAGAAACCGTGTCGTGGCGCCGAGCCCGATGGTCTCGGGGACGAACAGCGGGTTGTCGGGACGGCTGTAGAGCTCCAGGACCTTGAGGTACTTCTCGGTCTCGCCGATGTAGATGTCGGGCGAGAGGATGTCCACCGCGGGGGCAGCGGCCTTCCAGAGCTCGAAGACGTTGTCGTTGGGCCCGCCCACCTGGTAGCGCGGGGGCCAGCCGGGATCGAGGGGGTCGCGGATCGATCCGTTGACGAGGAGTGGGATCGGATAGACGGCCTTGCCGGCCGCGGCGACCTTGCCAATGTAGGTGGCCACGTGCCAGACCTGGAAGAACTCGTCGGCGTCGCGCCCGAAAACCTGCGCCCAGTTCCGGTTGGGCTGGTCGGGCTTGTCCATCGCCGCCAGGGCTGCCGACGGCACGGGGCTGTCGAAGATCTTCTGGGCGGCAGGCGAGTGGTCGCGCACCGCGCCCCAGGACCCCGGCTCGTTCTGGACCTGCACCATGATGACGGTGTGCTGCGGGTCGACCTCTCGGAGATGCCCCATGAAGGCCGTGAACGCGCGGATGTCGGCCTCGAGGGTGGCCTCGGCGTGCGGGGAAGGTGAGTCGACCGGTTGGCCGTCCGGTCCGATCATGTTGGGGTACTTCTCCGGCTGGAGCTTCATCCACTGCGGCATGTAGTGATTCGACCCGTTCTTCCAGGTGGCGAACCACAGGAGGACCAGGCTCAGCTCGTGGTCGCGCGCCTGGGTGATGATCGTGTCGACGACGCTGTAGTCGTAGTGGCCCGGCTGGGGCTCGAACTGCTCCCAGTAGATGGGGATCTCCAGAGTGTTGACGCCGAGCGTGTCCATCGCCGACCAGACCTTCGGAAGGACGGCCGGCCAGGCGCTGGAGTTGTTGGATTGGGCGCCGAGGATCAGGAAGGGCTCGCCGTCGACGATCAGTGCGTGACGCCCGTCCTGGTGCACGAGATGGGGCAGGGACGGATCGGCCGACTGAGCATTGGACGAGGCCACCGTGCACGCGGCCGCCACGGCGACCAGGATTCGATGGCTCATCGGATGCTGCATTCTCATTTGAGCGCCT
>JAJDNV010000404.1 GCA_022340545.1 Acidobacteriota bacterium | reverse complement strand
AGGGCTCTCCGTCAGACGAGCGGCGTCTGCCCGGGGATCGGGACCTCGAGAGGCGGCAGCTCCTTGAACTCCATGTGGGGCGGGGTGAGGTCGAGCTCCGAAGCGTTCATGGCCCAGTCCCAGCTCAGCGCACGCCCGGTGTAGGCGCTCATCCGGCCCATGATGGCGGTCAGGCAGCTCTCCGCGACCCGCCGGCCCTCGTTCAGGGGCTTCCCGGCCTTGATGCTGGCGATGAGGTCGGCGTGCTCCTGGACGTAGGGGTTGGGCGAGGCCTCGGCGGGCTGCCAGGGCCTGGCCCCCTCGATGAAGCCCTCTGAGCTGTCGGTGTAGGTGCGGCCGGTGGTGCCCACGACGCGCTCGGACACGTTCTCGCTGGCCCCCGCCGTCTGGCGGCACATGCTGAGGATGCGGGCCCCGTTCGGGTACTCGTACTCGACGGCGAAGTGGTCGAAGATGTTGCCGAACATCGGGTCGGTGCGCGCCGCGCGACCGCCCATGCCCGTGCACTTGACCGGGTGGGCGTCGAAGGCCCAGTTCATGACGTCGAGGTTGTGGACGTGCTGCTCGACGATGTGGTCGCCCCCGCACCAGCCCGTGAACAGCCAGTTGCGGATCTGCCACTCCATGTCCGACCAGTTTTTGACGATGCGGTTGGCCCAGTTCATGGCGGCCCTCTCGATCCAGAGGGCGCCCATGTTCCAGTAGCACTGCCCGGCCACGAGCTCGCCGATGTCGCCGTCGTGCACCCGCTTCATGATCTCGAGGTAGTGATTCTGGTGGCGACGCTGGGTGCCGGCGACGATGGACAGCCCCTTCTTCGCGGCGAGCTCCGAGGTGGCGATGACGGAGCGCACGCCGAGCGGATCCACCGCCACCGGCTTCTCCGTGAAGACGTGCTTGCCGGCCTCGACCGCGGCCTTCAGCTGCACGGGGCGGAAGAAGGGCGGGGTGGCGAGGATCACGACGTCCACGTCGGTGGCCAGGACCTTCTGGTAGGCGTCGAAGCCGACGAAGGAGGTCTCGGGGGTGACCACGAGCCGGTCGGCCGGGACCTTCTCCTTCAGCTGTCCCGTCGACCATTTCAGCTGATCGGGAAAGACGTCGCCCATGGCCGCGATGACGACGTCGGGAGAGGCGTTGACGGCGTCCACCGCGGCCCCGGTGCCGCGACCTCCGCAGCCGATGAGGCCGACCTTAACGCGCTCCGAGGTGCCGGCGGCGAAGACGCCGCCCGGTATCGCAGCCGCGAGCGAAGCCAGAGATGCGGTCTTGATGACCTCCCGGCGGGTCAGGCCCGGGATCCCGGTCGTACTCTCGTCTTTCATGACACTCCCCTTCTGTTCGGGACGACGGCCCCTCGCGTGGTCAGGAGTCGGCGGGCCGATCACGTTTCTTAAGCAGGCCGTGGATGATCCGGTCCAGGCCCGCGGCCCGGCCGCTGCCGGTCACGAGGATGACGGCGAGCGCGGCCAGCTCCACGAGGTTCTTGTTGACGATCAGGTAGCTCCCCTCCGCGGGGATCGAGTAGAAGTAGCCGACGAACGGAGGATTGCAGAGGTAGAACAGCAGTATCACCACTATGCCGGAGGCGCTGGCGAGGCGAGTGAAGCAGCCAAGGATGAGCCCGAGCCCGATGAGGGTGAGCCCCCACATGTTGAGCTGGTCCACGGTCGCCAGTCGCTCCGGGTCGGCGGCCATCCACCGGAAGACCTCCGCGAGCGGCCCACGCGATTGCAGGAGATAGCCCTTCGCCGACCAGGCGTCCGCCGTCAGCTTGGACACACCCTCGTAGAGGAAGTGCCAGCCGATCAGGACCCGCAGGGCGACGACGGTGACCATCTGCACACGGGAGAGCGTCCCTTCTTTCATGTCCACCCCTGCGGCCGTCCTGGGCCGCCTCAGACCTCGAATTCCTCCGGCCGGAACGACAGCCGCTCCTTCGCTTCGATCGCCTCGTTCACCTTGAGGACGGTGACCGCCGTCTCGTAGCCCACCTCGGGCGGACAGTGCAACGTCGCCGTGCCGCGGATCGCGTCGAAGAAGTTCTGCAGGTGCGGCTGGTGGTACGGATCGCGGAGGACGACCGGGATGCGGTGCTCGTCGGGCGACACCGACTCGCGAACGTCCAGGACCGCATCCTCGTCCTTCTGTCCCTGCTCCTGGAGCTTAGGCGCCGAGATGTAGCCGCGGCGAACCCACTCGTCCCACGCGGGCGCGTTGGGGTCGCGGTAGACAGACCCCGAGTTGGCGGCCTCAGACTCGGAGATGACCAGCGTGCCCTGGTCGCCCATGAAGGTCTCGTAGTACCCCTGGCTGCCGTTGGTGGTCTGGGTCTGGTAGTAGGCGCGGGCCGGCCCCTTCGCGGTCTCGAACTCGTAGACGGTCATCACGGTGTCGTACCACTCGTGGGTCGCGGGGTCGTGGTAGTCGAGGCCACCGCTCGCGATCACGTGAGAGGGGTTGGCCCCAAGGAACCAGTTGTAGATGTCGATCTGGTGCGACCCGAGGTCGACGATAGGCCCGCCCCCGAGCCCCTTGTACCAGCGCCAGTTGCGAAACTGGGGCATGGACTTGAAGCCGTATTGCTTCAGGCGGGCGTCGGGGATGGTGTAGCGCTCCGGCCAGCCGAGGTCCGGCGACACCGCGCGGTTCCACTGGCCGTTGACGGTGACGATCCGTCCGAGGAGCTGCGCCTCCTGCAGGAGCTTCTCGTAGCTGTGCAGGTAGCGGGGGTGGCTGCGCCGCTGGTGCCCGATCTGGAGCAGCTTTCCCGTCTCCCGGGCGGCGTGCACCATACGCTGGGCACCCTCCAGGGTGTTCGACATCTCCTTCTCGCAATACACGTGCTTTCCGGCCTCGAGACAGTCCACGGTGTGGGGCGCATGCCAGAAGTCGGGAGTGGCGATGACGACCGCGTCGAGGTCCTTCTCCTTGTCGAGCATCTCCCGGTGGTCTTCGTAGCCGTTGACGTCGAACTTGTACTTCTTGAGGATCCGGACCGCGCGCTTCTGGTTGTACTCCGTCCAGATGTCGCACACCGCGCGGAAGCGGAGCCCGGGTATCCTCAGCATGGAGTCGAGCAGCACCTGCCCCTGGGCTCCGGAGCCGAGAAGGGCCACGTTGATCTCCTCGAGATCAGCGGGTGGTGGGGGCGCGTCTTCAGCGGCGGCCTCCTTCTGCGCCTGGTCGTACTGGCGCTGCTTGCGCCAGGCCTCGCCGAAGAGCCCCAGCGCGGGGACGGTGGAGAGGCCCAGGAGCACGTCGCGCCGATCGAGCTTCTTCCCTCCGAGGCCCGAGCCGGGACCGCCGTCCTGATCCTTCTCGTCGTCGTGGGCCATGGGTCCTCCCCTACTTCGCCGGGCGACCGAAGACCTCGACCTCGACGTAGTGGTTGAGGTCGTTGGCGCTGTTGCCGTTGCTGTACAGCCGGACGAACTGCGCCCGCGAGCCCTTGGCATCGACGAGCTTGCCCTCGGCGGTCTCCACGTAGTTCATGTCCTGGCCCTTGCCGAGCCCGGAGGAGTTGTCGTCGTCGTTGTTGAAGAGGGTGCGGACGTTCTTGGTGAAGTCGGCGTCGTCGGCCACCTGGACGACGACGTCGAGGTAGACGCGGGCCGTCTTGTGGAAGTGCCAGAACAGGATGGCGTAGATGTCGTACGGCGCGCCCAGGTCGATGGTCACGTACTGGACACCGGGCCCCAGCTCGACGAAGTAGCCCTCGGCTCCCTTCTTGTCGCCATCGGTGACCTGCTCGAGGTCGCCGATGATCGGCTCCATGTCGCTGCTCGTCACCGGTTTGTGCAGGGCGACGTTCGTGACTCCGGCCGGGGCGAGGAACGGGTCCCGGGGCCGGCCCAGGGGCTTCTCCAGGTTGGGGACGGCAACGTTCTGCGGGGTGCCCTCGAACATCGGCTTCGGCAGCTCGATGGGGATGGGCTCCAGGTCCTGGGCCCCCGCCGCACGGGGGGTGCCGGGAAGGCCCAGAGAGCACAGGGCCGTGATTCCAATGACGGCGGCGCAGCGGCGAGAGCGCAGCGCGGCAATGAGAGTGCTCGTATTGTCTTGTGCCATAGCCTCGAAATCTATCACCTTTGCGGGCCCACGACACGGGAGTCGTCCAATCCGGGACGGGTCCCGCTCGCCTCTCAGCCCCCCCGGGCCCGACCCGGGCCCAGATGGAGGGGAGTGGCCCCGGCCCCTCCGTCCCGGACGACCCAGGCCTCGAGCCCCGGGATCCTCCGGCACAGGTCCCCAATCCCCTCCACGGGCAGGATCATGAAGGCGGTCGACAGGGCATCGGCCACGGTCGCCGGCGATCGGACGGCGTCGCGCCAGTCTTCGTTCGCGTCCTCGTCCGTCCCGCCGGGGCGCGTGAGCACGGCCCAGGCTGCTCGATCCTGCACCGGGCGGCCGGTGCGGGGATCCCGGATGTGGGCTCCCTTCCGAGTGCCCGACGCGCTGAGGGCCATCTGGCGGGCGGAGATGCGGATCCGGGACCCGTCCCCTGCGGCACCGGGCATCGTCAGGGTGAGGGGCCACCCCCCGCGACCCGGGGGCGCGTCCAGCGCGAGAACCGAGCTGAAACCGCCATGAAGGAGGGCGCGGTGGATCCCCCACTCGTCCAGGAGCTCCGCCATGCGGTCGACCGCGTAGCCCTTGCCGATGCCGCCCAGGTCCAGCCGGACCCCGTCCTGTCGGGCCCGAACCACGAATCCGTCGGGGACGAGCTCGAGTGTCTCCAGCCCCGTGCCGATCGAGATGTCGAAGGCCCCGCCGGTCAGGGAGTACATCCGCCGGGAGATCTCCAGGCACTCCATCGTCTCCGGGCTCACCCGCGTCGCCCGTCCCCTGGCCAGGGCGTTGACGCGTGAGACATCGCTGCTGGCGATGAACCGGCTCAGCTCGAGCTCCAGCCGGTCGACCAGGTCGAACGCGGCCTGGGCCGCCTGCCGGGCGTAGCCCCCGTCTTCGTGGGCGTAGATCACCTCGAAGACCGTGGCCATCGCCTCGTGGCCAAGGCGATGCACATCCAGCCCGGCAATGGTCTCGCCGAGGCCGAGCTCGGCGCTCGAGCGCTCCTCCGGATTCATGGGCGGGGGGGGGCGGGGGAAGGCGGGGGCGGGGAGGCCTCGAGCTGACGGAAGTGGTCCCACAGGGTCTTGGCCGCGTAGCCACGCAGCTCGACCTGCGGACGCAGCTCGACGGGCTCCTCGAAGATCCTCATGTAGAGCTCCCGCTCCCCGGGGGGCGGGAGCTCGTAGAGCTTCCTCACCAGGGCCGGCTCCATCTCCGGGGTCACCACTATGACCGGGGCGCTCTCGGCCTCGTCGGAGACGCCGTTCCACCAGCGAACACCGGAGAGCCCGCGCAGGTACCAGGGCAGGGGCCACAAGTTCTCTCGGCTGATGATCTGCAAGGGCATGGACGAGCCGTCCGGGTGGGCCCGGGCCAGCTCCTTCAGGCGCCCCGCGATCTCGAAGACGTCGGTGCCGGTGTGGGCGTAGACGTAGGGGTTGCGGGGATCGGCGGGGAACCGGAAGCTCGCGGAGTAGGCCTGCCAGGCGAGGTGCGTCGCGGCCAGCACCAGCACGGCGGTGATCGCGGCTCGGCCGGCGGCGCTCCGGACGGCCTGCACCAGCCAGACCGCGCCGACGCCGGCCAGGAGGATCATCCCGTGAAGGGAGACGAGAAGGTTCCAGGGGGTCTTGTAGGGGATCGCCGCGTAGGCCACCACCAGCAGGAGGGTGTACAGCGACAGGAAGCGGAGGACCTTCGCATCCGTCCCGGGGACCCCTCGGCGGCTCCAGCCGGCCGCCGCCCCCGCCGCCGCCAGCACGAGGATGAGCCCCTCGGTCCACACCGGCGTTCCCCGGGCCGGGAAGTGGATCAGCAGGCGCAGGTAGTAGTCCCAGGGGTGGATGTGGAAGGGGTCGGTGCCGGCTCGACCCAGCCAGATCCAGTAGGACCGTGCCGAGTCCACGAGACCCGCGGGGTTGGTGGTGAACGAGGTGTAAAGCACGCTGGAGACCACGACGGCGGTGACGAGCGCCAGCACGCCGTCACGGCGGCGGACGGTGCGGCGGATCGGGTGGGGGGCCAGGCCGTGTCGGCGCTCGACGAGCAAGGTCACCGCGAGCGCGAGGGCCATCGCCCCCAGCGCGAGAGGGGCGGTCTCCTTGGTGGCGTGCATCAGCCCCAGGCAGACGCCCGTCAGCAGGGCGGGCAGGACGCCGTGCTTTTGCAGATACCAGCACGCCCCGAGCAGAGCGCCGAAGGTGAAGAGGACGAGCGGGATCTCGTGGATGAAGTAGCGACTGTAGTAGACCATCGCCGGGGAGATCGCGGTCAGCAGGGCGGCGAGGGCGGCGCCCGGCCATCCCAGGAAGCTTCTCGCCCCGAGGGGCGCGGCGACGAGGAGCACCCCGAGCACGGCGGGAACCACGCGCAGGGTGGTCTCGTCGATTTCGACATACCGCCGCGCCCCCTGGAGCCAGGCGGAGATCAGGGTCAGGTAGTAGAGGGTGGGTCCGTGAAACTCGGACGAGTCGTAGGTGTACTTCCCTTCCTCCAGCAGGGTCCCGAACTTGTCCGCGTGAACGGCCTCGTCGGCGTGCATGGGACGCAGGGCGAGGTCGGGAAGACGCAGGCCGGCGGCCACCAGGATGGAGACGAAGAAGATCGCTATCGATCGCGACCGGATGGCCTCCACCGCGGCAGTATAGCAGCGCGTCCTGGAGGGAGATCTCCCGGGCTCGGACGGACTAGAATCGCCACGGGCTCGATCCCGGGCCCCCGCGATGGAGGTCGCCATGCCCTCGCCTTTCGTCCGACACGTTCTCGTCTGCACCCAGGACAAACCCGACGGCGTCCCCTGCTGCGCTCGCAAGGGCGGCCCGGGGCTGCTCGACGCACTGCGTGCGGAGGTGGCGAAGCGGGACCTCGCGGACGACGTGCTCGTCACGGGCTGTGGCTGCATGGGGCTGTGCGACCGAGGTCCCAACGCCATCGTGTACCCGGAGGGACGCTGGTACACCGAGGTCCGACCGGACGAGGCGCACCGGATCGCAGAGGAGCACCTCTCCGGGGGCGCGCCGCTGACCGGCCGAGGGGATCCCGACGACGACACCATCCGCCGCGAGGTCGCGGCCCATCGGGCCAAGGTCCGGCAGGCCCTGGCCGCCCGGGCGAAGGCCGGCGTCCTTCCCGACGAGCTGAACGCCCTCGTGCGCGGCTTCCAGCCGAGCCGCGTGGTGCTGACCGCGGTGGAGCTCGACCTTTTCAGCGCCGTCGGGGACGGCGCATCCGCGGCCGAGGTGGCCGCGCGACTGCAAACGCACCCGCGAGCCACCGAGGCGCTGCTCAACGCCCTCGTGGCGCTCGGCCTGCTCGAGAAGCAGGACGAGCGCTTCCGCAACGGGGACTGGGCGGCGCTCTACCTCTGCGCGGGGGCGGCTCACGACTCGCGGGCGGCCCTGATGCACAGCGTCCACCTCTGGCCCCGCTGGTCCACGTTGACGGAGTGCGTGAGGAAGGGGACCGCGGTCGCCTTCGACGAGATGGCCGGACGCAGCCAGGACTGGACCGAGGCGTTCATCGCGGCCATGCACAAGGGCGCGACGGCGCGGGCCCAGCCGGTCGTGGCGGCCCTCGAGCTCGAGGGTGTCCGGCGGGTGCTCGACCTCGGGGGGGGCTCTGGCGCCTACGCGATGGCCTTCACCCGTGCACGTCCGGAGATCGAGGTGACCGTCTTCGACCTGCCCACCGTGACGCCGCTGACCCGACGCTACGTCGCCGACAGCGGCGTGCAGGGCCGCATCCACACCCTCGACGGTGACCTGCGCACCGATTCCTACGGCTCGGGCTACGACCTCGTCTTCATCTCTGCGATCTGCCACATGAACGGTCCCGGCGAGAACCTGGACATGCTGCGCAAGGTGAAGGACGCCCTCAACCCCGGCGGACGCGTCGTGATCCAGGACTTCATCCTGAACGAGGAGAAGACGGCCCCGACCTTCGCCGCGTTGTTCGCCTTGAACATGCTCGTGGGGACCCGGGAGGGCAGCGCCTACAGCGACGCGGAGTACGCCAACTGGCTCGCCGAGGCAGGCTTCGGGGACGTCAACAGGGTCGCTCTTCCCGGCCCCACCGACCTCATGGTGGCCGTCAAGCCGTAACGAGACTCCCGGACGGTGGAGGGCCCGGCCGTCGGGTGACGGTCCCCCTCCCAGTTGGGCTACACCAGCGCCGCCTCGGCCGTGCTCGCCTCCTCGCGGAGCATTTTCATGAGCTCGTCGTGGCAGAGACGACGGAGTCCGAACTCGAGCGATGGCCCCGGGGCGGGCCGGCGTCACAGCGGCTCGAACAGGGCGGTGAACCGCGTGTAGTAGACAGCACTGCGGGACTCGAAGCCCGAGTCGGCCCCGACGAACAGCCAGGCCCGGCCGGTGTTGCCGGTGCTGAGAACCATGGACCGGCCGCTCGCCAGCCGCTTCAGCTCCCACCCGAACCCCTGCTCGCAGGTTCTGGAGTTTGCCAGGTTGCCGATCACGACCGCGTCCTCGCCGCCCTGGGTCTGCTGCCCTTGGTCGACGTTCATGCGCCAGTAGCCCGCGGCGTCCAGCGCCCGATCGGGCTCGACCAGGGACACCCCGGCCTTCACCGTGACACCTTCCCCGGGCGCGCCGCCCACCCCCCCACAGCCCGCCGGCACCGCGGTGGCGATCTCGACGTCGAACCGCACGCGGTACGTCGTGTCGGCCGGGAGCGCCACCTCGGTCTTGTAGTACACCCAGAGATCGTCGCTGCGGTTCGTCCCCGCGATGAAGAGCCCGCTCCGTGAGGTGTCGAGCGGTGCGGGCAGGGCCCGATACCCGGCCTCGAGCATGAAGATCGGCTCGTCGCTCGCGGGGTAGTCGGCGAACCCCTCCTCCCAGCCCGACGGACCTCGGCCGAGGTCGTAGTCGAAGCCGACCGAGCCGCTATTCGAGCAGCCGGTCGCGCACAGGAGACCGGACAACAGCGCACCCGCCACCGGCGGCGCTGGCCAGGCACCGGCCATCGCCATCAGTCGCGCGGGGAGGCCTCGACTGGAGCCGAAAGGCACGGATGACAGGATCCCGCTCCACAGCCCTCGTGGGGCTAGTTTGTCACCGCGGCCGTCCCGCGCGCCTTCACCAGGTCGAACGTCGAGGGGACCTTCTCCACGACCGTCCAGGCGCGCGCGGCCATCTCCTTCTCCGCCACCGGCGACATCGTCCCTGTCATGCGCAGCTCGAGCTTCGTCGCGCCCAGCTCCTTCTTCGCGCGCGTCTCGACCTCGGTGAGGGCCTTCTCGTACGTCTCCGTCCAGCTGATCCAGTCGAGCGGGAGCAGCACGACGACTCTGCCGTCCTTCGACTTCGCGACCATCGCCCGCGAATCCTGGAGGATGGCGGCGACCGGCTCCGTTCGGTGAAGGCGGGCCAGCATCTCGGCGCTCTCCACGAAGAAGACGGCCTCGCGCTCGGTGTCCGCCTCCGCGGAAGTCGCGACGTAGTCGGCGCACCCCGGGACGTTCACGTCGCGGAGAGCCGCAGCGAGGCGCGTGTGAAGCGTGAGCGAGAAGCCCTTACTGAGGTACAGCTGCTTGATGGTCTTGCCGTCGACGCCCGTCTCCTTCAGCTTCTGCTCGTTGAGCTTCAGCAGCGCCTCGGGGTCCTGGCTCCACACGAGGTTGCCGACGGCCGCGGTCCCGCTCACGACCATGGGAACGGGCACCGCGATCTTGGCGGCGAGGCCGCCCGCGGCGTCGACCTTGCCGATGTCCACAAGCGCCTTCTTGAGGATCGGGTTCGTCGTGTAGGGGTCGGCGCCGACCTTCTGCGCCCACCTCCGTGCGCCGGAGTTGACGCCGAGCATGGAGTGGGCGACCCCGGTCCCGGCCGCCGCCACCTGGTCGGTCGTGGACTTCTCCGGGCCCCCGTCCTTCTGGTCATCGTCCTTCTTCACGGACTCCGCGGCCTGGTCGCCGGCCCGCTTTGCCTTGCGGCCGAGGTTCGTGCCGAAGCGCTTGAGGCCCTTCCCGACGCCCTTCGCGGTTTCCCCGGGGTCCGTCACCGCGGCGGCGACGCCCTTGCCCACGTTGACGACGGACGCGCCGGCCGCCTCGACGAACACCGCGCTCTTCGAGACCTCGTCGAGCTCGGCGAGCGCGCTCACCTCGTGCAGGCGCACAAGGAGCATGCCCATGCCCTCGGCCTCGAGCGGCCCATAGTCGGTCTTGATCGAGAAGACGTGCAGGTAGCCCTCGGTCGGGACCGCGGCGGCCACCTGGTGGAGCGGCCCCTTGATCTGTGCCGGCGTGAGCAGATCGGCGACCTGGAACGTGCGGGGCGCCTCGTAGGCCGCGCCCACGGCGAGCGCGGCGGAGCCGAGGGCGAGAGCGATGGTGAAGCGAGAAACGGTTCTCATGTGCATTGTTCTATCGGACCTCTCATGTTCAGAACCAGAGGAACTGGTAGGCGACGGCCAGGGTCTGGAAGTCGCCGCCGATGCGCGTCGTGGCGCCGGGAGACCAGGACAGCTTGACCGTCCATCCCACTTCACCCACGCTGCTCGAAGCTGCAGCCCGTCGAGTCCCGCGCGGCCGCGGCGGGCGGCGCGCCGTCTAGCTCACGATGGCGACGGAGAGTGGCTGAGCCAACCGGAACTCGAGGGCCGTGCCCGGAGCGACCGCGACCTGGTTGCCGGGGGACGACTTCGCGGCCGCGACCCCGACCACGGCGCCGGCACCGGCGCCCCAGGCGGCCCCCTCGCCACCGTCGATCATGCCCCCGATGCCGGCCCCGAGCGCCGCGGCCCCGAGGACCTTCCGGCCGGCCTTCTTCGCCTCGCCGCTGAAGCTCACCGGCTCGGTCGAGAGCGGCACCACCCTCCCCCCCACCTCGACGTCGGTCAGCTCGAGGGTGAGCTGTGGCGCCCCGCCCGTTCCGGTCCCCGCCTGGGCCGCGACGACCCGGCCGTAGACGCGCGTGCCCCGGGTGGCCATCACACGTCCGTCCGTGACGAGGTCGGAGTCGAGGTTGCCCTGGAAGCGCTGGCCCGCCTGGGCGGTGCCCGAGCTGACCTCGGTGGCCACGCGCACCGTCAGGGGCGTGCCCGGTTGCGCCGTGAGCGTCATGGCCATCGGCTGAGCGGCTGGGGCCGAGGCGGGAGCCGCCGCCGCGACTTGCGGCTGGCCCCCGGGCTCGCCCGGGACGGCCGGCACGGCGCCCGCCGGCGCGTCGACCACCACGTACAGCTCCTCGCCGCTCGGGTCGAGGTACGTGAGGTACCAGCGGTCCTTCGAGCGGAAGTACACCATGCTGCCGGCCTGCATCGGCTCGAAATCGTCTGGCAGCGCCTTCACTGCGACAACGCCCGCGGGCTTCGTCACCACCACGAAGGTCTCCTGGCCGTTGGTCACCACGCGCTTGTAGAAGGTGTTCCCGTAGAGGTAGTACGTCACCCCCGCGATCGTGATCGTCGCCCGGTCCGCGGGCAGTAACGTGCCCGCGGGGAGGCTCGCCCCCGCCGGCGGTGCAACAACCTGATACTGCGTGGCCCCCTCGACGTAGGTCGTCTTGTAGTAGGTGCCGTCCGAGTAGAGGAGCGCCGCACCGGCCACGGTCAGCGCGATGGCGCCCACCGGCACCGTCGTGTAGTAGCAGCCCCAGGGCGGCGGGATGTAGCCGTAGTACGGAACGCCTCGATAGTAGTAGGGCCGGTAGTAGACGCCGCCGTAGCCGTAGTATGGACGGCCGTAGTAGGTGTAGGGACGGGCACCATAGGGAAGGCGCGCGGCATGGACCGGCCCCCCGTAGGCTCGGCCCGCGACGACCGTTCGGTCACCGGAGCGGCCGCCCTCGACGTCTGCGACGACACCGCTGCCGTAAAGGCCCCGCGCGCCGTAGCCCTCGGCCTCGACCTTCTGCCCGTAGCGGTTCTTGCCCTCGCCCTCGAACTCCCAGCCGTAGCCGGAGCGCTCGGCCTTGCCTTCCCACTCGGCCGTCTGGCCGTACCGGTTCGTCGCCTGGGTGTTCCGTTCAACCGAATCGACCCGCCCATTGTCCATCTCGTAGGTCTTCTGCGAGCTCCTGCTGGCGCCGGTGCTGCTCTGGACGTCGCGGTTCACCGTCACCTCGTCGTCGGATCTGGTGACGTTCCGGGTCCCGGTTGCCGTCTGCCCGCCCCGGCCCTCGACGCTGGTCGCACGGCTCGAGGTGTTTCCCGAGACACTCCGGCTGGTCGTGCCGCTCGTGCGCCGACCCGACCAGCTGCCACCCGTCCCCGAGGCGTTCCGGTTGACGCTGCGAACCGACCCCCGCCCGCCTCCGCCCGCGCGGGCCCGCTGCGCGTAGGCAGGCGCCTCGGGCAGGACCAGCAGCAGGGTCAACGCAAGCGCTGCGCCCGCCCGCAGCGGTAGAAACCGACGATTCCTGGCCTGCATCAGCGTCCTCCCGTCATTGCCGTCGCGTCGATCTTCTGGGCGCCCTCCGGGGCCTCGAACGTGAAGAGCCCCTCGGGCACCCTGGACTCCAGGTTCCAGCGCCGGATGGTGGCGCTGTACTGCGGCTCTCCCGGCTCCTGCACGTAGCTGATCACCAGCTTGCGGGGCAGGGGCGCGTCGCCCGCGTCGATCCAGAGCTGCCACTCGATTGTTGCCTGGGAGAACGCGAGGTGGTGACAGGCGACTCCCGCTGCCTGGTGGATCCCCAGGTAGCGCCCGTAGGTCACGCCCTCCATGAGCACCGCGTAGGGATCGGAGTAGAGAATGTCGACGAGCGGCAGCACCACCCCGTACTCGTCTTGTAGCGTGTCGAGGGTCGCGTCGATCGTCGCCGGGGCGTCGATCGTGGCGTAGACGCTGTGCTCCTTGTCCAGCACCGTCACCGTCCGACCGTCGTACCAGGCGGCGCGAGAGAGCGTGTCGCCCGTCACGTCGGCCGCGAAGTGGTTCGGGCGCTCCACCGCGATCCGACGGACGTTGGTGAGCTGCCTCCGCAGGTCTCCGTCCGGGATCTCGTCGAACGTCTCCTCCGCCTCCAGGGCGAAGCGCGGCAGCCCGGCCAGGAACTCGCCCATCTTCTTCAGCTCCCGCTCCGCGCGGGCTTCGACGCTCCGCGGGGGCCCGGCCGAAGACGGGCCCGGCGCCGGTTCTTGCGCACCCGCGAGCGACGCCACGGCCAACGCCGCGACGACCATCCAGGAATCACCCTTCATGTGCTTCTCACCTCCGACAGGAACGCCCTCCCGACGTCGACGCGCGCCGCTGCTCAGCCCGCGCGGTGCGGGGAGGCAGTGCCGCCCGACGAGGCCCACTCTCAGACCTCGAACCCGGCGGCACTGCCTCCCGAGCGAGCCTAGAACCGCAGCGTGACTCCTCCCGAGAGCTCAAACTGGTTCGAGTACTGGGCATTGCCCACCACGTAGCAACCCCAGTAGGGGTCACACCACCAGCCCGCGGCGTCCGACTTGATGTAGGTGGGGGTCCAGCGACCCTCGAGGCGGATGCCGAACCGGGGGCTCGGGAAGATCTTGACCCCGAGGGCTCCCGAACCGGAGAACCTCGTGTTGCCGTCGATGTCCCGCTGCAGGCCGGCCGCGCTCACGTTGATGGTCCCGTACTGCGTGGCCCCGAGTCCGATGAGCACGTAGGGGCGGGCGGCGGCATCCCCATCCCCGAAGTTGTACGCATAGTAGCCGTGGTAGTTCCGGAGGCTCAGGTCTCCGAGCTCGAAGGTCGACGTGCCCCCGATCTCGAGGCTGGTCGACTGCTGGTTGAACAAGAAGCCGACCTCGGAGTTCTCGCTGACGAGGAAGCCCAGGCGCAGCCCCCACGAGAAGGCATCCTTGGGGTCGATGCGGTCGAACGAGCCCACTCCCGGGACGTTCACCGCGGCCCCGCTGACTCCGTCGCTGAACGTCCAGCCCGCCGTGCCGCTGAGCTCCACACGCGCGTCCTGCGCCGGTGCGCTGGCCGCGGCCAGG
>JAJDNV010000402.1 GCA_022340545.1 Acidobacteriota bacterium | reverse complement strand
GGAGGCCGTGACCGGAGAGCCGCTCACCCTTCTCGAAGGCCACGAGGGCAACGTCACCGCGGTGGCCCTCCACCCGACCGGCCGCTCCGTGGCCTCGGGGGGTGAGGACGGAACCGTGCGCCTGTGGGATCCGAGGGCGCGGCGGGCGATGCGCACGCTCCGAGGGCACGAAGGCGAGGTCTCGCGAGTCGTCTTCAGCCCCGACGGACGGTTCCTCGTGAGCTCGGGACGCGACCACACCGTGCGACTCTGGGATCTCCGCCGCGGTACCGAGGTGCGGTCCCTCACCCACCCTGCCGCGGTCCACGGCGTCGCCCTGAGCCCCCTCGGGAACGTACTCCTGGCCGCCGTCGGCGACGGCCACGTCCATGCGTGGCACCTGGACTGGGAGCCGGAAGAGGCGGGGGCCGGGGCCTGGAACGAGACCGCGCGTCCCTTCCTCGAGAGCTTCGTGAGCCGGCACCGCGGAACGGTCGGCCCGACCCAGCGCATGACCCTGAGCGACGCCGACGTGGATGGGCTCCTCACCGACCTCCAGCGCCGCGGGTTCGGGGGCCTCACCCGCGAGACGCTCCGACCCCGCCTCGAGACGCTCGCCACGCGGGAGGACGCCCCCTCGTACTGGGAGACCCTCCGCCGCAACGCCCCGGCGGCCGTACGCGCCGTTCCCAGGGCCGCCGGCGCCGTTCGCCGGTTCCCCTGGGGGCGTCTCGCCATCGCCGCCGTCGCGGTGGCCGCCGTCGTGGTCGGGGTCAGGTCGTGGTTCGAGCCCGAGGCCCGGCTCGCCCTGTCGCCGTACATGGAGACGGCGGTCCGCGACGAGATCGACCTCATCGACCTCGAGCCGTTCTCCAGCGGCTGCGCCGCCGAGCGCTACGGGGACCATCTCGGGCGTCTCGTGTCGGGGAATCCCGAGGCCCGCGACGTGGCCTGCGTGGCCGCCTTCTCCGGACCGCACACCGTCGGCGAGATTCTCGACCGCGTCCCCCTCGAGGACCCGGACACCATGACGGCGCACCGACTCGTGCGCAACGCCGCCTCGACGCTGGCCGGGCTCGACCCGTCGGCCATCGACGCGCTGTGTGAACGGCTCTCCGACCGCCGCCCGATCGTGCGCCAGGTGGTGGGCATGGCCCTCGCAGAGGGAGAGGACGAGGCCGCCGTCGACTGTGTCCGCAACACGCTGTCGGGCGGTGACCCGGTGGCCCGGGGCGCGGCCATCCTGCCGCTGCGACAGCACCTGGCCCGGGGCGTTCTCGGCGTCGAGGAGGGATGGAACCTGGTGCTGGGCCTGCTGCAGCACCCGGACCCGGAGGTGCGGATCGCGGGCCTGCGGGCCCTGCCGATGTTCACCGCGAGGGTGTCCGAGCCGGTGGCGCAACCCCTTCTCGAGGATCCTGATCCCGGCGTGGCCGAGGCCGCCAACACCGCGATCAGCACGATCCAGGGCATCCATCGAACCGACCTTCTCCGGGGCAACGTCAAGCAGTGACAATAGAAGCCATGATCACCCGCATGATTCCAATCCGATCGCTGGCCCTCAGCCTCGTCGTCGGCGTTGTCCCGCAGTCGACTGCCGCCGCCGAGGGTTTGCCCGACTGGGAGAACCCCCGGATCGTCGGGATCAACAAGCAAGCCCCTCACGCCCTCGTCGTCCCCTATCCGGACGCGGCGAAGGCGGCCACGCTCGAGCCGGGCAGCTCCCGCTGGTACCGCCGCCTGAACGGGCGCTGGAAGTTGCGGTGGTCGCCAACGCCCGAGGCCCGCCCCCTCAACTTCTACGAGACCGGCTTCGACGACTCCGCCTGGGGCGAGATCCCGGTGCCCTCGAACATGGAGATCGAGGGCCACGGCGTGCCGATCTACGTCAACACCGGCTACGCCTGGGGTCGGGGCACCCCGCCGCGGGTCCCCCACGAGCAGAACTCGGTCGGGTCCTACCGCCACCGCTTCGAGGTGCCGGAGTTCTGGCGGGGTCGCCGGGTGATGATCACCTTCGACGGCGTCTCCTCCGCCTTCTACCTCTGGGTGAACGGCCGGAAGGTCGGGTACAGCCAGGAGAGCCGGACCCCGGCCGAGTTCGACATCACCGACTTCGTACGGCCCGGCGAGAACCTGCTGGCGGTGGAGGTGTACCGCTACTCGGACGGCTCCTACCTCGAGTGCCAGGACTTCTGGCGTCTGTCCGGCATCTACCGCGACGTCGCGATCTGGTCCGTGGCCCCGCTCCACGTCCGGGACTTCACGGTGGTGACCGATCTCGACGACCAATACCGTGACGCGCGGCTCAGCGTGAGCGTGGACGTGCGGAATGCGTCCTCCAAGGAGCAGGCCTTCTCGCTCGAGGCCGCCCTGCTCGACGCGGAGGGACGCGCGGGCACGCTGACACTCACGACCCGCGGTCGTGTGGCTCCCGGGGCGGAGGAGACGGCGTCGCTCGAAGCCCTCGTCGACAACCCGGCCCAGTGGTCGGACGAGAAGCCCCACCTCTACACGCTGCTCCTCACCCTGAAGGACGACTCCGGCCGCGTCCTCGGCGTCATCCCCTCGCGCGTCGGCTTCCGGGAGGTGGAGATCCGCGACGGCAAGATCCTCGTGAACGGCCAGCCCTTCCTGATCCGGGGCGTCAACCGCCACGAGCACGACCCGGAGACCGGCCACGTCATCAGCCGCGAGCGCATGATCGAAGACATCCGAATCATGAAGCAGAACAACTTCAACCTCGTCCGGACCTCGCACTACCCGAACGTCCGCGAGTGGTACGACCTGTGCGACGAGTACGGTCTCTACGTCATCAGCGAGGCGAACATCGAGTCCCACGGCATGGGCTACGCGCCGGACCGGACGCTCGGCAACAACCCCGCGTGGGAGGTGGCCCACCTCGATCGCGTGGAGCGAATGGTCGAGGCCTTCAAGAACCACCCCTCGATCATCATGTGGTCGCTCGGGAACGAGGCCGGCGACGGGGTGAACTTCGTGGCCTGTTCAGACTGGGTTCACGACCACGAGCCGACCCGCCCAATCCACTACGAGCGGGCCGGGTCGGGCCCGCACGTGGATGTCGTCAGCCACATGTATCAGAAGGTCTGGGACATGGAGAGCGAGGCCCGGGAGCCCGACCCCCGGCCCCTCATCCTGTGCGAGTACTCGCACGCCATGGGCAACAGCAACGGGGACTTCGACGAGTACTGGGACCTCTTCCGCTCGGGAGGTCGTGCCCGTGGCGGCGCCATCTGGGACTTCGTCGATCAGGGCTTGCTCCGGCCGGTCCCGGCACGCCAGGTCGTCAGGGACCGGTCCGAGTCGGGTCTCGAGGGGATCTTCGTCGGCGAGAACGACCCCGAGAAGGGGGCCGAGGGCTTCGTGGTCCTGCCCGACGCCGAGCCGCTGGATCTTCGCGATGCGCTCACGCTGGAGGCCGAGCTGCTCCCGGTACCCATCATCAAGGGGGCGGTCAGCACCGCCCGGTTCAACCCGTTCGTGTCCAAGGGCTCGCTCGGGTACACGCTCCGGCAGGACGACGAGGAGCTGCAGCTGTCACTGGCGCTGGAGGGTCGGATCCGGCCTCTCATCCTGCGCGCCCTTGTTCCCGACGACTGGTACGGCGAGTGGCATCGGCTCACCGGGACCTACGACGGCACCACCGCCCGCCTGTTCGTCGACGGGGCGCTCGTGGCCAGCGCGGAGATGGCGGGACGGCCGAGCCCGGGCCACTTCCCCGTCAACGTCGGGCGAAACCCCGAGAGCGTCGATCGGCTCACCCCCACGCGCTTCCGCGAGGTCCGCGTGTACTCGCGGGCCCTGACCGAGGAGGAGATAGAGGACCCCGTCGATCGCACCGGCGACGGCCTGGTTCTCTGGCTCCGAGCCGATGACATCGAGCAGGTCGGCCCGGCCCCCGGCGGCCACTTCTTCGCATACGGGGGGGCCTTCGGCCCCGCCAACACCCCATCCGACGAGAACTTCTGCATGAACGGCGTCGTCTCCGCCGACCGCACGCCCCACCCGGCGCTCGCGGTGATCAGTCACGTCCAGCGCTACATCCACGTGAGCCCGGTTCACCTCCTGCGTAATCGGATTCCCCCCGACAGCCTCGTCGATCTGCCGGGATCCAGCACACTCCCTCGGCCACCCCCGGCCATCGAGTCCGTCGTGGCCATCCACAACGAGCACCGCTTCACCAACCTCGACGAGATCGCCGTCGGCCGCTGGGAGCTGCGGGGTGACGACCGACTCCTGGGCGAGGGCTCCCTCGGGACCCTCGACGTCCCCCCGCAGGCCACGCGTGAGCTGGCGATCGACCTGCCCACGATCACGCCCGAGCCGGGCGTGGAGTACTGGCTGGACCTGGTCTTCCTTCTGAAGTCCGACACGGCGTGGGCACGGACCGGACACGTGCTCGCCCACGAGCAGCTCGCCCTGCCGGTCAGGGCCCCGCGGGCGAGGCTCCTCTCCGGGAGCCTGCCTCCGCTCACGGTGGTCGGGGGTGCGAGCGCGATCGAGGTCCGCGGCCCCGACTTCTCCGCGGCCGTCGACCCCGCCACCGGGCTCCTGAGCTCGCTCCAGCGCAACGGCGTCGAGATCCTGGCCGGACCGCTGCACCCGCACTTCTGGCGGGCGCCGATCGACAACGACCGTGGAAACGACATGCCGCAGGGCTCCGGTGTCTGGCGCGATGCGCACCGCTTCCTGACCCCACGGAGCATCCGCACCGAGACGCCGTCAGAGGGCGTGGTGCGCATCCAGGTCGACGGCGATCTCACCTCGGTGGGGGCCTCCTGCGAGCTGGCGTACACCGTGTATGGGTCCGGCGACATCCTGGTCGAGGTCTCGCTCGAGCCAGGCGAGACTCGGCTGCCCGAGCTGCCCCGCTTCGGGATGCAGGCCCGGATCCGGCCGGGGTTCGAGCACCTCGAATGGTACGGCCCGGGCCCGGAGGAGACCTACGTCGACCGGCGCGATCTGCCCGTCGGCGTCTACCGCACGACCGTCGACGCCAACTACTTCGAGTACTCACAGCCGCAGGAGACGGGGAACAAGGTGGAGGTGCGCTGGGCCGCGCTGACCAGCGACGAGGGCCTCGGCCTGCTGGCGGTGGGTGACCCTGTGCTCGGCGTGAACGCCCTGCACTACGCGGCCGAGGACCTCGACCAGGCGCTCTACCGGCACCAGCTGACCCGCCGCGACGAGGTGTACCTCAACCTCGACTGGCGGCAGCGGGGCGTCGGAGGCGACGACAGCTGGGGTGCGCTCCCCCACGAGGAGTACCGGTTGTCGGCGCAACCCTACTCGTATCGCTTCCGGCTGCGGGCCTTCGACCCCGCCACCGAGTCTCCGATGGAGCTGAGCCGGGTCGACATGCCCTGATCATTCCGAGTGTCAGCCCTCCAGGTTGCCGCCGAAGAACGGGAGCAGGCGGGCCTGACGTCCGCTGGTGACGATGTGCTCGAGAGCGCCGAGGTGGACCCGCGCCACCTGGGCCAGGTAGGACAGCCCCACCTGCGCGTTGTCCTCGAAGAGATCGAAGAGGATCTCGACGTCGCCGCTCAGCGTCACGACCGGCCCCTCGCAGACCGCGTCGTACCACCGGGGGCCGCCGGCCACTGCGTCCAGCCCGCCGAGCGGATATCCCGGTTCGGGCTGGAGGGCAAAGTCCGGGATCGGGGCCGCGCAGGAGACCCGGCCGCTCACCAGCATCTGGACCTGCCGCGCCGGCTCTCCGCGCCGCCACAGGACGGTGCCCGGTGCGAACTGGAGCTCCACCAGGTTGCGCGCGAGGTCGGCGAGGGCCGAGGCGCTCGAGCGGATGAAGGGAAGGCCCTCGCGCAGAAAGAGCATCCGCTCCACGAGGTCGAGATCGCCCGCGAAGCCCGGTGCTCGCATGGGCACCTGCGCGGCCAGGCACTCCCGAGGTGCCTCGTGCCAGAGGTCGACCAGCCCCCGCGAGGTCTCCCTCAGGACGTGCTGCAGGATCGAGAAGTGGTCCTCCAGGATCTCGTCGAGGGTGTCGCCATCGAGCTCGAGGGCGACCACGTCGGTCTCGGCCACGGCGTCGATCCCGTTCGCGTCGCGGGAGAGGAACCCCAGCCCGCCCACCCCCGCGCCGGTCGTGGCGTGACCGAGGACCTGCTCACCCCGCCGGAGGAGGGTTCGTCCCTCGACGATGATGTGGACGGCGCCGATGGGCTCCCCTTGCCGCAGGAGATGGTTGCCGGATTCGAAGACACGCGTGCGCGTCTGCTCCGCGATGAGGCCCAGGTCGTGAGGGCTGAGCGTGCCGAGTATGGGCAGAGTCCGCAGATGAAGGAGCCGCTCCATGCGGCCAACGTGACGACCCTCAGCCCGCATCGCCGTCCCCTCTCGGCGCCACCAGGCTCCGCAGGCTTCGATCGAACATCTGGCGCACGTACAGTGACGTCTCCTGCGACCGCAGCTCGGCAATCCGGTCGCTCAGGTGACGCAGGCCCAGCTCACCCACGTGGAAGACGGCGAGGCTCCGTAGCGTCTCGCTCGGCTGCTCGATGAGCCGGGTGACGACGTCCTCATACTCGAGCGACGGCGGCTCGTAGAAGGACGCCGTCGCCTCGTGGTCGATCGTCGTCGACGCACCGTCCACGAGCGCCAGGACCACGCCCTTCAGGGGCGGCCGGAGGACGTTCTCGAGAAGCTCGTAGCTGCTCGCGCGCAGGCGCCGGTCGGGGCTCCTCAAACCCCGGTAGATCCGCCGGAAGTCCTCGCCGCGGTGGATCAGGCCCAGCAGGCGGAAGAGACGCTCCTCGGCCTTGTCGGCCTTGTCGCGCAGCAGCGCCATCAGCATCAGATGGCCGGGGGTGACCCGGCGGGGATCCGCCTCTCCCCCCTCCTCGAGAACGACGCGCCAGTGGGCGAGGCGGCAGATCACCTCCACGGTCCGCTCGGCGGCGGTCGACAACAGGGCGTCGTCGAGGGTCACCTCCGGATGGCGCGTCGCGATCCGGCCGAGCGCGCGGTGGATCCGGTAGCGCACCATCCCGTCCCGTTCGCTCACCAGGTGGCGCTGCAGGACCGCGACCGCGCTGGCTGCCGGAAAACCGGTGATGGCCCGGGGTATGTGACGCCGCAGCTCCTGGGGAAGGGTCGCGTCCTCCAGTGCCCGCTCGAGGAACTCGAGACCCTTGGACCCGAATTCGCAGAAGGCCTGTCGGGCCTCGGCGCGGACCGCCTCCCGGCGCAGCTGCTCCAGAAGGGTCGGGAGGAAGGACTCCGCCCGCAGCGCACCGATCGAGCGGGCCACCGCCAGCTGCACCTCGTCCTGCGGATCGATGCTCAGGGCCTCGAGGACGGGGATGAAGGCGGGCACTGGCCTCTGCTGGATCGCCCGCGCCAGGGCCCGTCGAGCCTCCGGGGTCCGCTCGCCGAGGATGACCTCGAGGAGCGGTCGCGGATCCTCCCCGGACGGAGTCTCCGCGAGGAGCCCAGCCAGGGCGGTGGCCCGCACGAGGGGGCTCGGGTCGCCGAGGGCCCCCCGCAGCCGGCTTCCATCCGGGTCTGGACTCGCGTGCGCCCGCAGCGCCGCCGCCCTCACCTCGGCGTCGGCGTGGTCGAGCAGCCGGTCGGCCACCGGCCCGAAGTCGGTCCGACCGCTCGCCTCGAACAGCTCCAGGGCCCGCAGGACCACGGCCGGCGTCGGGTGGTAGAGGATCAGGGCGGGGACCAGGTGGATCCGATCCTCTGCCTTTAGAAGGTCGAGGGCAGCCATGACCTCCCCGTCGTCACGGCTGTTGAGCGACGCAAAGAGGGTCTCGAGCGACACGAGATCCAGCTCGGGAAGGCCGCCCCGCGCCTCGATCACGCCCTCACGCAGGGCGCGGCGGAACATCTCCACATAGTGCGGCCGGAGCTCGGCGATCGCGGCTATCCACGCCACGCAGAGCAGCGCCGCAAAGACCGCCAGGAGGTTGTCGCCGCGTCCCAGGGCCAGCTGCGAGAGGATGAAGAGCGAGGCCACCGCCTGCCCGCCCCGCTGCCCGATCACGTCGATCGCGGGCTTCACTCGCGAGCGCAGGCTGTCGGGTATGGGCAGGAAGAGCAGCTCCGTGCTCGTGCGGTTGAGCGAGGGTCGCAGGGCGCCGTCCGCTCCCTTCAAGAGCAGGGCGGCCACGAGCCCGCCACCGATCACGATGCCGGCCGCGCCTCCGAGCATGAGCACGGGCAGCGTCCAGAGGGCGCGGTGCACGTCCAGGGCGCGGAGGATCCAGCCCATGAGCGCGACCTGTACGACAAGGGCCAGAACGCTCAGGGCCCCGTAGAACGTGGCGAAGAACCGGGCGAGGTCTGCCGCGGCGATGTGCCGGGCCACCTCGCTCTTGAAGACGAAGTCGGCGAGCGTGACGGCAACGGAGACGACCAGCACGAGTCCGGCCAGGCGCGCGACGTAGGGCTCGCGCTGGAGGAAGCTCCGGAAGTCCCGGAGGCGCCACCGGGCCGGCGCGGGGACGTCGCCCTCGTTCCGGGTCTGGCCCGCGAGGAGGAACGCGAGGGCGGCGCTCACCGCCATCACCGCCGCCCCGAGCGCGATGAGGGCCTCGGGCGGCAGCACGCCACTGGCCACCCGCGCGAGCCCGGCCCCGAGGGCTGCCCCCGTGAGACTGCCCGTGCCGATCACGCGGTACAGCCGCTTGGCCTGGGTGATCGTGTAGACGTCGCCGAGAAGGACCCAGAACTGGACACCCACGAGGGTGGCGATGGCCCCCGCCCACACATAGAAGGCCCGGAGAAGCCAGGGGTTGCCCGCGGGGCGGAGGAAGTAGAACCCGAGCGTCACCGCGGCCCCGAAGGCGAGGGTGACGGACAGCCGCAGCGAGCGGGACACCCCGAGGCCCTTGCCCTGCAGCTCGGCCAGAGCGACCGCGACCGCGGCCATCACCAGGTAGACCCACGGCAGCTCCCCGGCGGGCAGGCGGGCAAGGAAGAGGGCGTCCCGCGCCGTCTCGAGCAGGGCGTAGGAGGCCAGGATCCCGAGCAGGGTCACAAAGGCGAGGACGACTCCCTGCCGCTCCTCCGGGCGGACGCTGGTCTGGCCGGACACCTCCGGCGAATATACACTTGGAGCCGTGGGTCAGAGGACTCGACCCCGCGAAAGAGAGGACAGTATGGCGGAGACACTCAAGGTGGCCCGGCTGTTCCTCGTCCTGCTGGTGGTCGTCACCACGGGACGCTGGCTGATGGGCACCTTCGGCGTTCCCTACGAGCAAGGCCACCATGTCTTCAGCATCGTCATCCTCACGACCTACGCGTGTCTCTTCTACGGGGCCTTCTCGCGCCGTTGGCTCGACTATCGGCTCGTCCAGGCCGCAGTGCTCGGTGTCGTGATGGGATTGACCGCCCAGGTGGTGATCTTCGCCCTGACCGTCCTCTCCTACACCCTGGGGCTGCACACCTACTTCAACCACCCGACCGCCCTGAACTCCCCCGAGGCCCTGCCCTTCGGCCGCGCTCTCGTCGTTCGTTTCAGCGGGCTCGTGGGCAACTCGATCGGGGCCGGGGTGGTGGCCGCCCTGGGCTGGGCGCTCGGAGGACTCCTCCCGAAGCGCTGAGCGGCTCGCGAACCACCGGTGCCTGATCGGGGTCGATGCACCCGCCGGCACGGCGCGTCGGTTAGAAGGAGTAGCCGATCTTCGCGTTGAAGCGGGTGCCTTCGCCTCCGCGGGCGACGTCGAAACGGAACAGGACGGAGCTGCGGGTCGTCAGCCGCACTCCAACCCCGCTGCTCGTGCGGAAACCGTGCGAATCGAGGCCGGCGAACCCGCCGCGCGCCGAGCCGCCGTCGAAGAAGGCGGCCAACTGGAGCCAGCGGAGGGCCTGAAACCGATACTCGGCCGACACCGCGTAGATCGCGTCGCCGGAGAAGCGGTGCTCCGGGTAGCTCCGCAGGAGGTGGCCGCCACCGAGCGAGTACTGCAGGTAGTACGGTACCGGCACGCCGCGCGTGCTCGCCAGGGAACCGGCGGCCCTCACCGCGAGGATGTGTCGCTCCGAGCCGAGCGGAAGGTAGTGACGGGCGTCGAGGGCCACGCGGCTGAAGCCGGGAGTCGCCGCCAGCCCCTGGTAGTGCTCGAGGCGAAGACTCACGAAGCTGCCCCCCTGCGTGTGGCGGGGACGGATCCGGGTGTCCCAGGCCACCTCCGACGTCAACCGCAGGAAGTCGCGTTTCCACGCCCGACCGGGCACGTCGCCGGTGGGATCGAACACCTGGCCCAGCGTGCGCGCCTGGTCCGCGGGTGAAACGGCCAGCAGCCCCGCCTGCCCCTGCACCGCCAAACCGGGGGCGATGCGATATCCCACGACGGCGTCGATCGAACGCTGCTGCAGCGGGTCGGAGTAGCCCCCCAGGTACCGGCCGGCCTCGAGGTCGAGCTGCGCCAGTCGCCCGTAGGCGAAGAAGCGTCCCTCGCTGGCGGGCGCGGCGACGTACTCTGGCACCCACTCGAGGCCCAGGCGGCGCCGAGGCGCTCGACCCGGCTCGTGGGGCATGCGCCCCAACCGCAGCTCGAGCAGGCTGTCGCCCCTGAGCGAATGCGAGACCGCTCCGTAGATGCCGGCCGGCCCCTTCCCGAGGGTCGGATTGAAGTAGGCCATTCCCGGAGCCGCCCCGCCCCCGCTCGCCAGGCTGGTCACATGGGGGTACAGGCCCCTGCTCTCCAGCCGGGCGGCGACTCCCTTCGCCACTCTCTGGACGCGCTCGGGGAACGACTCCTGCTCTTCTGCGTCCGGGGACTGCGCGCGTGCAGCGGCGCTGGGGAACACGACACACAAGAGGAGGCACAGCAGGTGGCGCGGGACGCGCGAGGCGCAGTCGCCGGTCCGTCCAAACCGTCCAAAGAGCGCCATTTCACAGACAGTAGCAGAATCGACGCCACTTTGTTACGTGGCTCCGATCGGGGGAACGTCATTTGACAGCCGTGGATCTGGCCCGGCGGGTGCTACTGGATCTCCTTGCCGTACACGACGGCGGCTTGAATCTGAACCGTCCTGCCGTTCGACCGCTCGTCGGCGTCCTCGCGTACGACGATTCGAAGCGTGTGCTCGCCCGCCTCCAGGCCCGTCACGTGCCAGTAGTCGTTGTCGTGCGTCCGCTCGGGGATCCACGCGTCCAGGACGTAGTCGGACTTCTCTCCGTCGAGGTACACGTCGGCCCGGCCGCCCTCCTGCGTCATGCGACCGACGAGGGCCACTCCGGTGCCCTGGAACGTGAACGTCGCCTCGGCGCCCGCCTCGGTGGTCTGCTTCGCGTTCCACTGACCCCATCGCGCCTCGATGGCTTCGGGCATCCACGGCCCTGTCCACTCCCACGCCGGATCGTCGGGCTGCACACGGGCGATCGGCGGGTCGGCATCCCACTGCTCGAGCGGTAGCGGGGCCGGGGATTGCAGGGGGATCACGACCTCGGTGTCCGTCACGCGTCCCCCGGCGCCTTCGATGATCGTCTGCGCCCGCTTCATGGTGGAATCGACGATGTCGTTGAACGAGTACTGCGTGTAGGAGAACTTCTCGTCCTCGATCGCGGGGATGCCCGACTTGAACTCGTCGGGGATCGCCTCGTAACCCATCATCACTCCCAGCACACCGGCGGCGCTCGAGGGGTTGCAGTCGGAGTCCTGGCCGGAGCGAGTCGAGATCTCGAGGGTCCTCGCGAAGTCCCCCTCGCCGTACAGCAGCCCGAGGGCGATGTAGGCCCCGTTGAGGCGGGCGTCGATGTTGAACGGCGCCAGCGCGCCGTCGGGGCACATGTCGTCTCCGTCCCACTTCTCCTCGAGGAGGGTCCACGTCGTCTTCCAGTCCGCCGGGTGCTCCCCGTGCCACGCGAGGACATCGGCGATCACCTGCGCGTACCCGCTCCCGGCGGGAATCGACTTCAGCCCCTCCTCCACCACCTTCCGTGGGTCGGTCTCGAAGAAGCCGGCGGCGTACATCCCGCTCACGAACATCCCCCCGTAGAGCCCGTCCCCGTAGTTCATCACCCGGCCCACGCGATCGGCGTACTTGTTGGCCTCCTGCGGCAGGCCCGGGGTCATGAGACCGATGAAGTCCGACTCGATCTGGAAGTCGATGTCGTTGGCGTGGATGTTGTACGTAGGGTGACCGGACATCGGGGCCTTGATCCCCCGGTTCAGGTTCCGGCGGGCGCCGGCGTTCGCGTGCCAGAGGCGGTATTCGGAGTCACGGAACATGTCGCCGTACTGCTCGGTGGTGGCCTCGAGTCCGACGCCATCCATCACCTCGGCAAACGTCATCTCCACGTAGAGATCGTCCTGGTCGATGGTGCTCTCGATCATCTCGGGCGACCACTCGATCTCGCCCTCGATGATCCTGCCGTTCGACCTGAACTCCGTCGGGCCGCCGTAGGCCACGCCGATCATCTGGCCGGCCCAGCCGCCCCGCACCTTGTCCTCGAGGACCGCCCGGCTCAGGCGCCGCTCCGGCGTCTTCTCGGTGCAGGCCGAGGTGCCGGCCACGACCAGCATGGAGAACAGAGCCACCACCTGCTTCGTACTCATCGGACACCCCCTGCGGATCGACGGATCCATGGTTGACGGCCCCTACCCTACTTCTCCGCTCGCCGGGAAGGAAACGGCCAGCCCACAAGCGGGGCAGGAAATTTGGACTCAGCATACAAATGCGACTGGCCAACAGGCCAGGGCTCACCCGCGTGTCCTCTCCTTGGGGACACGCGGGTGTGCTGGGCCTATGTCAAGCATTTCCCTCCCCCAACGTGGGGAGGGATAGGAAGGGGGGTCATTGAATATTCGGGGGTCATTGAATGATCAGGGCCGGGCTCAATAACCGATTGGAGGTGGCGCTCGGCGACACGGTACGATGGCGGTCAGACACGTCGCATCCGGGCAGGCGGTGAGAGGAGGCGAGCATGCCGAATGGGAGGGATCGGTGACGGAGGCCGAAGGCAAGAACGCGGACTGCGCTCTCGTCGTCTTCGGAGGCGCCGGGGATCTCACACGGCGCCTGCTGCTGCCGGCTCTTCTCAACCTGGCCGCCGAGGGGCGGCTGCCCGAACACTTCGCCCTCGTCGGCTTCGCACGAACCGACCTCGACGACGAGGCCTTCCGTGAGCGGCTCGACACCGCGGTGAAGGAGCACGGCCGAAAGGACCTGGACCCCGCCCTCTGGGCCGCTCTGCGTCCCCGCGTGCGCTGGGTGCGCGGGAACTTCGACGAGCCCGAGGCCTACGAGCGTCTCGCGAAGACGCTGTCCGAGGTCCACGCCGGGCCGGGCTCCGGCGCGTGCGATCTGTTCTACCTCGCCTGCCCGCCCCGCTTCTTCGCGGATGTCGCCACCCGGCTCGGGGCGGCCGGCCTGGCCCGCGAGGGGGACGGGCGCTCCCGCCGCCTCGTGGTGGAGAAACCCCTCGGCCGGGACCTGGCCTCCGCCCGCGAGCTGAATCAGCACCTCCTGGAGGTCTTCGACGAGCACCAGGTGTTCCGCATCGACCACTACCTTGGCAAGGAGACAGTGCAGAACATCCTGGCCTTCCGCTTCGCCAACGGCATCTTCGAGCCCATCTGGAACCGCCGCTACGTCGACAGCGTGCAGATCACGGTGAGCGAGACCCTGGGGGTCGAGGGGCGCGGCGACTACTACGACCGGGCCGGGGCGCTGCGGGACATGGTGCCCAACCACCTGTTCCAGGTGCTCACGCTCATCGCGATGGAGCCCCCGAGCTCGCTCGACGCCGGCGCGGTCCGCGACGAGAAGGGCAAGGTCCTGCGCTCCATCCCCACCTGGAGCCGGGAGCAGGTCTCGGCCATGGCCGTGCGAGCACAGTACCGTGACGGCCGCCTGGCCTCGGGCCGAGAGGCCCCCGGCTACGTCGAAGAACCCAGCATCGACCCGGCCTCGCGAACCGAAACCTACGCCGCCTTGCGCCTGAAGATCGACTCCTGGCGCTGGGCGGGGGTCCCCTTCTACCTCCGGACGGGCAAGCGCCTGAAGGCACGGCGGAGCGAGGTCGTCGTGCGGTTTCGTCGCGCGCCGCTTCAGCTCTTCCGGGACACCCCGGTGAGCGGCCTGGCCTCGAACCAGCTCGTCCTGCGACTGCAGCCACGGGAGGGGATCGCGCTCCGCTTCGAGGTCAAGAGGCCCGGTCTCGAGATGAAGCTGGGTCGGGTCGACATGGACTTCTGCTACTCCGAGTACTTCGGGCAGACGGCGACCACTGGCTATGAGACACTGCTCCGCGACGCCATGCGCGGCGACGCCACGCTCTTCCAGCGCGCGGACAACGTGGAGGAGGGCTGGCGGGTCGTGCAGCCCGTTCTCGACGCCTGGGGGGCCGCACGAGACGACGCGGTCGCCACCTACCCGGCGGGCTCGCAGGGTCCCAACGAGGCCGAGGCCCTGCTCGCCCGAGAAGGACGCCATTGGAACCCGATCGAGTGAAGGGATCCGGCTCCACCCCCCGGCTTCGGGTCTTCCCCGACGCCCGGGCGCTGGTGCGCGCCGCCGCCGCCGAGGTCCTCCGCCGCGGACGCGGCGCCGTGCGCGAGCGCGGCCTCTTCAACCTCGTCCTCGCCGGGGGCAACACACCGATGGCCCTCTACCAGACACTGGGGGCGGCACGCTCGGCACGGTCCGATCTCTGGCACCGCACGCACCTGTTCTGGGGCGACGAGCGCGCCGTGCCCCCCGAGGACCCGGCCAGCAACTACGGGGTGGCCTGGAAGGTCGGTCTCCAGCGGCTGTCGGTGCCCGCCGAGAACGTGCATCGCGTCGAGGGGGAGAGCGAGGACGCGCGGCGCGCGGCCATCCTCTACGAGACCGAGCTCCGCTCCCGATTCCCCGGGGCGGCGTGGCCCCGCTTCGACCTCGCACTCCTCGGGCTGGGGGCGGACGGGCACACCGCCTCCCTGTTCCCCGGCTCGGACGCGCTCGACGAGCGCGAGCGCTGGACCGAGGTCGCGGAGGGGGGGGATCCGCCGCGCCCGCGGGTGACGCTCACCCTGCCCGCTCTCAACGGGGCCGACGTCGTGCTGTTCCTCGTCACGGGTCGCCGCAAGACCGAGGCGCTCGGCCGTCTCCTCGGCCTCCCCGGCGGGGAGCTCCTGCCCGCCCAGCGCGTGCACCCCCGGACGGAGCGGCTCGTCTTCGCCGATCATTCGGCCATGGGTGAGAGCCCCTCCGCCTGATCGCCGCTCTCGCCGCCATCCACCCCTGTCCGACCGGGTGGGGCGCTTGAGATAACATGTGTCAATGGCCGTGCGACTGCCGGGATCCTCTTCCATCCGCCGAATCCACGAACGCGGCCTTCTGGTCCCGAGCCTGGTCGTGCTCGTGGTTGCGGCTGTCCTGGGCCAGGGCTTCCTCAGTCGCGACGGCGACGGGACCGATCCTCAGGAGCCGACGCCCGCGGCGGTGCCGACCCCGACCGCCACGCCCTTTCGTCCCGATCTCGAGAAGATCCCCCTCACCTACTTCTCCGACTACTGGCTGCAGCTGGGCGAGGGCGCGCACCACCTGCTGGTGAGCCTCGGCGAGGCACAGCTGGCCGGGGTCCGGGTGAGCCCGGGCTATGCCCTCAGCTCGATCGCCGCGGCCGATGCGGCGACGGTGGCCCCGGGCGAGGCGCCGGAGGGGCAGCTCGTGGCCGTCGACGGATGGGAGGAGGCGGCCCTCTTCCGACTCGCCGCCGACGTCGGGGCCGATCCGCTTCCCACCGCGGACAGACTGCACGCGGGGGCCTGGCTCGCCGCAGTGACCATGGACGAGGAGCGCGGCCTGCAGATCATCCCCGGTCACCTCGCCTCCACGCCGTCGCCGGGTGCACCTCGACTCGACGTGGCCATCCCGTATCCCGGCTCTCTGGACGTGGCGGCGGTCGTCGATCTCGACGCTCGCCTCGCCGGCGTGGCCCTGCGGTCGTCCGACGGCGTGCGGGTGATCTCCGTCGAGGCCGCGAGGAATCTCGTGGCTCGCCTCGCCTCGAGCCCGGCCTGTCGGGCCGTCGAGGTGGCCCCCCTCCCCGACCGCGTCCGCGAGGTCCTGCGGATGAATGGCGGGGTCGTCGTCGAGAGGCTGTCCGTCGCGGCCTTCACGACACCGCCCGATCTGCTCCCGGGCGACGTGATCCTTCAGCTGGGGGCGAAGGAGGTCTCCACACCGCAGGATTTCGCGGAGGCGTGGGACAGTCAGACGCCCGGCAGCCGGGTGCGATTCCTGCTCGCGCGGGGGAGCCGACGCATCGTCCGACGGACTGAGATGCCCGGACGGGACTGCCGACCGGATGGGGCGACACCGCGGGAGTTGCCGTTGCTGGGCGCCGCCGTGCAGTGGACTCGTGGCGAAGGCCCAGTCGCCGGGGGCGGATATCGACTGCTCCACGTGCCCGCGGAGAGCCGAGCGGCCGAGGCCGAGCTCGAGGCCGGGGACGTGCTCGTGGCGGTTGACGGCACGCCCCTGTCGTGGCCCGAGGCGCGGCGGCTCCTCCAACCCTGGAAGGGCGGCCACGAGCCCGTCCTCACCGTCCGCCGCGACAGCGTCACCCGGCTGACGGTGTTGCCGAAGGACGGGGAGAGGTAGGGTGCTGCTGCCCCGTCTTCCTGAAGAGTGGATCGCCGGGATCAAGAAGCGAGTCGCCCGCCTCCTGCGGCTGCGCTCGAGCTTCCTGCCGGAAGAGAACCAGCTCATCGTCCTCGCGATCGCGGTGGGCGTCCTGACCGGCTTCGGCTCGGTCGGCTTCATCAAGGCCCTCTACGCCGTCACCGACTTCGCCCGCGATCGGGTCGCCGCCGGCCTCGGCTTCTTCTTCGGACCGGCCGACATCGTGCTCCTGCCCGCCCTCGGCGGCCTGATCGTGGGCCCGATCATTCACCACTTCGCGCGCGAGGCCCGCGGCCACGGCGTCCCCGAGGTCATGACCGCCCTCGCCACCGCCGGCGGTCGGATCCGCCCGCGGGTGGTGATCGTCAAGATTGCCGCCTCGGCCATGACCATCGGGTTCGGCGGCACGGCCGGCCGCGAGGGCCCGATGATCCAGATCGGGTCCGCGATCGGCTCCGCCATCGCCCAGCTCTCCCGGCTCCCCACCCGCCACATCCGGACCCTCGTTGCCTGCGGCGCGGCCGGCGGCGTGGCCGCCACCTTCAACGCCCCGATCGCGGGGGCCATCTTCTCCATGGAGGTCTTGATGGGGAGGCTGGCCGGCGATTTCCTGCTCGTGATGCTGACGTCGCTCACCTCGACCTTCGTCGCCCGGGCCTACCTGGGCAACTTTCCGGCCTTCGTGGCCCCGGCCTACGAGCTGGTGAGCCCGGCGGAGCTGCCCCTGTACTTCGGGCTCGGCCTCATCGCGGGCCTCGGCGCCTTTCTCTATGTGCGCCTCCTCTACAAGTCGGAGGACTGGTTCGAGGCCTGGCGGTTCCCGGAGTGGCTCAAGCCCGCGGTGGGCGGCCTGATGCTGGGCGTTCTGCTCCGGTACTTCCCGGAGGTCTACGGCCCCGGCTTCCCGGCCATAGAGGCGGCCCTCTGGGTGCGGCTCTCCCTGGGCCTCCTCGTCGGTCTCTTCTTCGCCGAGCTGCTCGCCAACGTCTTCACCCTCGGCTCCGGCGGCTCCGGCGGCGTCTTCGCCCCCAGCCTCTACATGGGGGCCATGATCGGCGGGGCCTACGGGATCGGGGTGCACGCGCTCTTCCCGGAGACGACCGGCGGCTCCGGCGCCTACGCCATGGTCGGCATGGCCGCGTTCTTCGCCGCCGCGGCCAAGGCGCCGACCACCTCGATCCTGATCCTGTTCGAGATGACCAACGACTACCGGATCATCCTCCCCCTCATGATCGCCACGGTGGCGAGCGTCACGCTCTCGAACCGCTTCATGACCCACAGCATCTACACGCTGAAGCTCCACTTGCGCGGCATCACCTTCCCTTACGAGGGGCGGCGCCCGGGGCCGAAGGTGGAGCCAAGGCCGGAGCCGGAGCCAAAACCGGAGGCCGAGCCAACACCGGAGCCGGAAGCCCCGCCCGGACTGCCCCCCCCTGCCCCCGCGGAGAACTGGCCGGGAGAAGGGGTCTGATCAGCCGGTATTCCGGAGCCCGGCCGCCACGCCGTTGACCGAAAGAAGCACAGCGTCACGGAGAGCGTCCTCTTCGGCCGTGCCCGGCTGCGCGCGCAGCCGACGCAGCAGGGCGACCTGCACGTAGTTCATCGGATCGATGTAGGGGTTGCGGACCCGTATCGACCGCTTCAGCCAGGGTGCGTTGTCGAGCAGCTCGTTCTGCCCGGTCACGCGCAGCAGCGCCCCGACTGCTCGCTCGTGCTCCGCCCGAAGGACCGGGAAGACCCCCTCCCGAACCCCCGGCTCCGCCAGCCCGGCGTAGACCTCGGCGATGAGCATGTCGGCCTTCCGCAGCGACACCTGGCTGTTGTCGACCAGAGTCCGGAAGAAGGCCCACTCGCGGTACATCGTCGCGAGCGTGTCCCAGCGCTCGCTGTCCTCCCCTGCCCACGCCTCGACGGCCGCTCCGAGGCCGAACCAGCCGGGCAGGGTGACCCGGCTCTGCGTCCAGGCGAAGACCCACGGGATCGCGCGGAGCCCCTCCAGGCCGGAGGTCGCCTTGCGGCGCGAGGGCCGGCTGCCGATGTTGAGGCGGGCCAGCTCGTCGAGGGGAGTCGCCCGATGGAAGTACTCGACGAGATCCGGCGACTCCACGAGTGCGCGGTACGACCGCTGGGCGAGGGGTGAGAGCGCGTCCATCGCCTCCTCCCAGGCCCCGCCACGGGAGGGGCTGGGCCCGGTCCGCTTGCCGCTTGTGAAGAGCACGGCGTGGACGAGCTGCTCGAGATGCCGACGCGCCAGGCGTGGGTTGGCGTAGCGCGTGGTCACCGTCTCGCCCTGCTCGGTGAGGCGCAGCCGGCCCCCGACCGACTCCGGGGGCTGGGCCAGCACCGCGCGGTTGGCCGGCCCTCCACCCCGTCCGACGGTCCCGCCGCGACCGTGGAACAACGTCAGGGCGACCTCGCTCCGCCGGCAGAGTGCGGCGAGCGCGCGCTGGGCGAGGTGAAGCTCCCAGTGGGCGGTGACGTAGCCATCCTGCTTGTTCGAGTCGCTGTAGCCCACCATGACCGTCTGGCGCCGTCCGCGGACCTCCAGGTGGGGTCGATAGGACGGGTGCCGAAACAGGGATTCCAGAGTGTCCCGGGCCTGATGGAGGTCCTCGGCGGTCTCGAAGAGGGGGACGACGTCGAGGCCGTCCGCCACCCCGGCGTCGCGGGCGAGCAGCAGCACCGCGAGGAGGTCGCTGGGCCCGCGGGTCATGCTGATGATGTACGTCTGGATCGCCTCCGGCCCGATGCGCTCGTGGGCGCGGCGGACAAGACGGAAGGTCTCCACGGTCTCATTGGTCTCGTCGCTGAAGTCGAGGTGGGCGGGGGTCAGGGGGCGCCGCCCCCCGAGCTCGGCGGTGAGCACGGCCTGGCGGCCGTCCTCGCCCCGCTCGGCGAAGCCTGCGGTGATCCCGTGGCGCGCGAGGATCTCGTCGAGGGCGGCGGTGTGCCGCTCGGCGTGCTGGCGAAGATCGAGTGCGGCCAGGTGGAATCCGAACACCTCCGCCTGGGTGATGAGCGCGCCGAGCCGCCCCCCCGCGAGGCGGGCACCCGAGTGCTCGAGAAGGCTGGCCTGCACCAGGCGCAGGTCGGCGAGGAAGGCCTTCGAGGAGGGGTAGACCCCGGGGCGGAGGCGGTGGTCGGCCCGCCACGGCCGGGCCGCTGCCTCCAGGGTCGCCTGCAGCCGACGGTAGACGAACGTCATCTTCTGCCGATAGGGCTCCCGCGGGTAGTGCGAGGCGACGTACCTGGCCTCCTCGGGGAACACGTCGGCGTCCTCCTCGATGCTGGCGACGAGCTCCTCGCTCACCCCCCGCTCCCGGGCCACGCTCAGGTGCCCGTGCATGCGCTCGAGCGCCCGCCGGTAGAGTCGCAGCGCCGTCCGCTGGTGCTCCCGCAGCGTCTCCTCGGTGACCGCCGGGGTCACGAAGGGATTCCCGTCCCGGTCCCCCCCGATCCAGCTCCCGAAGGTGAGGAAGTGGGGTACGTGGAAGGCCTCGCCGGGCCAGGTCCGCTCCAGGGCCCGCCGCAGGCCAGCCTCCATCTCGGGCACCAGGTCGAAGAGGGTGCGCTCGAGGTAGTAGAGGCCTCCCCGAACCTCGTCGAGCACCGTGGGCTTCGAGTGCCGCGTCTCCTCGGTCTCCCAGAGCGAGACGATGAGCTCCCGCAGCCACTCGATCTCCGCGTCGATCTCCTTCGGGGTGAGGGTTCCCGAGTCGAACCGGTCGAGGACCTCGGCCACGTCGGCCAGCTTCAGGAGGACGGTGCGCCGCTTGGCCTCCGTCGGGTGGGCGGTGAAGATGGGCGTGACGCAGAGACCTCGGACGAGGCTCCGGGCCTCCGCCGCCGACATCCCCTGGTCGCGCAGGGCGACGAGGGCGGCTTCCATCGTCTCGTCCACGGGCCGGCCCGACGCCCGGGCCTCGTGCGCCCGGCGCCGCAGCACCCGCACCCGCTCCTGCTCCTCGGCCAGGTTGACCAGCGCGAAGTAGCTGGAGAAGGCCTTGACCACCCCGCGCGCCTCCGGGAGTGGGAGCGACCCGATCCGGGCCAGAAGGCGCTCGCCCGACCCGGCGTCACCCGAGCGGTGCGCCTTGGCCAGACCCCGGATCTCCTCGACGAGATCGAAGAGGGGTGGCCCCTCCTGCTCGACCAACGTCTCGCCGAGAAGATCCCCGAGCTGGTGGATCTGCTCGCTGAGACGGTCGCGGTTCTCCATCACGGCATCTTACCGGCTCTGGAAACGGACTCTGGCCAGGGTTGCCTCAGGTCGCCGAGAGGACGTCCGCTCAGCCTTTCGGCGACGAGGTCGTGATGGTCTCCAGGCCGTGGGCGTGGGGACCCGTCTCCTCGCGGCGCAGCAGGATCGCGAAGAAGAGGGCCAGGAAGCCGAGGACCGAGAAGATCCACATCCCGGCCGCGTGGCCCATGGGGTTGTCCGCACTGGCCCCGAACGCGTCGTTGGTCCGCCCGATGATCCAGTTCATCCCCGCCACCCCGACCTGTTGGATGAGGGTCATCACCGCGTAGGCGGTGCCGAGACGCCGCTCTTCCACGATGTAGGCCACCGACGGCCACATGACGGCAGGAACCAGGGAGAACGCCACCCCCAACATCGCGACCGGGACCCACAACGGGGTGACGTGGTAGGCCATCATGACGTACACGGGCATCAGCAGGAAGGATCCCCACGTCATGAAGAGGGCCCGCTTGCCGACCTTGTCCACCCAGAGGCCGAAGAGCGGGGTGGCGATCATCGCCGCGATCGGCAGGGCGCTGTTGTACTGCCCGGCGGCCTGCCGGGTGAGCTCCCAGGACTCCATGAAGAACTTGATGGAGAACGACCGGAAGGGGAAGATCGCCGAGTAGAACGTCACGCACAGCAGGACCACGAACCAGAACGACCGGCTGAAGACGAACAGGTCCGACAGAACCAGCTTGTCGGTCTCTCCGGCCTTTCCGAGACCGTAGCGGTGCGAGGCCACCTTCTCGAGGGCGCCGTACGCCAGCGCCGAACCCACCACCAGCAGCCCGATGACCGCGGCCACGACGAGCGGGCCCTGCCAGCTGTTGTAGGCGAACCGGGCCCAGGTGGGCGACCAGTCGGCCCCGACCTGCCCGAGGCGGGCGATCGTGAGGTTGATCCCGAAGGCGAAGCTGAGCTCCTTGCCCTTGAACCATTTGGCCAGCGCGGTGGTGATGGCCACGATGAGGGGCTCTGAGCCCACGCCCAGGAGGAACCGCGCCACCAGCATCACTGTCAGGTCGGACGAGACCGCGTTGAGGATCCCGGCCACGGTGCAGATGGCGGCAAAGAGGATCGTGGATTTCGCGGTGCCGAAGCGGTCGATGATGATCCCACCAATGAGCAGGACGATGACCGCGGCGACGCTGTAGGCCGAGTAGAGAGAGCCGATGTTCTCGTCGGTGAAGCCCAGCTGCGACTTCAGGATGTCCGCGATCGGGGCGATCGAGTCGTAGACGTAGTAGTTGGCGAACATCGCCAGGCTGATGACGACCAGCACCACCCAGCGGTAGACGGTCGGGGGCTCGGGTCGGACCGGCGCGGCGCTGTCGAGGTCGCTCATCGGCTCTCCCGCGGAAAGGCGGATGGTATCAGATGGCGGGGCACGGTCGCGCGGACGTCGACCGCCTAGGCCTGTGTTCTCGGAATGTCAACGCCATAGCGGCGCATCTTGCGCCAGAGGGTGTTGCGGGAGATGCCAAGGTCCTCCGCCGCGCGCGTTCGGTTGCCCCCGTGACGGGCGAGGGCCTCGCGAATAGCGATGACCTCGGCATTCTGCAGCGGGCCCATCGTCCCCTCAGCCGCTTCCAGAACCGTCGGCACGGGAGCCAGGAGCTCCCCCAGGACGTGCGGCGGCAGGTCCTCCCGCTCGATCACGCTGCCACCGCAGACCACGAAGGCGTGCTCGATGGCGTTCTCGAGCTCGCGCACGTTTCCGGGGTAGTCGTAGTGCATCAGGACCGCCATCGCCCGTTCGCTGACGCCGGTGATGCGGCGTCCCTGGGTCGCGTTGAACTTCTTGATGAAGTGGTCCACCAGGAGCGGGACGTCCTCGGTCCGGGCCCGCAGAGGGGGCAGGCTGACGCGGATCACGTTGAGCCGGAAGAACAGGTCCTGCCGGAAGCGCCCGTGCCCCACCTCCGCCGCCAGATCCTTGTTCGTGGCGGCCAGGATCCGCACGTCGGCTCTCTCCGGACGCACCGCCCCGAGGGGGGTGTACTCGCGCTCCTGCAGGACCCGGAGAAGCTTGACCTGGATGGCGGGTGAGACCTCGGCGATCTCGTCGAGGAAGAGGGTCCCACCTTCGGCCAGGGCGAAGCGACCCGGCTTGTCACGGGTGGCGTCGGTGAACGCCCCCTTCCGGTACCCGAAGAGCTCCGACTCCGCGAGGCTGTCCGGCAGCGCCCCACAGTTCACCGCCACGAACGGCTTGTTCTTTCGGGGCCCGAGGTTGTGGATGGCCCGGGCCACCAGCTCCTTTCCCGTACCCTGCGCCCCCTCGATGAGGGCGGTGCTGCTGGAGCGGGCCACGAGGCGCACCAGCTCCCGGACTCCCTGCATGCCCGGACTCTTGGTGACGATGTCGTCGCTCGTGTAGCTCCCATGGATCTGGCGGCGCAGCTCCACCAGCATGGAGAGATCGCGGAACATCTCGACGCCACCGACCACACGCCCCTCCCGGTCCTCCAGGTCGGCGGTGCTGACCGAGACCAGGACCTCGCGGCCATCGCGGGTGCGGATCGTCACCTCCTCGTCGCGGTGCTCCTCCCCCTTGTCGATGCTCCTCCGCAGGAAGCACGAGTGCTCGCAGTGCGTGGCCCGGAAGACCCGGGCGCAGAGGCTTCCGATCACCTCCTGGCGGCTCCAGCCGGTGATCTGCTCGGCCGCCCGGTTGAACGACGTGATCCGGCCCTCCTGGTCGACGGTGAAGATCCCGTCCGGGATGTTGTCGAAGATGATCGAGCCGATTCGGGGGTCGAGTTGGCTGGGCATCTTTGGTGTCCTGTTCCATTCTATCTGCATCTGTCACAAGAATGGAACGCGGAGGGTGACAACTGTCTCGGAGATGAGGCGAGCTGGACCCTCCAATACCGAGGGGGTGACGACGAGAAGAGAAGATAAGTTATTCATTAATTGACGCTTAACGCTGAGGGAGAGAGAGCGGCATGATGCTCGCCACTGCCATCCACCAACGGGTTCGCCGCATAACGGTGCGGCGAACGTCAGGGAGACAACGACAACATGGCGATCGAATGCTCCTACTACCTGGAGGACCTGGACACGCGAGAGCTGCCGCGGCGCTTCCTCGAGGCGTTCGCGGCCATCCTGTCCCACTCCAACTACGCGCCCCTGCTCGACGCCGCCTCCCGTGCGGGCCTGCGGTGCAGCCGCTGTGCCGTCACCTGCCCCGTCTACCAGGCCAGCGGCGACCGTCGTGACATCCCGTGCCACCGCTCGGCGCTCCTCCTCGAGGTCTACCGGCGGTACTTCACCCTGCGCGGCAACCTGAGCGCCCGGTTCGGCTACCCCTTCGTCCTCACCGAGGAGCACATCAACACGATGGCGGAGGAGTTCTACCGCTGCACCGCCTGCCGCCGCTGCAAGAAGGAGTGCCCCTTCGGGATCGACCACGCGCTCATCACCCGGCTCGGGCGGTGGATCCTGGCCGAGATCGGGATCACCCCCAAGGCCCTGGTGGTGGCCACGCGGGAGCAGCTCGAGGGCGACACCCACAACACCTCGGCCATCCCCGCCGCGGCCATGAAGGACACGTGCGAGTTCCTCGAGGAGGATTGTGCCGACGAGCACGGCCTGAAGATCGAGTTCCCCGTCGACGCCGAGGGATCCGAGTACGTCTTCTTTCCCGCGGTGAGCGACTACCTGCTGGAGCCCGACACCCTGATGGGCAACGCCGCGGTGATGAAGGCCACCGGGGGCTCCTGGACCATCGGCTCGAAGAACTTCGACGGCATCAACTACGGCCTCTTCTACAGCGACCGCATGCTGGGCCGCATCGTCTCCGCCGAGGTCGACGAGCTCCGGCGCCTCGGGGGGAAGAAGATCCTGATCGGCGAGTGCGGCCACGCCTCGCGCTCGGCCAAGGCGTTCGTTCCCACGTTCGGCGGGAACGAGCCCCCGCCGGTCGTCAACATCATGGAGTACACCTACGACCAGTGGAAGGCCGGGAAGCTGAAGCTGAAGCCCGGCGTCATCGAGGAGCGGGTCACCTATCACGACCCCTGCAACATCGCCCGCAGCGGCTGGATCACCGAGCAGCCCCGGGAGATTCTTCGCCACATCTGCGCCGACTTCGTGGAGATGACCCCCAACCGCCAGGACAACTACTGCTGCGGCGGAGG
>JAJDNV010000401.1 GCA_022340545.1 Acidobacteriota bacterium | reverse complement strand
CTCACCTGGTCCGGCTTCCGGGGGCCTCCAGCTGCGGGCCTCACTCCCTCGCACCGGGCGCGCCCGGGAGAGCCGTCCTGCCGCCATTGCGGCGCTGGAGGCGAGACTGCTGATAAAGGCACGTCGGCCGAGTGGCTTCATTTCCCTGGCCTCCTGCCGCGATTGTCCCCGCTTCTCTCCGGGATGTCACTTGACGGGCCGGGGGCGATGCCCCGGTACTCCTGTCGAACCCCCCCGGGGGGCGTGTCCCCGCCCGCTCTAGAAGGTGAGCCGGGTGACCAGCTGGATCCTCCGAGGTGGACGCACGCCGTCGATGCTTCCGAAACCGTTGTAGCGGACGAGATTGCCGTCCGCGTCGTGAGGCAGGTTCAGGATCGTCGGGTCGGACTGGCTGGCGAAGACGACCGTGTTGTTGACCCCCGAGAACTGGGTATGGTTCAGGGCGTTGAACATGTCGACGCGCACCTCGAACCGCAGCCGGGTCCTGAGGGTGAAGGCCTTGGAGATCGAGAGGTCGAGGTTGTCGACCCCTGGGCCGTGCACGAAGTACCGGGCGGATTCGGTGCCGTCGCTGGGGGTCTGCGGCGGGGCGAAGCACGACGTGTCGACCTGCCGGTACGGGTCGCCGCTCGAACCGCTGCCCGGGTCGCAGGTGACGACGACCCGCGCGTTCTGGCGGAAGTCCGACCCGGTGAGGTTCGCGGGGCCGATTCCCGGAATGAAGAAGTTGATGGGGTACGGGGTGCCGCTCATCCAGCGGTAGATGCCGGAGATCTGCCAGTCGTTCGCCAGAACGCCGAGGAGGCCGTCGGCGACACGGGGTGTCTGGTAGACGAAGTCGACCACGAAGGTGTGCGGTCGGTCGTGGGCCACGTAGGAGTAGTCGGCGCGTCGGACCTCCTCGTCACTGGCGGCGGGACGGACACTGGCCCAGTCGCCGTCGTTGACGCCCAGCGCCTTGCTCCAGACGTAGAAGGCCGAGAACATGAGCCCGTTGTCGAACCGGCGGTGGAGCGAGGTCTGGAGGGAGTGGTAGTTCGAGTACCCCCGGTAGTCTGTGAGTCCGATGTCGCCATAGCCTGGGTACGGCCGCAGGAAATCGTCGGGGAGGGCGCTCGCGCCCGCGATCGGGCTTGGCGGCCGGGTGGGGTCCTGGTTCTCCGGCAGGAACTTCGCCCCGTACGGCACCGCGTTGATCCACTCGCCGCTGAGCAGGTCTTTCGACGAGGAGCCGACGTAGGCGACGTCGAGCACGATCGAGCGCGACAGCTTCTGCTGCAGTCCAAGATTCCAGGCGTAGACCTTCGGTGGGGCGAAGTCGTACACCGTCGGGTACATGGCGAGGGTCGGGTCGGGGTCGCCGGCCGCGGCGCCGAGATCCTGGAGACGTCCCCACTGCAGCAGTGGCTGCAGCAGGCCCGGGGGGTTGTTGATCTGGTCGAACACCATGTTGCCCCAGGGGCGGTCGTAGAAGATCCCGAAGCCGCCGCGGAGGATGGTCGTCAGCCGGCCCGAGAGGTCGTAGACGAAGCCGAACCGGGGCGAGACGCGGAAGGCGCTTCCGCTCTGCATCGTGTCATTGATGCCCTGGCCGGCCTGGAAGGCCCCGTTGAACCGGTTCGAACCGGGGACGAGACGCCCGATGAACCGGCCATCCACCGTGTTCTCCGGTGTCGGGGTGATGCCGGCGCTGATGAGAGCGGGGTCCATTCCCCGTCGAGCGCCGCCCGAGCACGGGGAGGCCCCGATGCAGACCGGGGAGTACAGCGTCGCGGCGTTCTGGAAGTCGAATCGGTCGGGCAGGAAGTTGGAGGCCTGGAGGGTCTGATCCCACTGGGGGGTCAGGTAGTAGAAGCGGACGCCGTAGTCGAGGGTGAGGCGGGAGGTGGCCTTCCAATTGTCCTGGGCGTACCACTCGAAGTTCTTGTAGACCCACTCGGGGTAGGGGGAGGCGGAGGCCTGCCCGTACTGTGTGAAGACCCCGGTCGCCGCGTTCGCGTAGCCGAAGCCCGTGCCGAAGGGGTTGCTGGGGTCGTCGACGAAGACGATGAAGCTGTTGAAAGGGGCGACGGCGCTCTGGGGCTTGCTGCTGCTCTGGTAGTAGACGCCGAACTTGCCGGTGTGGGATCCCCAGACCCGGGTCAGGTTGGCGACGACATCGTACGTCGTGTTCTCGTTCACGAACGGCATGTAGCCAGTCAGGTAGTAGGCCGCGCTCGGGCCGACGCGCCCTGCGCTGTAGAACAAGGTCGGGATGTAGTCCTGCTGGACGGCATCCGGGTAGAGGAGCGGCAGGTCGGTCAGACCCGCAGCCGACCGCCGCAGCGTGGGTTTGCCCATCTCAACGTCGATCGCGTTGTGGGCGCTGCCGACGCTGATCTCGAGCGACGTCGCCGGGTCGAGGATGCCGGTGGCCGAGAGCATCCAGTTTCTTCCGGGACGGTCGAACGTCGTGGCGGAGTCGTCCAGGACGTTGCTGCCCCCGAGCCAGCCGTACGCGAGCTTCTGGAGGTCTTTGCTCCTCATGTACCGACCCGTGAAGCGCCAGTTGCCCGTGGCCTGAACGTCGATGCGCAGCAGCTCCTCGCGCCGGGGCTGATCGTCCGGGGTCTGGCTCCTGTAGTTGATGCCACTCGCCCCTGCGAAGTTCGGCATCGGGTAGATGTCGAGGGCGTTGATCCCCGGCGGGTAGAGCCGATCCTGCGGGATCCGGCCGAGGACACCGCCGTCCTGGAAGCAGCCCCTCGTGTCCCCGGGGCCGCAGGGCCGACCCGTCGTGTAGTCCCGGATGTAGGGCCACGGGTTCCCGCTGCTGTCCACGCTCTCGGAGAAGTCCCCTTGGCGCTCGAGGGCGGTCGGCACCCGGCCCTGCCGCTCGGCCACCGGGTCCTTCCTCCGCTGGAACTCCTGGCTCCAGAAGAAGAAGACCTTCGTCCTGTCCTTGTTGAAGACCCCCGGGATGAAGACGGGACCGCCGATCGTGTAGCCGTAGTCGTTGCGCGAGGCCTCGGGAGGCTCGATGGCGGGTCCTGGCCCGCGCTTGTTGGTCCAGCTGTTGGCGTCCCAGCCCGAGCGCCGGCCGTACCAGTAGCCGGAGCCGTGGAACTCCTGCGTGCCGCTCTTGGTCACCATCTGGACCTGCCCGCCCACCGCGCGGCCGTACTCCGCCTGGTAGGCGTTCGTCAGGACCTTGAACTCCGCCACCGCGTCGAGGTTGGTCGTCGCCATGGGGCCGCCGTTGTTCCCGGTGTCGATGTTGGCGACACCGTCGATCGTCACGTTGTTCTGGCTTCTTCGCTGGCCGTTCACGCTGAAGCCGTACGCGTCAATGGGGTTCTCGTTCTCGTTGACGGGAGCGACGCCCGGGACGAGCTTCACGAAGCCAAAGAGCGAGCGGCCGTCGTTCGCGATGTTCTCGATGACCTCACCCTCCAAGGCGAACGAGCGCTCGCCGCTCTCGGTCTGCAGCTCGGCGACGCGCGCGAAGACGCTGACGCTCTCCGACATCTCGCCGATCTCCAGGGTGAGGATGCCGGCGGAGAAGTCGTCGTTCGCGCTGACCACGACGTTGGACTGCTCCAGAGTCCTGAAGCCCGACATGCTGGCCTGGAGGGCGTAGCGATCCGGCCGGACGATCGGGAAGACGAACCGTCCCTGCTCGTCCGTCGTGGTGGTCAGCGAGTAGCCCTGCGTGCGGCTCGTGAGCGTCACGGTCGCCTCGGACAGTCGCCCGCCTTGAACGTCCCCCACCACGCCCGACACCGACGCGCTGGTCGTCTGCGCTTCCAGCGAGCCTCCGCTCGCCAGCCACAGGACGAGCGTGGCTCCCAGCGCCGCCCCGGCGACCAGGAGCCCACCCCGACGCTTCATCTTCATCCGTCTCTCCTCGTGCTCACCACGTGGGTACGTCCTCCCAGCCGGGGAAGGGCCCCACTGTCATCGCGTATCCACCGGCGGCCCTCTCGTCCGGGACGACGCGCAGGTTCGTCAGGGCGTGGAGCTTCGCGAGCAGCTCGTCACGGGGCAGCGTGTGGAAGGGCCTCCCCTCCGGCATCGGCCACAAGCGCAATGTGCCGTCTCCACCCGCCGAGGCGATCCAGCGCCCGTCGGGGGAGACCTGGAGGTCCTCCAGCCGGCTCTCGTGTCCCAGGAGCAGGTGGGGTTCCTCACCGCCCTCGACCGACCCGACGGAGATGACGCCCGCGTGGTCGGCGGCGACGAACCGCTCCGCGTCGGGATCAAGAGCGACTTCCCTCGCTCCGGACGCGAGGACCCTCGACTCCCGCGTCCCGAGATCCAACACGACGAGCTCGGAGGGCCAGCGCGATGGGTCGGTCGGCACGGCGTGAAAAGCCATCCCATCGGTGCGCCGCGTGTAGACCACCAGTCGCCCATCGCGGCTCAAGACCGACGGCCCCGTTCCATGATCGTCCAGCACCTCATAGGTGCCGCTCTCGAGGCTCCACAGCCGCAGGCCGCCGGCGCTCACGAGGATCCGGCCGTCCGGCGTGAACTGCGCGCTGCCGCAGCAGCCCCAGTAGCCGTCACCCGCGCCTTCGGCAGGGCCGAGCACACGCACCTCGCCCGTCTCGAGGTCCCAGACGCGGACGACCTTCTCCTTGGCCGGGCCCCTCTGGGCCGTGGCCGCCGCCTGCCGACCGGTCGGGTCGAAGGCGACGCTGCGAACGGCGATCGTGGGGGGAAAGCCCTTCAGCGGGCGGGCGGCGCCCCCGGTGAGAGAGCCTACGAAGACCTGGCCACCGTACCCACCCACCAGATACCGGTCCCCCTGCGGGCTGACGGCGAGACCGAGGAGGATCTCGGAGGTCGTGAGGAGCACGCGGCTCCGTTCACCGGCAGAGGGAGACAGCGGCCACACGCGGACCGCGCCGTCACGCCCCGCCGTGACCAGCCGCGTGCCGTCCGGCGTGAATGCCATCGCCGCGACGACACCTCCGCGACTGAGGACGCGAGGATAGGCTCGGGTCAGGGGCCAGAACGCGACGTCCGTATTGTGCGTCGTGGCGAGCCACTGCCCGCTCGGGTCGAAGGCCAGGCCCTGGAAGTACACGAGCGACGCCCGTCGCCGCAGTTCGAGGGGCTCCGCGTCGGGTGGTCCGCCGAGGTCCCACACCTGGGTCCTCAGGATCTTGCCGGAGGCCCTCGCCGCCAGCCTCGATCCCACGTGGTCGAACTCGTAAAGAGACGAGGCACCCTCTGCGGGCACCGAGTGCCGCGGCGGAGTGGCCCCCGGCACCGCGGGCCAGATGCGGATCTCCCCCGACTCGTCCTCTATCGCCAGGAGTTGCCCGTCGGGGGAGAACTTGACGAAGCGCGTCTCGTGGTCGTGCACGCCCACGCGGCGGGGCGGGGCCTCGGGGTCATTCAGGGGACGAACGTACACCTCGCGTCCTTCCAGCCACGCGAGCAGCCTCCCCTGGGGATCAACCGTGTTCATCCCAGGGTTCTCCATCCGAACGACCGGATCGGGTGCGCCACCATCGAAGGGCCATGACTGGGTCAGGATCTGGTCCCCATCGAACTTCACGGTCACCACCCGCTCCCCCCGCGCTTCGCACCATCTGAAGCCCGGCAGCTCCCGGCTGCTCAGCAGCCTTCCCTCCGGAAAGCTCCACAGATCCAGGCGGTCCCACACGGTGGCGAGGACATCGCCGTCGGGAGCGAAGCAGGGCAACGGCCCGCCCATCGTCGGGTAGCCGTCGAAGACGAGGGGCTCGCTCCCGTCCCGGGGCCACACCTGGACTCCACTGTTCCCGTTCATGGCCACCCAGGAGCCGTCGGGACGAAACCGGAGCTGAAACGCATAGAGTGTCGACCCGCCCTCCGACTCCGTCAGAACGTTCAGGATGCGAGCCGGCGGGCCGCGCTGAAGCGCGCCGAGCACGAAGCGGCGGCCCGCCGGTGTGTCGGCGAGTTCGAGGCTCTTGGTAGCCCAGGCCACCGCTGCCGTTGGGTCATTCTCGAGCTCCAGCTGGGCCTGGGCCAGCAGCTGGTTCGCGTCGGCACGCCGCGCCTGTGCTTCAGCGATCTCCCGGGCTGCCCGTTCCTGCTGGCGCGACCAGGTCACCGCCGCAGAGAAGCACGCCAGGGCGATGAGGACCGTCCCGATGGCGAATCGTCTCCGCCGTCGTCTGCGTTCCGCATGAGCGGCCATCGCCTCTGCGAAAGCGTCCTCGACCTCGCTGAGGTTTCCCGGGTAGCGCTCCCTCCACACCTGGAACTCGCGATACGCGCTGCCCGTCCACAGCAGGTCGTCGGACCGGTCCCGCTCCTGCCAGCGGCGAGCGGCCTGACGCAGGTCGTCGCGCATCCTCGCGCCCTCGACGTCCTGCGCCTGCCAGCGCACCAGCCGAGGCCAGGCGGTGAGCAGCGACTCGTGCACGATCTCGACCCGCTGCTGCGGCTCCTCCGCGCCCTCGGCCGCTTCGGCCCCGTACGAGGTCAGGAGCCGGGCGTCGATCAGGGCATCGAGGACCCGGACCGCAGCGCTGCGCTCGGTCCCCGGGCGAAACACCGACAGCAGCTCGGGCCGGTCTCTCACCGCCCGGGTCCCCTCGCCGGTGACCAGGTTGCGGAAGAGCTCCCGCACCACCGCGGCGCGGGCGGTGCCGATGCGCTCGAGGGTCAGCTCGGCGTGCTGGGCCAGGGCGCCTCCCACCCCGCCGATTGCCTCGTAGGCCTCTCGCGTCAGGACGCCCAGCTTGCGGTCCCGGCGCTCCCAGAGCTGCGCGGCGGCAAAGGCCACGAGGGGCAGCACCCCGCGCTCGCCTTCCACCTCGGAGAGCATCCGGTCGACCAGGTCCTCGTCCTCGAAGCGGTAACCGCACTTGAGCGCAGGCTGCACGATGGCCCGGCGCAGCGCGGCACCGACCGGGGGACCGAGAACGGTCAGCTCCGAGAGGATCGGTCTCAGCCCCTCGTGGGCGTTGCAGCGGATCAGGAAGTCGTCGCGCAGGCTCAGGAGCACGTGCAGGTCGGCGTCGACGGCCAGGCGTCCCAGCAGCTCGGCGAAGCCGGCTTGGACGTCGGGCGGGTTGAGGGTGAAGAGCTCCTCGAGCTGGTCGACCACCAGAAGCGCGTGCCGGGATCGGCCGCGCCAACGGGACACCGCCGACACGATCGCGTCGGGATCCTCGACCTGGACGAGCTCGCGCATCGCCTCGCTGTCCCCCGAGAGCTCCGGCACCAGCGCCTGGCGCAGGGCCGTGAGGGGCGCGTCGCCCGGCGTGCAGATGACGTGCGCCCAGCCCGCGGGCTCGCTCGCCAGGAGACCCGCCCGGAGGAACGAGGTCTTGCCCGCACCCGAGGGCCCGATCACGGCCAGCAAGTGCAGACGCCGGATCTTCCTCCAGAGCGCCTCGGCCTCCATCTCTCGGCCGAAGAAGTACTCCCGGTTCTGCTCGCTGAAGGCCAGAAGACCCGGGTAGGGCCGTACGTCCTCCGCCCCCTCCACCCGGACCGTCACCTCCTCGAGTGCCCGGGCCAGGTCGGAGGCCGCGGCATAACGCTGTTCCGGGCGGTGCGAGACCGCGGTCTCGATGACCTCGCGCCACGGCGACTCGGGCAGCTGGGGCGGCTGCTGACGCACCCCGCGCCACAGCGCTTCCCGTGCCTCGCGCTCCGTCACGCCGTCCGGCGCGAGCATCTCGGCCAGCACCACACCGGCCGAGAAGACGTCGGCCCGGGTGTCCACCCCTTCGCCCCGCTCCTGCTCCGGCGCCATGTAGGCCGGCGTGCCCGCCACCGTGCCGGTCTGAGCGGCGGCCAGGCCCTTGGCGATGCCGAAGTCCATGACCACCACTCGGCCGGTGCGCGTGATCATGATGTTTTCGGGCTTGATGTCGCGGTGGACGAGCCCCGCCTGGTGGATGGCGTCGAGCCCAGCCAGGAACTGGGCCGCAACCTCCCGCGCTTCCTGCAGCTCGACCGGACCCCGTTCCTCGAGCACCCGGCGCAGCGTGGTGCCGTCGACGTACTCCATCGACACCAGCTCGCGACCGCCGAGCTCCTGCAGGTCGTGAACCCGGCACACGTTGGGCGACACCACCTCGCGCGCTGCCCGCACCTCCTGTCGCAGCGTCTCCAGCACCCGCGCCTCGGCCGCGAGTTCCGGCCGCACCGTCTTGAGGGCCACGTCGACCCGCAGCTTCAAGTCGAACGCGTGCCACACTTCGCCCATGCCGCCTCGTCCGAGGAACTTGCGGAGACCGTAGCGGTTGCCGAGGACCTTCCCGCGGGACAGGGCCGGGGAGCCTGGTCGCAGGGGCGGCGTAGCGACGGCGGTGCCGTGCTCGACACCGGCCCCCGAGGACTCCTCGAGCGCCAGCTCCAGTAGGCAGTGGGGGCAGAGCTCCTCGCTCCAGACCGTCCCCGGTATCGGGCTTCCACAATCGGGACAGTGCGGGGTTTCACTCACGTTCGTCGCCGTCCTTTCCGGCGGTGGCGATTCGTCTCAAGCCATACAGACGAATCGTGAGGGAGAAGTTAGGGCAGCCCACGCTGCCATGGCCGGATCACGGAGAGCATGCGCCGGATCTCGTCATCAACCTCCCGCGGGTCGGCCACGGTTTCTGCGATCTGGGCCCGCAGCGCCTGGCCGAATTGCTTGCGGAGCCTCAGCACGGCAGCTCGCACGGAGCCCTCGCTCATCCCCAGCCGCTCTGCGACCTCCCGATATGGAGTTCGCCCGGCGTGACCCGTGAGATACGGCTTCAAGGCCTCGAACCGCGCCTCGCCAGCCGACTCGTACGCCTCGTGTCGAAGCCGCTCCAGAGCCCGATCCAGGGTGGTCAGCGCCCACTGCTGCTCGAACACCTGCTCTGGTGTCAGATGGTTCCCGGCCGGCTCAGGCAGGGTCCCGGTCGAAGCGCCATCCAGCGAGATCACCCGAACCGCGCCGCCGCGCTTCAAGGCCCGGGCCCGCTCCCTGTCGTGAGACAGGAAATTCTTCAGCGATGCCAGAAGAAAGGACCGAAACCGCCCCAGCTCGGGCGCGACGTCCTTGAGGGAGTCCTTCTCCAGCAGCTCGGTGAAGTAGCCCTGGACGAGGTCCTGCGCCGCATCGGGGTCGTGTCCCTGGCGTCGGATGAACGCGTAGAGAGGATGCCAATAGCTCTGGCATAGGGTTTCCAGTGCGTTGCGAGCGTCCGAGTCAGAGCCGTCTCGCGCCGCCAGGACCCGGCTCCACTGCGTGGTCGGGAACCTGGCGCTCACTCTCCCCTCCCAGACATTCGAAACCGGGCTGGCCTCGTCGCTTCAGCAGGCGTTCGAACGCCGCGCGCGAATAGGACGATCCGCGTGTTATTTACCCGTCGAGCTGAGGGGAGGCAATGAGTCGGATGGTTCAGATGGGCCGTTTCGAAGAAACTGCTCGTCCGTTCGAGTGCTTTGGGCGAATTGGTCGACGCAGGGTCGTCCCCCACCGACGCCACCGTCGCGGGCGTGATCTGGGTTCCCCATGCCCGACCGGGAGTATGATCCTGTCGCCGCAGCCGGCCGACGGCCGTCCACTCATGCTCACGCTCTGCTCGGCGATCCTCGCCTCGACCCTGACCCTGGGCCCGTCCCCGAGCCAAGGCGCGACCCCCTCGGA
>JAJDNV010000394.1 GCA_022340545.1 Acidobacteriota bacterium | reverse complement strand
ACACCCTCGGACGGGCCCTCCAGGTGCTCGTTGGCGTGATGGCCCTGACCGTGGCCTGGCAGGTCTCGTCCCGCCTCCTCGCCCGTCTCTGTCTCGCCCTCGACTGGCCGGTCCTCATCCAGCCCAGCCGGTGGACGGAAGAGCTCGCCGGGTTCCAGCTGTCGTGGGTGGCGCTGCTCGGCGCAGCCTGGGTTCTCCGGGAGGGTGCCCACCCGGGGCTCGATCTCGTCCACCAGCAGCTCGGCCCCCGTCTCCGGCGGGGCGCCGACGTCCTGGGTGCCGCCCTCGTCGCCCTCTTTTCCGTCGTCGTCCTCGTCTACGGCGGCCTGCGCCTCGTCCTCATGACCCAGCAGCTCGAGCAGCGCACCGCGGCCCTCGGCTGGCCGATGGCCGCGGTCTACTCCGTGGTCCCGGTGGCGGGGGCGCTCCTGGCCCTCTTCGCCCTCGAGGCGCTCCTCAGATCCCTGCGGACGCCGGCGGAGGGGCAGCCGTGACCGTCGCCGTCCTCGCCGGCGTCTTCGTGCTCCTGCTCTTCCTGGGCGTGCCGGTCGCCTTCTGCATCGGCCTGAGCTCGCTGGCGGCGATGCTCTGCAGCCTGCCCGCCGACCCCGCGGCCATGACCATCGCCCAGAGGATGGGGATGAGCGTCACCAGCTTCCCGCTCCTCGCGATCCCCTTCTTCGTCCTGGCCGGCAAGCTGCTCGCCACCGGTGGTGTCGCGCGTCGTCTGCTCGACTTCGCCCGGGTCAGCGTGGGCTTCCTCCCGGGCGGGATCGCTCTGACCAACGTCATGGGTAACATGCTCTTCGGTGCGGTCTCGGGCTCGGCGGGGGCCGCCGCCTCCGGGATCGGCAGCTTCATGATCCCGGCGATGGAGAAGGAGGGCTATCCCCGGGAGTACGCCACCGCCCTCACCGTGACCGCGGCCACCACCGGCCTTCTGATCCCGCCGAGCAACGTCTTCATCGTGTACGCCATGGTGGCCGGGGGCGTCTCGATCGGGGCGCTCTTCGTGGCCGGGTACCTCCCCGGCATCTTGATGGGCCTCGCCCTGATCGTGGTCGCGGTGGCGGTGGCCGGCCGGCAGGGCCTCGGGGCCCGCCAGCCTCGGCCCACCCTCGCCGAGCTCGCCGGGGCCTCGTTCCGGGTGCTGCCGACGATCGGCCTCCTGGTCCTGGTGATGGGCGGGATCGTCAGCGGGCTGTTCACCGCGACCGAGGCCTCGGCGGTGGCGGTCTTCTACGCCCTCGTCCTGGCCCTCGCCTACCGCGAGATGGGGTGGAGCGACATCCCGAAGGTCCTCCTCGAGACCGCGGCCATCACGGGCATGGTGTTCCTGCTCATCGGGACCTCGATGGCCATGGCCTGGATCTTCGCCTACGCGGACGTTCCGCAGCTCATCGACCAGTTCATCCGGGGGGTCAGCGAGAACCCGCTGGTCATCCTCTTCATCATCAACCTGATCCTGCTCGCGGTGGGCACGTTCATGGACATGACCCCGGGCGTGCTGATCTTCACGCCGATCTTCCTGCCGGTGGTCACGCAGCTCGCCCCCGCGTTCGGCGTCACGCCGGAGCAGATGAAGTACCAGTTCGGCGTGATCATCGTCTTCAACCTCTGCATCGGTCTCTGCACCCCTCCGGTGGGGACCGTTCTCTTCATCGGGTGCTCGCTGGCGAATCTCTCCATCGGCCGGCTGGTGAAGCCTCTGCTGCCGTTCTTCGCGGCCATGGTGGCGGCGCTCCTGGCGGTGTCGTACTTCCCCGGGCTCAGCCTCTGGCTCCCGCGTGACGTGCTGGGTCTCATCAAGTGAGGTCGGATATGTCTTCCTTCGTTCACGACGATTTCCTGCTCGAAACCGAGGCGGCGAAGGATCTCTACCACCGGGTCGCCCGGGGACTCCCGATCATCGACTACCACTGCCATCTCTCACCGGAGGCCATGGCCACGGACCACCGGTTCCGCTCGATCGCCGAGATCTGGTTGGACGGCGACCACTACAAGTGGCGCGCGATGCGGGCCAACGGCGTCCCCGAGCGGCTCTGCTCGGGCGACGCCTCGGACTGGGAGAGGTTCGAGGCCTGGGCGCGGACGGTCCCGCAGACCCTGGGCAATCCCCTCTACCACTGGACGGCGATGGAGCTCAGGCGCCCCTTCGGGATCGACGACCTCCTCTCCCCCGCCACCGCGCGCTCGATCTTCGACCGCTGCACCGAGCGCCTCGGCGAGCCCGACTTCACCGCCCTCGGCCTCCTGCGGCAGTTCCGGGTGGCGGTCGTGTGCACGACCGACGATCCGACGGACTCGCTGGAGCCCCACTCCACCCTCGCCGCGCGCGAGGACCCCGAGACGCGGGTCTACCCGACCTGGCGCCCGGACAAGGCCTTCGCCGTCGACGACGTCGTCTCGTGGAATGCGTGGGTGAAGAAGCTCGAAGACGTGTCGCACGTGCCGGTCGGCAGCTGGGAGACCTTTCTCCAGGCGCTCGAGGCCCGACACACCACCTTTCACGAGCTGGGCTGTCGCGCCTCGGACCACGGCCTCGAGGCCCTGCCCGCGGCCGCAGTCAGCGACGACGAGGCCCGCACCATCTTCGATCGCCTGCGGTCCGGGCGCATCCTTGAGCCGGCCCAGGCCGCGACCTTCCGCGCCACGCTGCTCCACCGTCTCGCCCTCCTGGATCACGGGCGTGGCTGGGTCCAGCAGTTCCACCTCGGCGCGATGCGGAACAACAGCACCCGCATGCATCGGCATCTCGGCCCTGACGCCGGCTACGACTCGATCGGGGATTTCGAGCAGGGCCGGCCGCTGGCGCGCTTCCTGGACAGGCTTGACGAGACCGACCAGCTCGCCAGGACCATCCTGTACAACCTGAACCCCGCCGACAACGCCCTCTTCGCGACGATGGTCGGCAACTACCAGGACGGCAGCGTCCCCGGGAAGATGCAGTGGGGGTCGGCCTGGTGGTTTCTCGATCAGCTCGACGGGATGGAGGCCCAGATGCGGACGCTGGCCAACACCGGGCTCCTCGCCCGCTTCGTCGGGATGGTGACGGACTCGCGGAGCTTTCTCTCGTTCCCCCGCCACGACTACTTCCGGCGCCTGCTCTGCCGGATCCTCGGCGAGGACCTGCGCCGGGGGCTCCTGCCCGACGACCGTGAGGCGCTCGGCGCCCTCGTCGCCAACGTGTCGTTCTTCAACGCCCGCGACTACTTCGGCTTCCCCCTCGGCCGGG
>JAJDNV010000334.1 GCA_022340545.1 Acidobacteriota bacterium | reverse complement strand
GCCGGCTCCACCGCGTTTCGCCGCGGTGCCGTTGACGACGCTCTCGCCCTGTATCGGCGGGCCCTGGAGAGTGCCCCCGACGACCCGGTCGTGCGGACGCGTACGGCCAGCCTGAAGCTCCAGGTCACGGAGCGGCACATGGCCGCGGCGGAGGTCGCGCGCGGCTCGGGCGACGACGAGACCGCGGCCCGGGAATACCAAGCCGCGCTGGACGTGGCGCCGGAGGTGGCGGGGATGCGCCTGGCCCTCGCCGAGCTCCTGCTGGCGCGGGACGAGGGAACGAGGGCGGTGGCGACGTTGAGGGCCGACCCCACCGGCGACCGCCAGGTGATGCTGAGGCTGGGGGCCGTCCTGCAGGGCCAGGGGCGGTACGAGGAGGCGCGCGCCGTGTACCGCGAGATGCTGGTGCGGGACGCGTCGGACCTCGAGGCCCGGCGCGGGGAGCGTGCCGCGCAGGACGCCCTCGACTTCCAGTCCCAGCCCGAGGAGTACCGCCGCATCCGCCAGTCCCCACGGGCCCGGCGGGCCGATCTCGCCGCCCTGCTCGCGGTCAAGGTCACCGCGCTGGCGCGGCTTCCACCGAGCGAGCCCCGGGTGGCGGTCGACATCTCGTCGTCCTGGGCGCGCGAGCACATCGCGACCGTCATCGGCCTCGGCATCATGGACGTCTACCCGAACCACACCTTCCAGCCCCGCGCGGTGGTGCGGCGCGGGGACCTGGCCCGCGCCACGAGCCGCGTGCTCCGTCGTCTGGGCTGGCGAAGGGGGGCGGGGGCGGGCCCGACCGACATGAGTCCCTCCCACCTCGACCACGACGCCGTCGTCACCGCGGTCGCCGCCGGTCTCATGCATTACGTGCCGGGCGGCGCCTTCGAGCCGTGGCGGCCGGTCACCGGGCGGGAGGCCGTCGACGTCGTCGACGGGCTGGCTCGACTCGTCGGCCCCTGAGTGGGGCCGCGGAAATGCGGTACCATCCACCGGCAGGGAGGTCACAATGGATGAAAGAGAGCTCCTGCGGACCGTCCCGCTCTTCTCTGAGCTCTCCGAGGAGGCGATCAGCAGCCTGAGCCACCTCGCGACGCGCCGCCGGTACCCGAAGGACACGGTCGTCTTCTTCGAGAACGAAGAGGGGGACAGCCTCTTCATGATCCTGGAAGGGCGCATCAAGGTGACCATCCTCGGGGACGACGGCCGCGAGATCATCCTGACCATGCTGAGCCCGGGCGATCTGTTCGGGGAGATGGCTCTCCTCGACAACGAGCCACGCTCGGCGACGGCGATCGCGGTCGAGGAGAGCGAGCTGCTCTCTCTGCACCGCACCGACTTCTATACGGTGATCGCGGAGAACCCCGGGATCAGCACCGCCCTCATCAAGGTCCTCTCGGCACGCCTGCGGCGCGCGAACCACCAGATCTCCACGCTGGCACTGCTCGATGTCTACGGGCGGGTGGCGCGGGTCATCCTGGACATGGCGAGGGAAGAGGGCCGCCGCCTGAAGGACGGTCGGATTGCGTTCCGTCGGGCGACCCACCAGGAGATCGCGAACCGGATCGGCACCACGCGCGAGACGGTGACGCGTATGCTCAAGGACCTTGAGCGCCAGGACCTGGTCAAGGTGGAGGGTCGCGAGATCCTCCTCCAGCCCGGGTTCGAGAAGGCTTTTGACTGATCCGCGCTGGAATCGCTGAGTGGAAGTCGATTCCGGCGCGCTCGGGGGACGCGAAGTCGAGCTTGCGAGACGAGCGTCGACCCCGAGTGTATGCCGCGACGCGAATGCGTCGCATCCTGATTATTCGTCGACCCCCCACCCTATCCCTCCTCAGGTAGGGGGAGGGGAATGCTTGAGATAGCCACACACACCCGCATGTCCCCAAGGAAGGGACATGCGGGCGACACCGGGCCTGTTGGCCAGTCGCACCTGTTCAATGATCCCTGCTGTCAGGCGGGGGTGGCTCCCGAGGTGCCCCGGCGGGACCGTGAACAATGACGGGCTGTCTGGACTCCGCGGGCGGCGCGATGCGGACTCCGGCGGGGCATTGAGACTCGTCCATGACGACCACCGCCCGGTGATGGTCCGTCCTCGCGATCCGTCCGTCCCGCCGGTGCGCCTCGATGCGGTAGCGCACCGGGCTCGCTTCGGCGCGAGGCTTCGGCAGGCGACCCAGGAAGCGACTCCCCTCCCGCGTCATCTTGACCCAGTACGCGGCGTCGCCCTCCGGGCCGGCGGCGGCGAAGTAGAGGCGAGCCTCCTCGACCTCGGAGGCAGGATCGATCGTCGCATCGATCTCGGTGAAGCGGCTCTCGATCAGGCACCCGAAGGGCTCGTGCACGATCCAGTCGCTGAGCTCGGCGTCGCTGGGAGCCTGGCTCGGCGGCGAGTCTTGAGCGGAGGTCGCGGCCACCGGTTCGGCGGCGGCGAGGACGGTGATCGCGAGCAGCGTCGCCGCTCCCAGCAGTGCATTCGCACGCCGGGTCGGCGGGCGCCGATCCAGGTGGTCGTCCAGGAGCGCAACGACGCGGTCGCCTAGGCGAGTCCGTTCGGCGCTGGCGGACGCGGTGAGGAAGCGTCTCTCCGGACGGACGAGATCGCGCGCGGCGTCGAGCAGGTGTCGCGCGTACGTCGAGGCCGGCATGCCAGCGTGCAGGACGCGGTCGTCGCAGGCGCGCTCGCCCTCTCGGCGCAGCGAGGCGACCGCCCACCAGACCAGCGGGTGAGGCCAGTAGAGGGTGCGGACCGCGTAGGCAAGCGTCTGGGTGAGACAGTCGCGACGCGCCACGTGGGCCAGCTCGTGAAGGAGAACCGCACGCCGTCGACCGTCAGACCAGTCCATCGCCTCAGGCGCGAGAAGCACGACCGGCGATCGGTAGCCCCAGACGATGGGAACGCCCACGGCGCCGCTCACGCGCAGCCCCACTCGACGGCCGACTCCCATCACCGCGGCCGTCTCTCGGAGAAGGGCGCTCCACTCGGGGCTGGTCACGCGTCGCGCGCGCCGCACGACGATGCTCGCGAAGACGATGCTGGCTGCCAGCTGGATCAAGCCGAGGCTCACGCCGGCCAGCCAGACCAGGAGAGCCCGATCCCACCACCTCCGGACAGGCGGAGCTTCGGACGCCGCGTCGAACGCGCCCCGCCCCGACTCGAGTGGCGACAACCTCAGTGCGTGGCTGGGTTCGGGTTCCGCGAGGGGTAGCAACGGCAGCCCCAGACGTGGGAGGGTGGCGGACAAGACCGGGAGTGCCAGGAGACTCGACAGCGCCAGGGCCCACAGCGCATGACGGGTCGAGGCGGACGATCCGCGCAGCGCCCACGAGGCCACCATGACAGCCACGAGCACCAGCGTCGCCTTTGTCGCGAGGGAAAGCATCAGGATCATCGCTGCTCCTTTCTCCTTGTCCGGCTCCGCTTCTTGCGGTCCTTCTTCTTGGCCGCGATCAGTCGCGCCAGCGCGTCCAGGTCGTCATCGGAGAGCGTTTCGTGGTCGAGGAGGGCCGACACCGCCGTGGCGGTCGAGCCGTGGAAGAGCGTCTGGGCCAGATGGGCGAGCGCCGACACCGTGGCGTCCTGCTGAGTCGGTCTGGCCGCCACGGACGGAGCCAGGGCCCTCACGGCCTCACCGTAGTGGCCCGCGCAGCCCCGCTGCCCCGTCTCCCAGCGCGCCACCGTCACGGGATCGACGCTCAGGCGACGGGCGAACTGAGCTTGCGTCTCGTTCAGGTGGCGACGCACGCGCCGGACCGTCTCGGGAGGCACGACGGGACCTTTGGTCATAAGTGGTTAGTATACTAACCAGCAAATACCGGGACTGTCAAGGCCCATCAAAGACGCGGACCTCTCGCAGGGCGAGCCTGAACGACGGGGTGAATGCCGAGCCAGACCGGAACGACGAGGGAGCGGCAGGCTAGCTGGAGCGCGTCACCTTCACCACCCGCTTCGTCGAGGGGGGCCTCTTCTTCGGCACGTTGAGGCGCAGGAGGCCGTCCTTGATCTCAGCCTGCACCCGGTCGGCGTCGATGTCGACGTCGAAGCGGAAGGCGCGGCCGAACGGCCCGTAGCGCCTCTCCAGACGGTGGAAGGCGGCGGAGCGGCCGCCGGAGGGGTGTCGCTCCCCGCGCACGACGAGCTCGCGACCCTTCGCCTGGATGTCGATCTCCGTGCGGGCGAGCCCGGGCAGCTCGATCTCCAGGAGGTAGGCCTCGGGCGTGTCGTACACGTCGGCGAGCGGCACCCAGCTCGGGGCCCAGGTCTCCATCTCGTCCGGACGCTCGCGGCTGAGCGTCTCGTCGAAGAGGGTGTTCATCCGCTCCTGCAGGTCGAGCAGCTCCTTGAGCGGGTCCGGGCGCAGAGGCATCGTGGCAGTCTACCCTGATCCGGCGCGGTCCGCGCGTCGAGGGCTGGATCCGGGTCCGCTCAGCGCGACAGCCTCTTCTTGAGCTCGGCGAGGAGGGCCAGGGCCTCCAGGGGAGTCAGGGAGTCCGGATCCGCGCGCCGCAGCTCGTCCAGCACTGCCTCGTCCTGGCCGGAGAAGAGGGCGAGCTGACGTATGCCTGGGACGCCCTCCTCCTCGGAGTGGGCCAGGCGCGGACGTCCCTCGCGATCGAACTCGGTGCTCTCGAGGTTACGGAGGATCTCCTGGGCCCGGACCACGACCGAGGCCGGCAGGCCGGCCAGTCGCGCCACCTGGATCCCGAACGAGCGGTCGGAGCCGCCGGACTCGATCTTGCGAAGAAAGACGATCGTGTCCTGCCACTCGCGGGCGGAGACGTGGATGTTCCCGACCCCGGCGATGTCGGCGGAGAGGTCCACGAGCTCGTGGTAGTGGGTCGCGAAGATCGTCTTGGGGCCACCCTCGGTCCGGGCGATGTGCTCCGCAACCGCCCAGGCGATGGAGAGCCCGTCGAAGGTCGCGGTGCCACGACCGATCTCGTCGAGCAGGACGAGGCTGCGGACGGTGGCGTGCCGGAGGATGTGGGCCGTCTCCTGCATCTCCACCATGAAGGTCGACTGCCCCCGCAGGATCTGGTCGCTCGCACCCACCCGCGTGAACACCCGATCGACCAGGCCGAGCTTGGCCTCGCGGGCGGGAACGAACCCGCCCATCTGGGCCATCACGGAGATGAGGGCGACTTGGCGCAGAAAGGTCGATTTGCCGCCCATGTTGGGTCCGGTGAGGACGAGAAGACGGGGACTCTCCTCTCCCATGACCAGGTCATTGGCCACGAAGGGGTCGTCGAGCAGCCGCTCCATGATCGGATGCCGCCCCTCGACGAAGGAGAGCTCGTCGCCCCGCGACAAGCGCGGCTTGACGTAGTCGAAGCGAGTCGCCGCCTCGGCGAGGGACAACAGGACGTCGATGGCGGCAGTGGCCTGGGAGGTCTTCTGGATCCGCCGGGCGGCGGCCGCCAGCTGCTCGCGCAGCGACTCGAAGAGGCGGGACTCGCGCTCCAGGATCAGCTCGTCCGCTCGGAGGACCTTCTCCTCGTACTCCTTCAGCTCGGGGGTGACGTAGCGCTCACCGCTGGCGATCGTCTGCTTGCGGATGTAGTCCTCGGGCACGCGGCCGAGGTTGGACTTGCTCACCTCGATGTAGTAGCCGAAGACGCGGTTGAAGCGCACCTTGAGGTTGGCGATGCCGGTGCGCTCCCGCTCCCGTTCCTCGATCCCGGCGATCGTGGCGCGGCCACCCCGGCTCGTCGAGCGGAGCTCGTCCAGCTCGGGGTCGACGCCGTCGCGGATCACACCTCCCTCACGGAGGAGGGCGGGCGGCTCGTCGACGAGCACGCGTGCCACCTCCCCGGCGAGGTCGAGCGGGGGGTCCAGGTCCTTGAGCAGACGGCGAACCAGCGGGGCCAGGCACTCGCCGAGGGCCTCGACCACGGCGGGTAGCGCGTGCAGGGACCGGGCGAGGGCGACGAGGTCGCGGGGTCCGGCGGTGCCGAGGGTGATGCGCCCCAGGATGCGTTCGAGGTCCTGCACCCGTCCGAGAACCTCTCGAACGCGCCCCCGATCGAGGGCGCGGAAGGCCAGCTCCTCGACGGCGTCGAGACGGTCCTGGATGCGCTCGAGCTCGACCAGGGGGCGCAGGATCCGCTCTCGCAGGAGACGTGCCCCCATAGGGGTGCGGGTGTGGTCGAGCACGTCGAGGAGGGTGCCCCGTCGGCTGCCGTCGGCCAGGCTCTCAGTGAGCTCGAGGTTGCGACGGGTGACGGAGTCAATCACGAGGGCGTCCCCGGAGCCGCGCGTGACGAGGCCGGTCACGTGGGTGAGGTCCCGCTTCTGGGTCTCCCGGACGTAGCGCAGTGCCGCGCCGGCGGCGGCGGCGGCGGCGGGGAGGCTCTCGCAGCCGAAGGCCTCGAGGGTCACGACCCCGAAGTGGGCCAGGAGCTCGCGGCGCGCCCGCTCGGCCTCGAAGCTGCGGTCCTCGACCGGGGCGCGGGGAATCGCCCCCTCGGGCTGGGCCGGGTCGGAGAGCCACGTCGGAAGCTCGGCGTTCCCGCGGACCAGGATCTCGCGGGGGGCGGTCGCACCGATCTCGTCCCGGAGGCGGTCGTACCGCCCCGGTCCGTCCCACTCCGCGGCGAAGAACTCGCCGGTGGTGGCGTCCAGCCAGGCCGCGCCGACGCTGGAGGGGCCGGGCTCGAGAGCCATGACGAACGATGTTTCCGCGGGCTCGAGGGCGGAGGCCTCGAGCTGGGTACCAGGAGTGATGACGCGGACGACCTCGCGGTGCACCACGCCCTTGGCGGTGCGGGGATCCTCCATCTGCTCGCAGAGGGCGACCCGGTGGCCCTGGTCCACGAGGCGGGCGATGTAGCCGGTGGCGGCGTGGTAGGGGACGCCGCACATGGGAACCGGCTCGCCGTTACGGTCCTTCGAGCGGGAGGTGAGGGCGATCTCGAGCGCCTTCGAGGCGACGACCGCGTCGTCGAAGAAGAGCTCGTAGAAGTCGCCCATGCGGAAGAAGAGCAGCGCGTCCGGATGCTCGGCCTTCATCCGGTGGAACTGCCGCATAGCGGGCGTCTGGGGAAGGGTCGAGGCAGGCACGTTCACTCTCGGGTCAGGGGCGGCCGCGGCTTCACGGCCCTCGGGACAGTGGAGTATAAGCTTAACCGTGCGCGTCCTCGCCGTCGACACGACGACGCCCCGTGGGAGCCTCGCGGTCGTGAGCGCGGAGGGCGTGGAGGCCGAGGTCCGCCAGACCACGGCTCACGGCCACTCGCGCTGGCTGCTGGCCGCGGTGGATCGCACCCTGGGCGACCTCGGCGTGGAGCCGCGGGCGCTCGACGGCTTCGCCGTCACCGTGGGCCCCGGCTCGTTCACCGGGCTGCGGGTGGGCATGAGCAGCGTCCAGGGCCTGGGCCTGGCCTCCGGCCGGCCCTGCGTGGGGCTGCCGTCGCTCGACATCCTGGCGTTGTCGGCGGCGGGGCGGGCCCCGGCGATCGTGGCGTTGATGGACACGGTCCGGGGCGAGGTCTTCAGCGGTGTCTATGACCGCGAGGGCCACCTGACGGGAGACCGCCGGGCGGGTCGGCTCGAAGGGCTGCTGGACGGGCTCGAGGGCGAGGTCGCGTTCGTCGGGGACGGGGCCCTGCGGTACCGGGGCCAGATCGAGGCGGCGGTGCCCGGCGCTGTCTTCCCCGAGGTGGATCTGTTCCTGGCCGCCGGGCTGGGCCAAGCCGCGCTCGAGACGCTCCGGGCGGGGGAGGGCGTCCCGCCCGGCGAGCTAAGGCCTCTCTACCTGCGCGGGGCCCACATCCGGCAGCCCCGCCGTTGAGGTCCGCCCTGTCGCTCGAGCGGGCTCGCGCCGAGGATCCGCCGCTGCTCGCCGCACTCGAGGCCGCCTGCCACAGCCATCCCTGGGCGGAGTCGCAGCTTCGGGAGGAGGTCTCCTACGGCTCGCCGGGGGCGGTGCTTGTCCTTCGCGGTCGGGGTCAGCCCCGCGAGACGTGGGGGGGCATCCGGGCGTATTGCGTGTACCGGCTGATCGTCGACGAGATGCACATCTTGAACGTCGCGGTCGCCCCGGCCTGGCGACGCCAGGGCCTCGCGCGCTGGCTCCTGGGCTTCGCGATGCGCAAGGCAGCACGAGAGGGGGCGTCTCGGGCCTTCCTCGAGGTCCGCGAGAGCAACCGCGAGGCGCTGTCCCTGTACGAGGGGCTGGGCTTCGTCCGGGTCGGAGCGCGACGTGGCTACTACAGCGAGCCGCTCGAAGATGCGGTCCTCCTGGCCCACGAGGGGCTGGCGTCTGGCCAACCTTGAAATCCGCGCCGGCCGCGTGCTACCGTGCCTTCGGGGAGGCGGGTCTCCCCGGCTCCCCGCCGATGAAACGCCACGCCCAACCCGCCGGTCTCAATCGAGACCGTCCGAGCAGGAGGCCCGATGCCCCAGGAACCGGTTTCGCTCAGCGACGAGTCCCTCCGCCGCGATGAAGAGTACGTTCGGCTGGAGGTCGAGCATCACGAGTACGAGAGTCGTCTGAGCGAGCTGGCCGAGAAGGCGGTCTTGAGCGACGACGAGCAGTTCGAAGAGACGACCCTCAAGAAGAAGAAGCTGCACATCAAGGACCGGATGCAGCAGATCGCCCGGCGCCAGCGGGGCGCGTCGGCGCATCCATAGGCCCGAACCAGGGTCCCGCGTCCGCCCCCGGGGCGACCGCGGGGGCGGAGGACGACCACGTGAAGCGTGCACGCCACTTCCGGCGCGGGGTGGCGATCCTGCCCAGCCTCTTCACGACCGGCAACCTCTTTCTGGGGTTCTGGTCGATCATCAAGACGCTCGACGGCCGGTTCGCCGAGGCCGCCCCCCTCCTGGGCGGCGCGGTCGTGCTCGACATGCTCGATGGCCGCATCGCCCGGCTCACCGGAACCCAGAGCGAATTCGGGGCCGAGCTCGACAGCCTGGCCGACGCCGTGTCTTTCGGGGTGGCCCCGGCGCTGCTCGCCTACGGCTGGGCCCTGCACACCCTGCCGCGCTCGGGGTGGACGGCGGCCTTCCTCTTCCTGGTGTGTGGCGTTCTGCGCCTCGCCCGCTTCAACGTCCAGAAGCACTCGGTGGATTCCCGCTTCTTCGTCGGTCTGCCCATCCCGGCCGCCGCGGCGCAGCTCGCGACCATCGTGTTCTTCGTAGCGGAGCCGCCCTCGGGGCGGTGGGCCGCGGTGCTGATGCTCGCCCTCGTGATGACGCTCGCGCTGCTCATGGTCGGAACCTTCCGCTACCGTTCGTTCAAGGGCGTCGACCTCAGGCGACGGCGACGCTCCATCACCGTCCTCGGGATCGCCCTGGTCTTCCTCCTCGTGGCCCTCGAGCCAAAGGTCTCCCTGCTGGTTGCGACCAGCCTCTACACGCTCTCCGGGCCCGGGGGCTACGTCCTGGGACTTGTCCGACGTCGGCGAGAGAGACCCCGGCCCGCGCGGACGACGGAGGAGCCCCAGGTCACTCCGTGAGGCCTCTTCATCCCCGCGTGGGCGTCGGCGGGGCCGTCGTGGCCGACGGGCGGGTGCTTCTCGCACGCCGGGCCAAGCCTCCCCTCCTCGGTCGCTGGTCGATCCCCGGGGGCACAGTCGAGCTGGGCGAGACGCTCGAGGAGGCCCTGGTCCGGGAGATGGCGGAGGAGACGGGCCTCGAGGTGGAGCCGTTGGAGATCCTGACCGTCTTCGACCGGATCGAGCGTGCGGGCGCCGACGTGGTCTTCCACTACGTCATCGTGGATTACCGGTGCCGCCACGTCTCGGGAACGGCGCGAGCGGGCTCGGACGCAGCCGAGGTGTGCTGGGCGGCGCCCGACGAGCTGCCGCGGTTCGACCTGACCCCCAAGGCCATGGAGGTCGTCACCGAGGCGCTCCGCCTCGCCTCGGCCGGGTGACTTGCCTTGGAGGGGAGGCAGGCGTAACCTCAAGTGGATTCTTGCCCGAAGCGGGCAAGTAGCGCCAGGGGGGAGAATGCGGCGAACGGCATTCGCATTGATCGTTGTCCTCGGCGTCGCCGGCCTCGACGTGGTCGAGGCCGGGGGCAAGAAGCTGCCGAAGGCCATGTCACTGGTCCAGCGGCAGGCCGAAGAGGTCCCCATCAACGCCTCACTGCGCGACGAGGGTGTGCCGGAGCCGATGTCGCTGGTCCGGCGACAGGCCGAAGAGGTCCCCATCAGCGCCTCACTGCGCGACGAGGGTGTGCCGGAGCCGATGTCGCTGGTCCGGAGGCAACCGGAGCAGCAGGCGCACTTCAACCACTCCGTCGCTGACCAGGACTGAGCCGCCGCCCGCAGGCGCGGGGCTCGGTAGGCGCGAAGCCGCGCGCGCGGGGCGGGTTCGGGATCTCAGAGCCGGTAGAGCATCCAGTACACGGCGACTCCCGAGACCGACACCCACCCCCAAAGGGGCAGTGTGAGCCGGGCCACCGCGCGGTGAGCGGCAAAGCGGCCCCGCAGCGCACGCGAGAGGGTCAGCAGGACGAGGGGCACGATCACGACCGCCAGGACCGTGTGGGTGAAGAGGACGGTGAAGTAGACGATCCGTATCGGTCCCTCTCCGGTGAACCGCACGGACCCCACCTCGGCGTGGTAGACGAGGTACGACGTGAGGAACAGCGCCGAGCAGGTGACGGCGGCCAGCATCGCCGCGCGGTGGGCCCGGCGTCGTCCGCGACGGATGAGAACCCAGCCCAGGGCGAGGAGGGCCGCGGCGAACGCATTCAGGGCCGCGTTGACGGTGGGCAGGTCGGAGAGGGTCATCCGCAGTCGGGGCGGGCGCCAGGCGGCCTCACAGACGGGTCGCGAGGAGGAGGGAGCACAGCGCAGGGAGGTAGAGGACCGAGGCCAGGAAGAGCCCGCGGGCCGCGGCCAGGTCCCGAGATGACATCAGGCGAAGCGCGAAGAGCGTCAGGGCGACGCCGAGGACGAAGGCCCCGCCGAGGTACACCGCCCCTCCGAGGCTGGCCGCGGCCAGGCTCACGAGCAGGAGGGCGAGACTGTGGACGACCGTCTGCCGGGCGGTGAAGACCCCCTCGCGATCCACGACAGGGAGCATCGGGAAGCCGGCGCGGGCATAGTCGTCACGGTACAGCCAGGCGATGGCCAGGAAGTGGGGCACCTGCCACAGGAAGACGATGGCAAAGAGGACGAAGGCTCCCCCGTCGAGCGAGCGCTGGGCGGCGGCCCATCCGATCACGGGAGGCAGCGCCCCAGGGACTGCGCCCACCAGTGTCGCGAACGGGGTGCGCCGCTTGAGCGGGGTGTAGATCGCCAGGTAGCTGAAGAGGGTCAGGGCGGCCACCGCCGCGGCGAGCGGTCCGGACTTCCACAGAAGGAGCCCGAGTCCACACGCGGTCAGGACCGAGCCGAATGTGGACCCCTCGGTGGCGGTGACGCGGCCGGCGGGAAGGGGGCGCTGCCGGGTGCGGAGCATGAGGGCGTCCGTGCTCCGCTCGAGGACCTGGTTGAGGACAGCGGCCCCCGCCCCCACCAACGCCGTTCCGGTCAGAGCGGCCAGCAACGGCAGGAGCGGGACCGGGTCGGAGGACGACGTCACGAAGCCCACGAGCGTCGTGAAGACGACCATCGCGGTAATCCGCGGCTTGGTCAGCTCAACCCAATCGCGGGCGGAGACGCGTCTTGCGGCGAGCGTGGGTGCAGTCATCTCCCTTTCATTGTGCCGCATCCGGCAGGGCGTAGGCTACGACGGAGCGGTTGCGGAGCCCGACGAAGATGCGTCGCCCCGCGATGACGGGGGGCGATCGAATCTCGGCGGCGGTGCGCAGGCTGCCGACCGATCGCCCGGTCTCGAGATCGAAGCCGAGGATCTCGTTCTCGTGGCAGGCGATGAGGACGTGCCCGTCCAACTGGAGGGGCCCGGACAGCGGCCTCGAGGGCAGCGTGCTCCTCCACGCGAGGTTGCCGCCACGGTGCAGAGCATACAGAACAGCGTCGAAAGAAGCGTACAAGACGCGGTCGGGGAGAAGGAGACCCGGGGACTGGATGTCGGCGCCGACCTTCCAGGCCCAGCCTTTTTCGCCCTTGTCGAGCTTGACTTCCAGGATGCGGCGGTCGGTCGTGCCCAGGTAGATCCGCCTTCGCTCTTCGTCGACGAGCGGCGGTGCCTTGAGGGGGCCTCCGGTCTGATGGGTCCAGAGGGAAACCCCCGTGGCCCGATCGAGGCAGCGGAGGGTGCCGTCGGCTTCGCCGACCAGGAGCCGGGCGGCAGTCGCCGCGGGGGGAGCGGTGACGTCGGCAGGCGAGGCCTCCGTCCAGAGGACTTGTCCCGACTCGACGTCCATCGCGCTCAGCCCTCGCCCGGAGACATAGAGCCGGTCCCCGTCCAGCGTGGCGGGTAGATCACCGGTCACGCCGGTCTTGGTGGTCCAGCGGATGTCCCCGTTCCGCACCCGCAGGCTCGAGACCGTTCCGTCCGGCTCTCTCAGGATCAGCCTCCCTGGACCTCCGGTGAGGCGTCCGGGGCGTCCCTCGAATCGCCAGCGGACGGCCCCGGAACCCTGGTCGAAGGCGACGATCGTCCCGCGGCGCGTGATCACGAAGAGGTGGCGCGCGTCCGCCGCGAGCGGGGAGATCACGAAGTCGTCGAGCTGGGCCTCCCAGGCCGCGGCGAGCGGAAACAGCGGGGCACGAACGGGCGGTGCGCCGCCACAGGCAAAGGCGGCGAGGGCGAATCCCACGAGGAGGGACAGGCGGCGCGTCAAGGCGGCCGCACTATACACCGTTCAGCGCGGCGCCGTGGCCAGAAGGGACCGGGGAGTGGAGGGTATAATCCGTCGTTCCAGGGAGCTTCATGGAGAGAGAGACCATTGCCATCGTGGACTTCGGCTCCCAGTACACCCAGCTGATCGCCCGCCGGCTGCGGGAGCTGCAGGTGTACTCGGAGATCCTGCCGCCCCGCACGAAGGCTGAGGCGCTCGCGGCCCGCGGGATCCGGGGCGTGGTTCTCTCGGGAGGCCCGGACAGCGTCCACCAGCGGGGTGCGCCCCGCTGCGACCGGAAGATCTTTTCGCTTGGTGTCCCCGTCATGGGCATCTGCTACGGCATGCAGATCATGAGCCACATCCTCGGCGGGGAGGTGAAGCGGTCCGGGCAGCGCGAGTACGGGCAGGCGCTCTTCCTGCCAAGGGCCGGCGGCACGCTGTTCCGCGGGCTGCGTCCGCGCACGCGGGTCTGGATGAGCCACGGTGACGACATCCGGCGGGCCCCGGACGGCTTCGAGGTGGTGGGGGCGACGGAGACGAACCCCATCGCGGCCATCGAGGATGCCGACCGCCGGCTCTACGGGATGCTGTTTCACCCCGAGGTGGTGCACAGCGAGGAGGGCCTCGCGGTCCTGGGCAACTTCCTCGACGCCTGCGGTTGCCGTCGGGACTGGAACGCCGCCTCCTTCGTCGAGGAGGCAACGAACAGAATCCGCGAGCAGTTGGGGCCGAAGGGCCGGGTCATCTGCGCGCTTTCCGGGGGCGTCGACTCCGCGGTGGCGGCAATGCTGGTCCACCGCGCAATCGGCGACCGCCTGACCTGTGTGTTCGTGGACAACGGAGTCCTGCGGAAGGACGAGGCGAAACAGGTCCGCAAGCGTTTTGCGGAGCGGCTTCACCTGAAGGTGGTGTTCGTCGACGCGTCGAAGCGCTTTCTCGCGAAGCTGAAGGGCGTCTCGAACCCCGAGCGCAAGCGGAAGATCATCGGGCGCGAGTTCATCGAGGTCTTCAAGTCCTCGATGCGCCGGGTAGGGAAGGCGGACTTCCTCGCCCAGGGGACGCTCTATCCCGACGTGATCGAATCGACGTCGGTGCGGGGGCCGTCGGCGGTGATCAAGAGCCACCACAACGTGGGCGGGCTCCCGAGGTCGCTGAAATTCAAGCTCGTGGAGCCGCTGCGGTGGCTGTTCAAGGACGAGGTTCGCCGGGTCGGCCTCGAGCTGGGTCTCGATGACGAGTTCGTCCATCGCCAGCCCTTCCCTGGCCCGGGCCTGGCCGTGCGCATTCTGGGGCCGGTCACCAAGGAGCGCCTCGACCTGCTGCGAGCGGCGGACGCCATCCTGATCGAGGAGATCAAGCGGGCGGGGCTCTACCGGAAGATGTGGCAGTCCTTCGCGGTCCTGCTCCCGGTCCGCTCCGTGGGCGTGATGGGCGACGACCGCACCTACCAGTACACGATTGCCCTGCGGGCGGTGGAGTCGCTGGACGGGATGACCGCCGACTGGGTCCGCCTGCCCTACGAGCTGCTGGGCCGGATCTCGAGCCGGATCGTCAACGAGGTGCGGGGCATCAATCGCGTCGTCTACGACGTGAGCACCAAGCCTCCCTCCACGATCGAGTGGGAATGAGCGTCAAGCCAGACTTCGTCCACCTCCATCTGCACACCGAGTACAGTCTCCTCGACGGCGCCGGCCACGTGGGCGAGCTCGTGGGGGAGGCCGAGCGCCTCGGCATGACGGCCATGGCCATCACCGACCACGGCAACATGTTCGGGGCGGTGAGCTTCCACGACGCCTGCCGGGACCGGGGGTTGAAGCCGATCCTCGGCTGCGAGATCTACGTGGCCACCGGCAGCCGCTTCTCGCGCCAGGCGGCGAGCGCCTCCGAGGCCTACAACCACTTCACGCTCCTCGCGAGCAACGAGACGGGGTACCACAACCTCGTCAAGCTCGTCTCGATGGGGTATCTGGAGGGCTTCTACCACCGGCCGCGGATCGACAAGGACATCCTCGCCGACCACAGCGAGGGTCTGATCGGACTGTCCGGGTGCCTCTCGAGCGAGATCGCCCAGCACCTGCTGGCCGGGGCCGACGCTGCCGCCCTCGAGTCCGTGGGGCTCTTCTCCGAGATCCTGGGCAAGGACCGCTTCTACCTGGAGGTGATGGACCACGGCATCCCGGAGCAGCGCCGCGTGAACCAGGCCCTGCTTCGGATCCGGGAGAAGACGGGGCTGAAGCTGGCCGCGACGAACGACGCCCACTACCTGCACAAGGACGACAACCAGGCCCACGACGTCCTCCTGTGCATCGGCTCGGGCAAGAAGGTGCAGGATGCGGAGCGGCTTCGCTTCGACACCAGCGAGTTCTACCTGAAGAGCCCGGAGGAGATGGCTGCGCTCTTCCCCGACCATCCCGAGGCGCTCCGCTCCACCGTGCAGATCGCCGAGATGTGCGACTTCACGCTGAAGGGAGTGTCGTCGCTGCCGGCCTTCGAGGTGCCGCCAGGCTTCACGATCGAGAGCTACTTCGAGAAGGTGACGCGCGCCGGCTTCGCCGAGCGGCGCCGCGGACTCGATCCCCTGGCCGAGGCGGGACGGCTCCGTCATCCGGTAGCGGACTACGAGGCCCGGCTCGAGAAGGAGATCGGGGTCATCCGGCGCGTCGGCTTCTCGGGCTACTTTCTCATCGTCTGGGACTTCATACGCTACGCGAGGGAGCAGGGCATCCCCGTGGGCCCCGGGCGGGGATCGGCCGCGGGCAGCCTCGTGGCCTGGAGCCTGCGCATCACCGACATCGACCCCATCGAAAACGACCTCATCTTCGAGCGTTTCCTGAACGAGGAGCGCATCAGCCCTCCCGACATCGACATCGACTTCTGCGAGGCCCGCCGCGGGGAGGTGATCGAGTACGTCACCCGCAAGTACGGCCGGGAGAACGTGGCCCAGATCATCACCTTCGGGACCATGAAGGCGAAGGCCGTCGTCCGTGACGTGGGCCGGGTGATGGATCTGAGCTACGCCGAGGTCGACAAGATCGCCAAGATGATTCCGTTCGACCTGAAGATGACGCTCGAGCGGGCCCTCATGGAGTCCCCGCCACTCAAGGAGGCCTACGACAAGGAGCCGCAGGTCAAGGAGCTGATCGACATCTCCAAGCGGCTCGAGGGCACGACCCGGCACGCCTCGACCCACGCCGCGGGGGTGGTGATCGCCCCCCAGCCGCTCACCGACCTGGTGCCGCTCTTCAAGAGCAACACCGGGGACGTCACGACCCAGTTCGACATGAAGGGCTGCGAGCGGGTCGGCCTGCTGAAGATGGACTTCCTCGGCCTCCGCACCCTCACCCTGATCGACAACTGCGTGAAGATGGTGGAGGCCCAGCTCGGGATCCACGTCGACCCGGAGAAGATCCCGCTCGACGACGCGGAGACCTTCGAGCTCTTCACCGCCGGGAAGACCAGCGGTCTCTTCCAGTTCGAGTCGGACGGCATGCGCGACATCCTGCAGCGCTTCAAGCCAGACCGACTCGAGCACCTGACCGCGCTCAACGCGCTCTACCGGCCCGGGCCCATGCAGATGATCGACGACTTCATCCGTCGCCGGCACGGCCAGACCCGCGTGACCTACGAGCACCCCTCGATGGAGCCGATCCTGAAGGAGACCTACGGCGTCATGGTCTACCAGGAGCAGGTGATGAAGATCGCCTCGGCCCTCGCCGGCTTCACCCTCGGGGAGGCCGACATCCTCCGCAAGGCCATGGGGAAGAAGAAGGTCGAGGTCATGGCCACGCAGATGGAGAAGTTCCTCGCCGGGAGCACCAAGAACGGGGTGCCGGAAAGGAAGGCGCGCAGGGTCTGGTCCTTGATGGAGCAGTTCGCCGGGTACGGGTTCAACAAGTCGCACTCTGCCGCCTACGCCTGGCTCGCGTACCAAACGGCCTACCTGAAGACGAACTACCCGGCGTATTTCATGGCTGCGCTTCTCACCTCGGAGCGGGCCAACACCGACAAGATGGTCCAGTACATCGGGGAGTGCCGGGAGATGGGGATCCGTGTGCTCCCGCCCGACGTCAACGAGGCCCAGAAGTTCTTCACCGTCGTCCCCCGGGCCGTGGCCGAGGGGGAGGAGACGCCCGGGGGCGGGCCCGCCGCACCCGCCACCGACATCCGCTTCGGCCTGGCCGCCATCAAGAACGTGGGCGAGGGTGCGGTGGAGGCGATGCTGACCGCGCGCGAGGAGGGGGGGGCCTTTCGCTCGCTCTTCGACTTCTGCGATCGGGTGGACCTCAGGGCGGTGAACCGACGGGTCGTCGAGAGCTTGGTGAAGAGCGGGTCGTTCGACTCGATCGACGAGCGGCGCTCGGCTTTGTTCAAGGCGATCGACCGGGCCATGGACGCGGGACAGAAGCGACAGCGCGACCGCGAGCAGGGACAGTCGAGCCTCTTCGGAATGCTCGAAGACCCGGCCGCGGAAGGGGCAGGACCCGAGCCAGTCCCGGACGCCCCGGCCTGGCCCGAGGCGGAGCGTCTGGCCTTCGAGAAGGAATCCCTCGGCTTCTTCATCACTGGGCACCCCCTCGAGCGGTTCCGAGGCGAGCTCGAGCAGTGGGCGAGCGCCAGCACCGGGCGTCTCGACCAGGCCGGGGCCAACGGCGAGGTGTCGGTCGGCGGAATCGTCACCGCACTCCGCCTGATCAAGACCAAGAGGGGCGATCGGATGGCCAGCTTCGTCCTCGAGGATCTCGAGGGCAGCGTGGAGTGCCTGGTCTTTCCGGAGACGTACAAGAAGACGGCGGGCCGCCTCGCCGACGATCAGGTGGTCCTCGTGAAGGGTCGGGCGGAGACGCCGGACGAAGGACGGGCCCGACTGCTCGCCTCGGACGTGATGCCGCTCGAGCAGGCGAAGCTGGCCGAGGCACGATCGGTGACCATCCGCGTGCCCGCCCGGGGCTGGGACCGATCGAAGGGGGAGCGGCTCCGGGATATACTCGGCTCGCATCGGGGCGACTGCCCGGTGACGCTGGAGATCGTCCGGCCCGGGGCCTATGCAGTCGCCCTCGCGCCGAGCGCCGCCTATCGCGTGCGGCCGGGCAGCGTCCTCCGTGACGAGGTCGAGGCGCTCCTCGGTCCCGGGGCCCTCGTCCTGTCTCGGAGCGCGGGTCCGCGCCGTGGGATCTGAGCGGCGGCGGGCAGAGGAGGATCATGGCCGAGCTGGACTTCGAAGTGCCGCTTCTGGAGCTGCAGAAGCGGCTCGACGAGCTCGAGAAGTGGCCGGGCGACCCTGGCAAGGAGCGCGAAGCCAGCCGTCTGCGCCAGGAGCTCGACGCGCAGCGGCGTGAGATCTTCGCGAAGCTGACGCCGTGGCAGAAGACGCTGGTGGCTCGACACCCCAACCGTCCCTACGCCCTCGACTACGTCCACGCCCTGCTCGCCGACTGGACGGAGGTGAAGGGCGATCGCCGCTTTGCGGACGATCCTGCCATCGTCTGTGGCTTCGGCCTCTTCCACGATCGGCCGGTCTGTCTGATCGGCCACCAGAAGGGGCGCGACACAAAGGAGAAGATCTACCGCAACTTCGGCATGCCCAAGCCGGAGGGGTATCGCAAGGCGCTCCGGGTGATGCGGATGGCGGCCAAGTTCTCGCGGCCGGTTCTCACCTTCGTCGACACCCCGGGGGCCTACCCGGGCATCGAGGCCGAGGAGCGCGGACAGGCGGAGGCCATCGCCTACAACCTGCGGGAGATGGCGGGTCTGCGGACGCCGATCATCGTGACGGTGACGGGAGAGGGCGGCAGCGGCGGGGCGCTGGCGGTCGCCATCGGCGACCGCGTGAACATGCTCGAGCACGCGATCTACTCGGTGATCTCACCCGAGGGGTGTGCCTCGATCCTCTTCCGCGATTCCTCGCGGGCCGAAGAGGCCGCGATCGCGATGAAGATCACCGCCGCCGACCTCGCTGGCCGCGAGCTGGTGGACGAGGTGATCGAGGAGCCCCCGGGCGGGGCCCACGTGGACCACGAGGAGCTCTTCCGTCGCCTCGACGCGGTCCTCGCCCGACAGCTCGACGAGCTGTCCCGCCAGCCGCTCGAGGAGCTGCTGGAAGGGCGGTACCGGAAGTTCCGGAACATGGGCCGGCTCGGCCGCGAGTTCGAAGAACTGCCGTCGCCTGAACGTTGAATGGGGTTCCGTTCAGGCGACAGTTCGTTGTTGTTGACTCCCATTTATTCATTGACCCCCCTCCCTAACCCTCCCCACGTAGGGGGAGGGAAATGCTTGAGTCAGGCCCTGCTGCGTCCGCGTGTCCCAAGGAAGGACACGCGGACGGTTTCGGGCCTGTTGGCCAGCCGCAACCGGTTCAATAACCCCCCTCCCCATCCCTCCCCACGTAGGGGGCTCGGGGGACGCGAAGTCGAGCTTGCGAGACGAGCGTCGACCCCGAGTGCACGCCGCGACGCGCCAGCGTCGCCTCCTACAGGCCGGGGGAATCCTTGAGATAGGCCATGGACGTCCGCCTGTCCCCAGGGAAGGGACAGACGGACGGGGTCAGGCCTGGCGACCACTCGCAACCTGCACCCTGAGACCCTGCGCTACCGGCTGCCCCGGGAACGGACGGTACAATGCCAGAGTGAGGGTCACTGTCGGTAACGGCTGGTGCGCGGGATCGGGGCGATGAGACCCGCGGCCACGCAGAAGCTTCGACGCGTTCTTCTCGGGGTCGTTCTCCTGGTGGCGGTGGCCGTCGTCTGGAGCCTGCGGCGCTCCCGGCCCGCGGGACCGCCGGAGCCAGAGGGATCCGAGCCCCCCGCGGGGACGACCATCGAGAACATGGCCTTCGACGTCTTCCGGGAAGGGGAGCGCAAGGTCGAGCTGAAGGCCCGGGCCATGAGCGGAGACGAGGGAGGCCAGCAGCACTTCCAGGGGGTGGAGGTCCGGTTCCCCTTCGTATCGCGGGGCGAGGAGTCCACCGCTACCGTGACTGCCGACGAAGGCATCTACGAGGCGGCGCGAGAGCACGCCCGCTTCCGCGGCAACGTCCATGTCGTCACCGCCGACGGCTTCGAGCTCACCACAGAGAGCCTCGACTACCTCGGGGACCAGGGACGCGTCGTCACGAAGGACGACGTGCAGTTCCGGCAGGGAAGGGCGTCGGGCAGTGCGCGGGGGGCGGTGTACCGGGTGGCGGGCGACGTGCTCGTGCTCCGGGAGAACGTCCGGCTCCGCTTCGAGGACAAGGCCGGGGGAGGGCCGACGGAGATCGACGCCGCCCGGGCGCAGGGCTCGCGCGAGACGCGGGTCTTCAACTTCGGGGGAGGGGTCGAGGTGCGCCAGGGCCCGCGCATCCTTCGCTCGAAGCGGCTTCAGGTGATGCTCGACCGCGACCTCGAGGGCCTCCGGCGCGCGGCGGCGATCGAAGACGTGGACCTGCGCATCGGAGGCAACGGGGAGATCTCCGGCGCCCCGCTTCCCGGGGGGGGTGAGCGGCGCCTCCGGTGCCGCCGGCTGAACGCCTTCTTTGGCGACGATGGCCTCGTCGAGAATGCGACGGCCACCAACAACGCCTCTCTCGTGCTCTGGCCGGGCCCGAAGGAACCCCCGGAGATGCGCCGGATGGAGGCGCGCCAGATCGAGTTCTCGTTTGACGAAGAAGGTCGCCTGGCCGGGTTGCACGCCCGGGACTGGGGAGGGCCCGGGGAGAAGGGGCGGGGCATTGTCGTCCTCTCAACCACGCCCGTCCCACCCTCGAAGGAGCCGGAGAGGCAGGTGGAGTGCCTGAGCATCCAGGCGGACCTGGATCCGGCCACCGGGACCCTCGGGTCCGCCGAGTTCAGGGGACACGTGGTCTTCACCGAGCCCGGACGGAAGGCCTGGGCGGAGCGGGCCGTTTACAGCGGCCAGAGCCAGGTCCTGCAGATGACGGAGGGTGCCCCACGCATCCGGGACGACGGCGATGGCTCGGAGCTGCAGGCCCAGCGGATCGAGGTCGGTACCGCGACGCGCAATGTCGTTGCCGTCGACGGCGTGAGGCACTCCATTCGGGGCGGGACCTCGAATGCCGGGGGTGGGATGCTTGGCGGGTCCGAGCCGACGGTGCTGGTGTGTCGGAAGTTCGAGTACGACTCGACCCAGAGGAAGGCGTGGTACCGGGAGAATGCCCTCCTCCGGAGCGGCCGCGACGAGGTGCG
>JAJDNV010000332.1 GCA_022340545.1 Acidobacteriota bacterium | reverse complement strand
TGAGCGCCGCAGGAACCGAGGGCGATGGCGGTCTCGAGGGCGGAGTCGCCGCCTCCCACCACGAGGACGTCCTGCCCGCAGTAGTCCTTGGGGTCGTGGAGGCGGTTGGAGACCTTGTCGAGGTCTTCTCCGGGCACGCCGAGCTTGCGGAAGTTGCCCGACCGTCCGATGCCGACGATCACGCGGTGGGCGCGGAGGACCTCGCCCCCGGCGAGGTGCACCCCCAGGACGCCTTCCCGGCGGCTGATCCGCTCCGCCCGTGCCGGGCGTGCCTGAATCCCCGCCCCCGTCGTCATGTCCCGCAGCTCCTCGAGGAGTCCCTCCTTCACCGAGGAGCGCTCGGTGAACTGGAGGTCTCCCCGCGGTGTCATGTCGGTGGGGTAGGTGTAGATGGGCTTCCCCCGAGGGAAGTTCACGAGGGTGGAGAAGGGCTCGGAGGCCTCGAGGATCTCGAAGCGCAGGCCACGTTTGCGTGCAGCGAGGGCCGCCGCCATCCCCGAGACGCCGGCCCCGACGATGACGAGGTCGAGGACGTCGTCCCGAGGCGTACGCCTCTCGAACTGCGAGTCCGCGGCGATCGTCTCCACCGCGCCCGCCCCGCTGTCGGAGGCGAACTTGAGGAGTGGCACCCCCGTGAGGTCGCCCACCACGTAGAGCTCGGGGATGTCCGTCGAGCCATCGGGACGCACGCTGGGCATCTTCTCGACGGTACCTGCCGGCCACCGGGTGTGGAGCCAACGCGCGTAGCGAGCAAGGGGATTGGCGAGTCTCATGCGGGCGAGGCGACTCTCATGCAGGGAAGGCGACTTTCATGCGGGTAGAACGAAGCCAGTCTGGATGATATTCCCCTGCCGGCCCGTGGGGCGGCAGATGATGAAGACGCGGGCGACACCGGCGGCGGACACCGATCTCAGCGGGGCCCGGGTCGGAACACCACGAAGCTCTGGGCCGGCAGGTAGTCGAAGCTCTCGGCGAGCACGTAGGACGCCTCCTCCATCTCCTGGGTCATCGTTTCCACCGTGGTCCAGTGACCGGGAGGCGCGAGGAGCCGGACGAGGAGGCTGCCCTTCAGGTCGATGACGGCCACGCGGGCCTCGTCGGCGAAATCGCTCCGAAGGCGATCGAGGTAGGCCACCCGGTCCTCGATGTGGTGGTACGAGTTGCAGAAGAGAACCAGGTCGATCGCGCCGTCGGGAAGGAGTGGATCCGCGTATTCACCCCTCACCACCACGACGTTATCGTGACTGCCCTCGCGGGCGCGACGCTCCAGCTCCGCCACGCGTTCGTCGTCGACCTCGACCGCGTAGACCCTCCCGGACGGTCCCACCGCCGCCGCCAGCCGGAAGGTGAAGTAGCCATCGCCGGCGCCGACGTCCGCCACATGTTCACCCGATTGGATACGGAGAGACTCGATGACCCGATCCGGGAGCTGCCAGCCCTCCCGGGAGGAGAGGCTCCCGAGGTCCATCTTCGCGAGGTCGGGGGCGATCGTGAGCAGGGCCGCGGCCAGCAGGAGCACGGCGGCCAGGGCGACGCGTCGCAACCAGCCGAAGCGTGTTTTCATAGTCGTCCTCACAAGGGAATACGCGGCCCGGCCCGACTCCGTTTCAACGAGACCGGCATTATCCAGAGTGCGCCAACCCCCGTTGGCGGCCGCGTCGCCCGGACGGTGCCGCCCGGTCGGTCGACAACGGTACCGGAGAGCCCGTATCCTTCTCGCCCGTCGGCAGGGCCCCCGAGAGGGATGTCCGGAAGCTGACGAGATCCAGGACCGGCCGGGCGGCAGTGCCGCCGAAGGGGGAGGACGAGACATGAAGCAGAAGAACGTGCGCACGCTGATCGGGATGGTGATGGGCCTGGCCCTGACGATGGCCCTGGTGCCGAAGCCAGTCGAGGGCCACTGCCAGATCCCGTGCGGCATCTATGGAGACGAGATGCGGTTCCAGATGCTCGAGGAGCACATCACCACGATCCAGAAATCCATGGACTCGATCGTCGAGCTGTCGGCGGATCCGGGGAAGAACGCCAACCAGCTCATCCGCTGGGTGGTCAACAAGGACACCCACGCCGACGAGATGGCGTCGATCGTCACGCAGTACTTCCTGCAGCAGCGCCTCAAGCTCGACGACCCGCAGTGGGCGGCCAAGGTGAAGCCCTGCCACGAGATCCTCTTCTACGCGATGAGGACGAAGCAGACGACGGACCTGGCGAACGTCGAGAAGCTGCGGGCAGCGGTGGCGGCCTTCAAGGCGGTCTACTTCACGAAGGAGCAGGCCGAGCACCTCGAGGAGTCGCACTCCTCCGAGCACGCCCGGTAGGACAGTCCTCGGGCGGGCGGCGGGCTCAGTCGCCGTCGGAACCTGGCGGATAGAGCCTCTCGAACTCGGGTTCGCCGTGGAGAGAGGCGAGGTCCGGGTCGCGACGCACCCAGTCCGACGAGCGGAAGCCCGCCTCCCAGGCCTTCCTCAAAGCGACCAGGGCCTCGGACTTCCGCTCCAGCCCGCAGAATGCGCACGCCGCGTTGTACTGGACCAGCCCATCGTTGGGACGCAAGGTGATGGCCAGGTTGATCTCGCGCCCGGCCGCCTCGGGCTGGCCCACGGCCGCGTAGGCGCCGGCCAGGATCATGCGCGCACGGGCGTCCTCGGGGACCGCCTTGAGGCGGTCTTCCAGGGCCAGGATCACGCGCTGCCTCATGTTGTCGAGGGCCTCCTTCTTGCCGAGGGCCCCGAGCGCGCCCAGGACGGGCACATAGACGTTGTAGTCCGTGCCGCTCGATTCGATCGCCTTCTCGGCGACGGCGGCGACGTCCTGGTAGCGCCCCGCCGCGAAGAGCGACCGCAGCATCAGGTAGTAGGCCCCCTCGCAGTCGCGCTGCCGCTGGATGGCCTCCTGGGCAAGGCGGACGGCCTCGGGATAGTCGCGGCGGGCGTAGCGGATCCACCCCTGGGCGACCCTCACCTCGGGCAGATCCTCGTCGAGGCGGCTCGCCGTCTCGCTGGCCGCCTCGGCGCGCTTGATCCAGGTCTCGCCCGGGTCGAAGTGCAGCTGGTACTCGACGCACACGCTCGCGATCGCCGCGTGGGCGAGGGCAAACCCGGAGTCCAGCTTGACGGCCTGCTCGAACATCTGGAGGGCGAACTCCAGGTCCTGCTGGGTGAGGCTTCGCGTGTAGCTGCGGCCGCGAAGGAAGAGGTCGTACGCCTGCAGGTTCTCGGTGGGCCTGGCGGCCAGGGCCTCCTGCTCCTGGGGCGAGAGGGTGACGCGCAGGGCCTCGGCGATCTTCCGGGCGATCTCGTCCTGGAGCTCGAAGACGTCCTCCATCTGGCGGTCGTAGCGCTCCGACCAGAGCGGGAAGTCGGTCCTCGCGTCCACGAGCTGGGCGGTGATGCGGAGCCGGCTCCCGGCGCGGCGCAGGCTGCCGGTCAGCACGCACGCCGCCCCCAGCTGCTGCCCGATCTGGACCGGGGTCACCGGCTTGTCACGGAAGGCCAGCACGGTCGGGCGAGAGAAGACCTTGAGCCCCTTGATCTTGGATAGCTCGGTGATGATGTCCTCGGTGACCCCGTCGCGGAGGTACTCGTCTTCCTTCTCCCCGCTCCGGTTCTCGAAGTAGAGGACGGCGATCGATTTGTCGGCCGGGCGCTCGCCCGTCCCCCCCCGCGAGTCGGCGAGCTCCGCGGCCCGGCGGCGGCCGGACTCCGTGTCGCGCTTGAGGCGGAGGAGATCCGTCTTGAGATCGGTGGCGGTCTGGTAGCGGAGGTTGCGGTCCTTCTCCAGGGCCTTCCCCAGGATTCGGCCGAGCTCGTCCGGCAAGGTGGAGTTGATCTGGCCAGGCGGGTCCGGCTCCCGGTTGAGGATGGCGTCGAAGACCACCGCAGACGTCTCGCCCGGGAAGGGCAGGGTGCCCGTTGCCATCTGGTAGAGCACGGTGCCGAGCGAGAAGATGTCGGTGCGGGCGTCGGTGAGCTGCCCGCGCGCCTGCTCCGGCGACATGTAGGACACCGTGCCCATGGTGGAGCCGGCCTGGGTCAGCTCCCTCTGCGGGATGGCGGTGGGCGCCTCCGAGGTTCCGTACTCGCCCGCCCGTGAGGCCTCAATCTTGGCGAGGCCGAAGTCCAGGATCTTCGCCTGGCCTCGGGGGCTCACGAAGACGTTGGCCGGCTTGAGGTCGCGGTGAACGATGCCCTTGGCGTGCGCGGACTCCAGGGCATCCGCCAGCTGCGTCCCCAGGTCCAGCAGCGACCCGAGATCGAAGGCGCCGGTGCGGATCCGCTCGGCCAGCGTCTGGCCCTCGAGGAGCTCCATGGCGATGAAGTGCCGGCCCTCGTGGACGTCGATGGCGTGAACGGTGCAGATGCTGGGGTGGTTGAGGGCCGACGCCGCGCGCGCCTCGCGCTGGAACCGCTCGAGTGACGTCGCGTCGTCCGCCAGCTCGGCCGGCAGAAACTTGAGCGCCACGTGGCGGCCGAGCTTCGTGTCCTCGGCCTCGTACACGACGCCCATGCCGCCGCTGCCGAGCTTGGCGGTGATCCGGTAGTGCGCGACCGTCTGGCCGATCATCGGCTGCTCTCCTGTGGGGAAGGGAGGCAAGAATGCTAGTCGCGGTGACCACTTCCGTCAAACGAGAGGCGAACGTCGGGTTGGCGGGACCCGCCGCCCGGGATACCCGGGAATACCCGTTGACATCCCCAACACGCCCGGACTAGGCTCCGGGCGCATCGAGACAAGTCTTCCGCACAAGCAGACGCAGGCTCGACGAGAGGCCTGCGAAAGGAGGGATCCCCATGCGGACTGTCCTGCGGATCGCACTGATGGTGTCCCTGGCGGTCGTGCCCGCCTTCGTCCTGGTGGGCTGCCAGGCCGCCGAGGAGCCCGAGCCCGCCGCCCCGCCGCCGACCGAGGAGGAGCTGCTCCATCAGCTCGCGTCGGACTACGAGGCCGCCTGGGCCGAGGGCGACGCGGCCGCCATCGCTGCCCTCTTTACCGAGGACGGCGACGTCGTAAACGACAACGGCCACTTCCAGGGCCGCTCGGCCGTGGAAGAGAACCTGCGGCAGGGTTTCGAGACCATCTACCAGGGGACGAGCATCGC
>JAJDNV010000308.1 GCA_022340545.1 Acidobacteriota bacterium | reverse complement strand
CGCTTTGCCAACGCGCCTCCTCAGATCAGCTACGCGTCTGCCTGCATCGCTCCACCACGTGTCCGCAGAACAGTTGTTGAGCAGACAGGATAACGGATAACGGAAGCTGGGATAAAGGGTTTGGCCCAGTTGGGATAAGTGATAGGAGACGGATCAACTCCGTCCAGACGGAGTCCCGGGAAGCCTTCGCCGACGCTCTGGTCAGGCTTTCCCGGCGGCCTCGAGCACGCGCTTGCGGGTGTACGGGATGAGCCCGCCGGCGTCGATGATCGCCTGGAACGATCTCGGCAGTGGCTGAACGGTGAAGCTCTTCCCGGTGGTCTTGTTGACGACCTCCTGCTTGGCGATCTCGAGATCGTCGCCCTCGGAAGCCTCGATGTCGGGTGCGCTGACGACGTGGAGACCGAGGTTGATGGCGTTCTGGAGGAAGATTCGGGCGAAGCTCGCAGCCACGATCGTGAACTCCCATCCCTTGAGGCACGACACGGCCTGCTCGCGCGAGGAGCCGCACCCGAAGTTCTTTCCGGCGACGAGGACGCTTCCCTTCGGCACCTTGCCGCCGTTGAGCCTCGCGCTGAACTCGACATCGTCGACGAAGGCGTATTGCGGGGTCTCGGTGGCGAGCACCGTGGCCATGTAACGCCCGGGATAGATGACGTCGGTCGAGACGTCGTCGCCGACCGTGTAGACCACCTTGGCCATGGCTATGCTCCCTTCCGCGGGTCGGTGATCTCGCCGGTGAGAGCCGACGCCGCCGCGACCTCGGGCGAGCAGAGGTAGACCTCGCCCCGCGGGTTGCCCATTCGGCCCTTGAAGTTGCGGTTGGTGGTGGACAGCGCCACCTCGCCGTCGCCGAGGGCGCCTTCGTGGACGCCCAGGCAGGGCCCGCAGCCCGAGTTCATGACCACCGCCCCTGCCTTCATGAGATCGGCGACGTAGCCCTTGTCGAGCGCCTCCTGGAAGATGCGTCCTGACGCGGGGAAGACGAGCATGCGCGTTCCCCGCGCCACCTTCTTTCCTTTGAGGATCTGCGCGGCGGCGGCAATGTCGTCGAGTCGTCCGTTGGTGCAGGAGCCGATGACGACCTGATGGATCTTCGTTCCCAGAACGGCATCGACCGGCTTCACGTTGTCGACCGTGTGGGGACAGGCAATCTGGGGCACGAGGGTTGAGACGTCGATGTCGATCCTCTGCTCGTACGGGGCGTCGGAATCGGGGTGAACGAGCTCGATGTCGTCCTTGACGCCCGCCACCTCGCGCAGGTAGCGGATCGTCTCCTCGTCGCCGGGGATCACGCCGGAGGTGGCGCCGGCCTCCACGGTCATGTTGCACACGGTCAGGCGTCCCGAGGTCGGCATGCTCCGGATCGTCTCGCCGTGGAACTCGATGACCCGGAAGTTGGCGCCCTTGGCCGTCAGCTTCCCGATCAGATGGAGGATGAGGTCCTTGGGCCCCACCCCCTCGAGGAACCGTCCGTTCACGTTGACCCTGATGGTGCCGGGCACCTCGACGTTCAGGGCCACGCCGAGTGACCAGACGCTGGCCATCTCGGTGGCCCCGATGCCGAAGGAAAACGAGTTGAGCGCGCCGTGGCTCGTGGTGTGGGAGTCGGTGCCCACCACGACCGCGCCGGGGCGGACGTAGCCGTTCTCGGGAAGGATCTGGTGGCAGATCCCGCCCTCGTCGCCGCGGATGTCGTGAAAGCGGGTGATGCCGTGCTGGGCCACGAACTCGCGCACCTTCTTCTGGTTGCCCGCGGTCTTTGGCGACTCTGCCGGAACCCGGTGATCGAAGATGATCGCGATCTTCGCGGGGTCCCAGACCTTCGGCTCGAGCCCCGTGCCCTCGAAGACCGCCAGGAACCGGTTGATGACCAGCGCCGCGTTCTCGTGGGACATCGCGAGGTCGACCGCGGGCTCGAGCACCTCGCCGGCGCTGACCTCCTCGCGCCCCGACGCGTGGGCCAGGATCTTCTCGACGACCGTCATTCCCATGAAGCTCTCCTTCTCAGACGACGCCCTTCTCGCGCAGGGCCATCACCTGCTCGCGAGTGTAGCCGAGCCCGCTCAGGACCTCGTCGGTGTGGGCCCCGAGCCGGGGCGGGGGAGACGTGATGCCGCCCGGGGTCTTCCTCAGCTGGGCCGAGAGGCCGAAGAGCTTCACCTCGCCCACGCCTTCGACCTCCACGGTCTCGAGCGTCCCGCGGTGCCGAACCTGCTCCTGATCGAGAGCCGCGCCCAGAGGAAGGATGTCCCCGGAGGGAATGCCGCGGGCGTTCAGGGCCTCGACCCACTCGGCGGTGGGGCGGGTCCGGAGCTTCTCCTCGAGGAGTGGCGTCAGCGTCCGGCGGTTCTTCTTGCGCTCGTCGCGCTCCTGGAAGCGGGGGTCGGTCTTGAGCTCCTCGACCCCCAGGATCTCGGTGAGCGCCTCCCACTGCTCCTGCTTGTTGGCGGCGATGTTGATGTGGCCGTCCTTCGTGGCGAAGGAGCCCGAAGGGGCTGCGGTGAAGTTGTCGTTGCCCATCGGCACCGGGGGCTTGCCCCCGATCAGCAGGTTTGCCGCCACCCAGCCCATGAGGGGCATGATCGAGTCGAGGAGGGCGACGTCGATCATCTGCCCCTCGCCGGTCCTCTCCCGGTGATAGAGGGCGGCCATGATGGCGAAGGCGGCGTTCAGGCCTCCCACGGTGTCGCAGACCGGGAACCCGGCCCGAAGGGGGTGCAGCCGCTCGTCCCCGTTGATGTCCATCACCCCGCTCAAGCCCTGGATGATCTGGTCGTAGGCGGGCTTCTTGGCGTCGGGCCCGGTCTGGCCGAAGCCGGAGATGGCGCAGTAGACGAGGCGGGGATTGAGCTCCGCGAGCTCCTCGTAGCCGAGGCCGAGACGGATCATGACGCCCGGGCGGAAGTTCTCGACCACGACGTCGGCGGTGGCGACGAGCTTCCGGAAGATCGCCTTTCCCTCGTCATCCTTCAAGTCCAGGGTGACCGACCGCTTGTTGGAGTTCTGGGCGAGGAAGCTCGTGCCCCGGAGCTGCTTGTTGTACTCGGGGACGTTCCCGAGCTTGCGGGCGAGATCTCCATCCTTTGGATTCTCGACCTTGACGACGTCGGCCCCGAGGAGCGCCAGCTGAAGCGTACAGAAGGGGCCGGAGAGGACGTTGGTCAGATCGAGCACACGGGTGCCGGAGAGCACGGGCATGGCGTCACTCCTCCCGGGCGCCCGGGGGCATCAAGCCGCGCTCGGGGATCGCCCCCGCCCGGTAGACGGCTCCCGGCATCTCGCGGCCGAAGAATCGGGCCACGTCGCGAGCCAGATCGATGAGCGCGGGCAGGTCGATGTCCGCTCGATGCCCGCCGCGCTGCAGCGCGTGCACGAGGTCCTCGGTGCAGGTGTTTCCGCCCGCGACCGCGGTAAAGGGGCATCCTCCCAGTCCCGCGATCGAGCCCTCGAACGAGGCCACGCCGACCCGCAGCGCCGCGTAGCAGTTGGCCAGGGCCAGCCCGTAGGTGTTGTGGAAGTGGCAGGCGCACTCGATGTCCTGATCCAGCGCGAAGACGTCCCGGTAGAGGTCCTCGACCCGTTCGGGGGTGGCGTGGCCGGCGGTGTCAGCGAGGCTGAGGTTCCGCAGGCCCGCGTCCAGAAAGCTCTTGACGATGGCGAGGACTCTCTCCTGGGGAACCGGCCCCTCGTAGCCGCAGCCGAAGGCCGATTGAACCGAGACCTGGACGCGCTTCCCGGCCTTCTCCGCGTCCCGGGCCATGGCGATGATGCGCCGGGTGGCGTCGGCGACGCTCATGCGGGTGTTCTTCAGGCTGTGGGTCTCCGAAGCGGATACGCCCATGCAGAACATGTCCACGCCGCAGGCGAGGCCACGCTCGAGTCCCTTCTCGTTCAGCACGAGCCCCGAGAGCAGCACGCCGTCGGGGTTGCCACCGGGCGAGGTGAAGTGATGGAAGAGGCGATCGGTGTCCGCCATCTGGGGGACGCGGCCCGGGTGAACGAAGGAACCCACCTGCACGATGTCGACGCCGGTGCGCAGCACGGCCTCGATCCAGGCGGTCTTCTGCTCCGTCGGAACGACCCGCTCCTCCATCTGCAGGCCGTCCCGCATCCCGACCTCGTGGACGACCATCTCCCTCATCCCGGCCTCACTTCAGGTTGGCCACAGGAAGACGGTCGGCGATGGCCTTGCCCATCTCGAAGGTGGTGGCGCCGCCACCCATGTCGTACGTGCGGATCCGACCCTCCTCGATGACGGCAGCGGTGGCCCGCTCGAGCCGCTCTGCCTTCTCCCTCTCGCCGAGCCAGTCCAGCATCATCTTGGCGGCAAGGATCGTCGCGATCGGGTTGGCCTTGCCCTTGCCCGCATGCTTCGGGGCCGAGCCGTGGGTCGGCTCGAAGACGGCCAGATTGTCCCCGATATTGCCGGAGCAGCCGAAGCCGAGACCGCCGACCATCTGCGCGCACAGGTCGGAGATGATGTCTCCGTAGAGGTTGGGGGCCACGATCACGTCATAGTTGAACGGGTTCTTGAGAAGCCACATCCCGAGCGCGTCGATGTTGGCGTTGTCGCACTCGATGTCGGGGTACTCCCGGGCCACGCTCCTCCCTTCTTCCAGGAAGAGCCCATCGGTGGCCCGCACCACGTTGGCCTTGTGGACAATGGTGACCTTCCTGCGGCCGTGCTTCCTCGCGAACTCGAAGGCCGCCCGGGCGATCCGCTCCGAGCCCTTCTTCGTGTTGATCTTGCAGGAGATGGCGTACTCCTCGGCGTCCGCGCCCGCGAACCGCCCGAAGGGCTTGCTCAGGGCCTCGAGCGTCTTGGCGAGGTCGGGGGGCACGGGGGAGAACTCGACACCGGAATAGAGGTCCTCTGTGTTCTCCCGGAACACCACCAGGTCGATCCCGTCGCGGTAGTTCAGGGGGCTCCCGGGGTAGGCCTTGCAGGGACGGAGGCAGACGTAGAGATCGAAGAGCTGCCGCATCCGGACGATGGGGGAGCGATACAAGAGGTCCTGGCCCTGGAGCTCCGGAGCGAGCTCGGCCGCCGCGGCCTTCACCGGTTTCGAGGTGATGGCTCCGAAGAGGGCTGCATCCACGTTCTTCAGGAGGTTCACCGTCCGCCTCGGGAGCGCGTCGCCCTCCCGGCACCAGAAATCCCAGCCGATGTCGCCGTGGATGTACTCGGCCTCCAGCTCAAGCCCGTCGAGAACGACACGGGCGGCCTCCATCACCTCCACGCCGATTCCCTCTCCGGGCAACCAGGCGATGCGGTATTTGCTCATGGTCGGATCCTTCCGGGGCGTAAGATCTGCGCGCACTGGCCCCGGCAGACAGAATGAGAAGCATGAAGTTTGCCAGCTCCCGGGCCGGGGCCACGAAAGGGTCGGAGCGCCCAGAATCCTTGACGGTGGTGCACGCTCGGGAGTCGCGGTATCCTCAAACACATGAGTGAAATCAGGTCATTGACTCGACTCCTCGCCCTCTCCCTGCTCGTCGGGCTCCTCGTCCCTCGGGTCGCCCCCGCGGCCGATGACCAACCCGACTTCAGTGGGGTCTGGGTCTTCAACGAGCAGCGGAGCGAAGACCTCCGGGCCAAGGTCCAGGAATCGGTGGGCCCCGCCAAGACGCAGGGGGACATCAAGAAGGACATCGTCCGGATCTGGATCCGGCAATGGCTCCTCGGAGTCCTCGATGACCCGGACTCGCGGTACCTGACCATCGAGCAGTCCGAGAAGGACTTCAAGAGCGGCCTCGGCGACGAGGTCTCCATCTACTACTTCGGTCGAGTTGCGGCCAGCCAGGGACCTGCCGGTGGCACGCTCCGAGTGAAGGTGTACTGGGAGGGCTCGCAGCTCGTCACCGAGGAGGGCTCGAGCGACGGGGGCCGCATCATCGCCATCTACACGATGCTCCCCCCCGGGGACACGATCCTGATCAGGTATCGCCTCGAACACAAGAGCCTCAAGAAGCCGCTCGAGGTCGCGATGTTCTTCGACCGGGACGAGGAGAGCGACTAGCGTCCCAAGCCGCATGACGGACCTCATGGGCCCGGTTCGCATCCTGAGGTAGTATTCCGCCGGCCCGCCCGATCGGCCCCTGGAGGTGCTCCATGATGCGCAGCGGTGTCCTGGTCGTCTTGTTCCTTGCCCTCGCCCTCCCCCTCGCCGCCGACGTCACCTGCGTGGATTGCCACGGTGGGCACACACCCGGCCTGGTCGCCGACTGGACCACGAGCCGACACGCCGAGCTCGGGGTGGATTGCGCCGTCTGCCATGGCGAGGAGCACAACTCGCCGGAAGACACGGCGCTCGCGAGAATCCCGACCCCCGAGACGTGCGCCGAGTGCCACGAGACGCAGGTGGAGCAGTTCAAGAAGGGCAAGCACGCGCTCGCCTGGGCGGCGATGAAGGCCATGCCCTTCGCCCACGCCCAGCCGATGGCGATGACGGAGGGCATGAAAGGCTGCGGCGGCTGCCACAAGATCGGCCTGAAGAACGAGGCCGAGATCCGGAAGCTCCAGACCAACGGTCGCGGGTTCGGCCTCGCCTCCTGCGACGCGTGCCACACCCGCCACGCCTTCTCGGTGCAGGAGGCACGCCAGCCGCAGGCCTGCCAGACCTGCCACATGGGCTTCGACCACCCCCAGTGGGAGATGTACTCCGCCTCGAAGCACGGAGTTCGCGCACTGCTCAAGCAGAGCGGCGTCCTGCCCGAGTCGGCGGCGGCCCCGACCTGTCAGACCTGCCACATGGACGAGGGCAACCACGAGGTGCGGGCCCCCTGGGGCTTCCTCGCGGTGCGCCTGCCGTTGCCCGAAGACGAGCAGTGGAGAGCCGACCGGGTGACGATCCTGCAGGCCCTGGGTGTCCTCGAACCCCTGGGGAACCCCACCGAGCGGCTCGACGTGGTGAAGGCGGCCGACGTCGCCCGCCTCGACCAGGAGAGCTGGCAGAAGGGTCGCGACGCGATGCTCGACACCTGCAGCTCGTGCCACTCACGCACGTTCGCGGAGGAGGAGCTCCAGAAGGGCGACGACATGATCCGGGAGGTCGACCACCTGATGGCCGAGGCCATCCGCATCGTGGTCAGGCTCTACGAGGACCGTGTCCTGGAGAAGCCGGAGGGCTACGATCACCCCTTCCCGGACCTGCTGACCTTTCACGACGCCCCGACGGTGATCGAGCAGCGGCTCTTCGTCATGTTCCTGGAGCACCGGATGCGGACCTTCCAGGGCACCTTTCACGCCAACCCGGACTACGCCCTCTGGTACGGGTGGAGCGAGATGCGGCGCGACATCACGGAAATCGAGGAGCTGGCCGCCCAGATGCGGTACGAGAAGCAGCACGGGCTCGAGGCGGGGCCAGTCGCCAGCAACCGGTAGGGACGGCTGATCGTCCCCCGTCCACCCTCCCCGGCCCCGGCCGGGGGAGGACTGATCAGGGGATCACCAGCTCCTGGCCGGGGTAGATCGTGCTCCGGGTGCTCAGGCCGTTCGCGCGAAGCAGCGCGGTCAGGCCGACGCCGTGCCGGTCGGCGATCTTGCCGAGGGTGTCGCCCCGCGCCACGGTGTAGCTCTTGCCGCCGGAGCCGCCGCTCGATGCCGGGCCCACCCGGAGCCTCTGGCCGGGGTAGATGACGTCCGAGGACAGCTTGTTGTCCCTCTTGAGTTGGCTCACCGTCGTCCCGTAGGCCCGAGCGATCCCGCCGAGCGACTCGCCCCGCCGCACGGTGTGCACGCCGTTGACCGCAGTGCGTGAGGTGCGCCGGACGGCCCCCGAGCCTCGCACCGGGATGCGAAGGCGCTGACCCTCCCGGATCCGGTTCGCGCTGCGGAGGTTGTTGGTGCGCATGATCGCCCGGACGCTCGTCCCGTAGCGACGCGCGATCACCGAGAGGGTCTGGCCCCTCCGCACCCGGTGGATCACGTATTGGGTCTGGGGCGGCCGCCACTCGGGGACGGAGCCGATACCTTCAGTCAGCGTCTGTTCTCCGCCGGCCGGGACCTTGAGCTCGTACGCCCGCTTGGGCGTGCCCCGGTATCGAAGCTCGGGGTTCAGGTCGCCCAACGTCCCCTTGTCGAGACCGAGAAGGGAGTCGAGGGACTCGAGCTTGACCGCGCGCGCCACCGTGACCGTGACGACGTCCTCCGGCGGATCGTCGAGCCCGGGGAGCGTCATCCCGTACTTCTCGGGATTCTCGATGATCTGAAGGGCAGCGAACAGGCGCGGCACGTAGCGCCGAGTCTCCCGCGGGAGCAGCTCGTAGAGATCCCAAAAGTCGAGGTACTCCGTCGCTGAGCGCCGCTGGAGACGCTGAACGCGGGCCTCTCCACAGTTGTAGGCGGCCAGCGCCTTGGGCCAGTCGCCGAACATCCCGTGGAGATCGACCAGGTACCCGATGGCGGCGTCGGTGGACTTCTCGGGATCGAACCGCTCGTCGACCCAGGAGTCTCGGCTGAGACCGTAGCGCTGGCCGGTCGAGGAGATGAACTGCCACATCCCCACCGCGCTGGCCCGGGAGTACGCCCGGACCTTGAACCAGCTCTCCACCATCGGCAGCCAGCTCAGCTGGCTGGGAAGCCCCGCCTCCTCCAGCTTGGAGAGGATCATGGGACGGAAGCGGCCCGAACGCCGATAGCCGTCGATGAACTGTTGCCGCTCCTTCGTGGTGAAGCTCTCGATCTCCCTCCGCACGTACTCGTTGTCGACCATGGGCAGCTCGAGGTCCCACGAGGCCGTGGGCCGGGCGGCCGCGCTGCGGCCGGAGTGGTACACGCGGCTGATGAGATCGGCCGCGAGGAGGCGGATGTCCTCCTTTGCCTGGAGAAACGCGTCGTCGCCGTTGCCCGGCAGGTCCAGCATCAGCTCGTAGGCCCGGTCCACGGCCTGGAGGGCCCCCTCGACCTCTCCCTGGTCCAGGAGCCGCTCCGCGGACTGGCAGAGCTCGAGGGCCTCCTTCTGTATGAGCTCCGGCTCGCTCGCGAGCTCGTCGCTGGGCTCCAGACCCTCGAGTGGCTCCCGTCCGGTCGAGGCGTCGGCAAACGCCTGGTCGAGGGGCTCGAAGTCGGCCACCGGAGCCGGGTCCGGCTCGGCGGGGGCCTCGGCAAGCGGGAGGGCAGCCTCCTCCGGTATCACCGGCGCTTCGGGGGACAGCTCGTGATTCGCCGAACCACAGGCCAGCAGGCCGGGGGCGAGGACGCTCACGCCCAGAACCATCGCCTTGTAGTGAAGTCTCAACGTGCTCTTTGCCCTCCGCGGGGTTGGGACAACCCCCAGTCTGGCCTCCATTGTGCCGGGCCGGGGCCGCGGCGTCCACTCCCCGCCACACAATCACCCGCACCCTTGACGCCGCGAGACCCCACGACCTAGGATGGCGGCATCATCTCGAACGCTGACAGCACTGATCGAGCGGGCCGTCTCCAACCGGGGGACGGACGCCGCGTTTTGTCGAGGGAGCCGTGCAGAGGATCCTCGTCGTCGACGACGACCGGTCGACCCGGCACCTGATCCGACTGCAGCTGAGGTCCGCCGGCTACGACGCCGAGACCGCGGTGGACGGGGCCTCGGCCCTCGCCCGCCTGGGCCGCAAGCCCTTCGATCTCGTGCTGCTCGACATCTGGATGCCGGGGATGGACGGCTTGGAGGTGATGGCCCGCCTGCGAGAGATGCCGTCGCCGCCCAAGGTCATCGTCATGACCGTCGACGATGCTCCCCAGACCGTGCTCCGGGCCCTGCGCGGACACGCCTGCCGGTACCTGACGAAGCCGGTGGAGCCTTCCGAGCTGATCGGGATGATCAGCGAGGTCCTGGCTGGTGGTCCGGAGAAGCCCATCGAGGTGATCTCGGCCAAGCCGGACTGGGTCGAGCTGATGGTGCCCTGCGATCGCCAGGCGGCCACGCGGATCCAGGCCGTTCTCGCCCAGCTGGAGACCGATCTCCCCGAGGACGTGCGCAACAGCGTCGGCCAGGCGTTCCGGGAGCTGCTGATGAACGCCATCGAGTGGGGAGGCGAGCTCGACCCCGACCGGACCGTCCGCATCTCCTACCTGCGCGCCCGCCGCATGCTGCTCTACCGCATCGCCGACCCCGGGAGCGGATTCAGCTTCGAGAACCTGAGCCACGCCGCCGTTTCCAACCCCTCAGACCGTCCCATGGACCATGCCGTGGTCCGGGAGGAGAAGGGTCTGCGTCCGGGCGGCTTCGGGTTGGTGCTCACCCGCGCCATGGTGGACGAGCTGCTGTTCAACGAGGCCCAGAACGAGGTCGTTTTCGTCAAGTATCTTGATTGACGATCATCTTCAGCGCGTCGCGGACCAGGTCGAGCTCCCGCTTCAGCACCTCGGCGGCGGTCCGGGCGCCGCCGAGGTCCCCGCCCTCCCCGGTCTGCTGCAGCCGTGCCGCGGCCCGGGTGGCCGAGGGCGCGGCGAAGTTCGACACCGCCCCCTTGAGCGCGTGGGCCGCGGCCTGCACTGCCCGGGCGTCCCCGGCGTCGATCGCGTCGTTGATACGCTCCAGGATATGGGGCGCGTCGGTCAGGAAGACGCCCACCAGCTCACTGAGGGCCCTCCGGTCGCCGCCGACCCGCTCGAGCAACCGCGGCTCGTCGATCACTCCTGTCGGTGGCTCGGCGGACACCGGCGCGAGCGCCGGTTCCAGGACCGACTCGATCGCCGCGAAGAGATCCTTTGATCGGAGGGGCTTGGGCAGGTAGGCGTCCATCCCGGCCGCGAGGCACCGCTCGGCGTCGCCCTTCACCACGTGTGCGGTGAGGGCCACGATCGGGATGTGGCCGCCGCGCGCGCGCTCCTTCTTGCGGATGGCCTTCGTGGTCTCGAACCCGTCGAGCTCCGGCATCTGGACGTCCATGAGGATGACGTCGAAGTCGTGGCGCTCGAGGGCGGTGAGGACCTCTGCCCCCGTGCTGACGACGACCGCAGCGTGGCCGGCCCGGTCGAGAAAGCCCATCACGACCTGCTGGTTCACGACGTTGTCCTCGGCCACGAGGACGCGGAGGCGTCGCTGGCGCCGGGCGGGGCGGACGGGGGTCGGCGCGGGGTGCCCGACGGGCGTCCCGGACTGCCGCGCGACCGCCGCGGTGAGGGCGTCGAAGAGGTCGGAGCGCCTGATGGGCTTCGAGAGGTACGCGGCGACTCCCAGCTCGACACACCGCGCCCGGTCCCCGGGCCGGGCGGAGGACGTGAGCATCATGACCGAGGCGCCCGCGAGGTCGGGCCTCTCCCGGATGCGCGCCGCCACCGCGAAGCCGTCCATGCCCGGCATGTTCCCGTCGAGAAGAACCAGCGGGTAGGCCTCCCCGGTGCCGGCCGCCCTCTCCAGCTCGTCGAGGGCGGCCTGGCCTCCGGGGACTGCCGTCGGGCGCATCTCCCAGTGGTCGAGCATCTCTTCGAGGATCCGGCGGTTCGTGGCGTTGTCGTCGACCACGAGCACGCGGAGCCCCCTGAGTGAGGCCGGGAGGCGGCGAGGCCGGGAGTCCGCGCCGTCCGGAAGCCCGAAGCGAGCGGTGAACGTGAACTGGCTGCCCTTGCCGGGCTCGCTCTCCAGGGAGACGGTCCCGCCCATCATCCGAACGAGGCGGGCGGCGATGGCGAGGCCGAGCCCGGTTCCGCCGTACTCCCGGGTGGTGGAGCCGTCGGCCTGGGCGAACGCTTCGAAGATCACGTCCTGCTTGTCGCGCGGGATGCCGATCCCGGTGTCAGTGATCAGGAATCGCAGGGTCAACCGTCCCGGCTCGGCCGACTCCTCGTCGACTCGCAGCAGGACCTCGCCCTGCTCGGTGAACTTGATGGCGTTGCCGATGAGATTGAGGACGACCTGCCGGAGCCGGGAGGCGTCGCCGACGAGGGCCTCGGGGATGTCGGGGGCCACCCGGCAGACGAGCTCCAGCCCCTTTTCGTGAGCCCGGTGGCCGAGGGTGCGCAGCGTGTTCTCGAGGGCCTCGCGGAGGTCGAACTCCATGGGACTGAGCTCGAGCATCCCCGCCTCGATCTTGGAGAAGTCGAGAACGTCGTTGATGAGGCTCAGCAGGGATTCGGCGGCATCCTCGAGGGTCTCGACGTACTCTCTCTGATCGGAGCTCAGCGGGGTGTCCTGCAGCAGCTCGATCATCCCGATCACTGCGTTCATCGGCGTGCGGATCTCGTGGCTCATGTTGGCCAGGAAGTCGCTCTTCGCGCGGTTCGCGATGTCGGCGGCCTCCCGCGCCTTCTTCAGCTCCGCCGCCACCTGCTTCTGCTCGGTCACGTCGCGGACCGAGCAGTAGATCAGGCCCTCTTCGTCGACCGGCGTCGCGTTCCAGGACATCCAGCGGTAGGACCCGTCCTTGCATCGGTACCGGTTCTCGAAGAGCAGCGTGTTCCTGCCTCCGGACAGGCTCTGGGCCTCGGCGACGGTGGCGTCGCGGTCGTCGGGGTGCACGAACTCCACGTAGGGGCGGGACGTGAGCTCTTCTTCCGTGTAGCCCAGCGTCCGGGCCCAGGAGGGGTTCAGCCGAAGGAGATAGCCGTTGAAGTCGGCGATGCAGAGCATGTCCCGCGACGTGCGGAACAGCGTGGCGAGCTCCTCCTCGGTGCGTTTCTGCTCGGCGAACTGACCGACCTGGCTGGCGATCGTGGTCAGCATCTCGAGCAGGCCGATGTCCGGCTGTGGGATCTTCCCGCTGAAGAACTCGAGCACTCCGATGACCCGATCCCGGAAGGGGACCGGGACCGCGAGAGCGGTGAGAAGACCCGCGCGCTCGGCGATCGCCGCGCAGGGAAAGTCGTCCTCCCTCGCGATGTCGGGTATCCAGAGAGGCTCACCGCTCGCCCAGACGCGTCCCGGGAAGCCCTCGCCGCTCTTGAACGTCGTCTCGCGGGTCTTGGCCGCGAGCTCCCCGCCGTGCTCCGGCTCGAGGTGCCAGGCGTGGACACAGCGAAGGAGCCCGGCCCTCACATCCACGCGCCACAGACCGCCGTAGGCCCAGTCGAAGGTCTCGCAGATCGACTGGAGGATCTTCGGGGCCGCGTCGGAGAGGGAGGGGGCCTCGGCCAGGGCCCGGACGGTCGCGTACTCCGCGTGCAACCGCCGGACGGCGTTGTCCTCCGGAAGGGACTGCGTCATCGGCACGCTCTCCGTGGGCCGACGGGCGGAGACCGGGACGCTCCCGGACGGCCCGAGCCGTCGCCCGCCTTCGGGGTGATTCGGTGCCGTCATGCTACATCGGCGAGGCCTCGCCGGCCACCGCATTCTGGACCCTGTGGCCGCCTCCGGGCAGCCGGGGGGCCTTCCACCTCGCCTTCGCGCAGCCCGGGGAACTATAGTTGTGCCCCCGAGGACGTTCCCGGGCCGTCAGATCGGCTACGGAGGTACATATGGCTCGCACGATGAAGGCCCTCCTCAAGTCCCGACCGGAGCCCGGCCTCTGGATGGAGGAGGTGCCCGTCCCCGAGCCCGGGATCAACGACGTGCTCATTCGCATCCTGAAGACGGGTATTTGCGGTACCGACGTCCACATCTACAACTGGGACGCCTGGGCGCAAAAGACGATCCCGATGGGGATGATAGTGGGCCACGAGTTCGTCGGGCGGGTCGAGTCCATCGGGAGCAACGTGACGGGTTTCCAGCCCGGGGACCTCGTCAGCGGAGAGGGCCACATCGTGTGTGGCCGGTGCCGGAACTGCATGGCGGGGAGGCGTCACCTCTGTCCCCACACCCAGGGAGTCGGCGTGAACCGTCCCGGGGCCTACGCGGAGTTCGTGTGCATCCCGATGACCAACGTCTGGGGCGCGGACCCCTCGATCTCCGCGGATGTCCTCGCATGCTTCGATCCCTTCGGCAACGCGGTCCACACCGCGCTGACGTTCGACGTTCTCGGGGAGGACGTGCTGATCACCGGGGCCGGCCCGATCGGGCTCATGGCGACCGCCGTCGTGCGCCACGCGGGGGCGCGTCACGTCGTGGTGACGGACCCCAACCCGAGCCGCCGTACCCTCGCCGCCCGGATGGGAGCAACCCTCAGTGTCGACACGCGGGAGCGCCCGCTGCCAGAGGTGCAGGAGACGCTCGACATGAAGGAGGGGTTCGACGTCGGCCTCGAGATGTCCGGCAACGGCGGGGCCTTCCGCGAGCTGCTGGCCAGCATGTGCCACGGCGGGAAGATCGCCATGCTGGGCATCCCCGGCGAGCCCATCACCATCGACTGGAACACGGTGATCTTCAACAGCCTCACGATCAAGGGGATCTACGGCCGCGAGATGTACGAGACCTGGTACAAGATGACCGTGATGTGCCAGAGCGGGCTCGACATCACCCCGATGATCACCCACCGCCTGCCCGCGGAGGAATACGAGAAGGGCTTCGCCGCACTTCGGGCCGGAGACGCAGCCAAGGTCGTCCTGACCTGGGCGGAGGAGTAGCCCGGCGGCCGATCCCTCGTTCAGT
>JAJDNV010000259.1 GCA_022340545.1 Acidobacteriota bacterium | reverse complement strand
ACCCCGCGTGAGATCCGCGTTCGCGGTCCCAAGAGCCGGGTGCGGGAGATCGAGAGCGCCTTCACCGAGCCCGTGTCCGTCGATGGTGCCGACGTCACCGTCGAGGAGTTCGTCAACGTGGGCCTCGAGGATCCGCTTTTGACGCTCGAAGGGGGAGGCCAGGTGAAGGTGGTCGTGCGGATCCGTCAGCGTCAGGAGCAGCGTTCGTTCGAGGCACTCCCGGTGAGTCCCCGCGGGCGGGACGCCCGCGTCGAACCGCCCGCGGTCCGGGTGGTGGTCGCCGGGCCGGCGACGGTTCTCCGCGAGCTCGTGGGCGGGGACCTCCGACCCTACGTGAACATCCCTGACTCGTACGATCCGGCCCAACGCCTCCCGGTCGCGGTGGAGATCGCCTCCGGCCACGCCGGGGCGAACGTCGTCCTGACCGAGCCCGCCGAGGTGACGGCGCGGCTCGTGCCCCCGGGGAGGGATCGTTGAGCGCGACCACATCTGCTCCTCGTTCGCTCTTCGGCACCGACGGCATCCGCGGTGTGGCCAACGTTCACCCGATGACACCCGAGCTTGCGCTCGCCCTCGGTCGGGCCGTCACCTTCGTGGCGGGCCGGGACCAGCATCACGCGCCCCGCGTCCTCATCGGAAAGGACACGCGCCTCAGCGGGTACATGATCGAGACGGCGATCGCCTCCGGCGTGACGTCGATGGGCGGTCGCGTGCTGCTGTGCGGACCGGTTCCCACGCCGGCGGTTGCCCACCTGACGTTGAGCATGCGCGCGGATGCGGGCATCGTCATCAGCGCCTCCCACAACCCCTATCCCGACAACGGGATCAAGGTCTTCGGGGCCGACGGCTTCAAGCTGCCCGACGCCGTCGAGTCCGAGATAGAGGAGCTGCTCGGGGATCCGGAGCGCCTGGGAAGGCGCCGCACGGGCTCGGCCATCGGCCGGGCCGAAAAGCTCGAGGACGCCCGTGGGCGCTACGTGGCCTACGTCAAGAACACGTTCCCGCGGGACCTCACCCTGGACGGCATCCGGGTCGTGGTGGACGCCGCCCACGGAGCCGCCTACCGCGTCGCGCCGCTCGTCTTCTCCGAGCTGGGGGCCAAGGTCCGGGCCATCGGAGTCCGTCCCAACGGGGTCAACATCAACCGCGACGCGGGCGCGCTCCACCCCGAGAACGCCTGCCGCGAGGTCGTGGAGCGCGGTGCGCAGATCGGCATCGCCCTCGACGGGGACGCCGACCGCGTGCTCGTCATCGACGAGAAGGGTGAGGTCGTGGACGGAGACGCGGTCATGGCCATGTGCGCCACCCGTATGAGACGTGACGGTGAGCTGCGCGGGGACACCGTGGTCGCCACGGTGATGAGCAATCTGGGCCTCGAGCGCGCGCTCGAGGCCCAGTCGATCCGCCTCATCCGAACCCCGGTGGGTGACCGCTACGTCGTGGAGGCGATGCGCAAGGGTCGTTTCAACCTGGGAGGAGAGCAGTCGGGTCACCTCATCTTCCTGGATCACGCCTCGACGGGGGACGGGCTGATCGGGGCCCTGCAGGTCATCGCGCTCATGATCCGCACCGGAAGGCCTCTGTCCGAGCTCGCGCACGAAGCCCTCGAGCGCGTGCCCCAGATCACGGAGAGCGTGACGCTGCCAACGCGTCGTCCGCTCGAAGAGATGTCGAGCCTCCAGAAGACGAGCGAGCGTGTGCGCTCCGCCCTGGGCGAGGAGGGACGTGTGATCGTGCGCTGGAGCGGCACCGAACCCAAGCTGCGCTTCATGCTGGAGGGGCCGGACGAAGACCGCATCCGCGAGTGGGCGCGGCAGCTGATCGAGGCGGCGCAGCAGGACCTGGGCGCTTCGACATGAGGTGTCCGCGATGATCCGCCTCGGCGTCACCATCGACCATGTCGCCTCCGTGCGTGAGGCCCGACGGGCCGCCGAGCCCGATCCCGTGCACGCGGCCGTCCTCGCGGAGCTGGGCGGGGCCGACGGGATCACCGTGCACCTGCGCGGCGACCGCCGGCACATCCGGGATCGGGACGTCGAGGTCCTCCGTCAAGTGGTCCGGACACGGCTCACCCTCCGCATGGCGGCGACCCAGGAGATGGTGAGGGTGGCCCTCACCCTGAAGCCCGACCAGGTCACTCTCATGCCGGAGCGCCAGGAGGAGGTCACCACCGAGGGCGGGCTGGACGCGATCCTCGACGGCGCCCAGCTTCGCTCGTCCGTGAAGACGCTGCAGGAGGGCGGAATCGGGGTCAGCCTCTTCGTCGAGGCTGAGCTCGAGCAGGTGAAAGAGGCCCACAAGCTGGGGGCGCGGGCGGTCGAAATCAACACCGCCGCGTGGGGGGACGCCGGCGACGAGCGGGGCCGCGAGGGCGCGCTTCGCCAGGTGACCGACGCCGCCCGCCTTGGAAGGAAGCTGGGTCTCCAGATCCACGCGGGACACGGCCTGACGTATCTCAACGTTCCCCCGATCGCCGCGCTGAGCGAGATCAGCGAGCTCCACATCGGACACAGCATCGTGGCCCGCGCCCTGCTCGTGGGGATGGAGAGAGCGGTGCGGGACATGGCCGAGACGATTCGGGCCGCCCGCGCGGGGCGCGTTTGACCGAGGACCGGAAACTCCCTATGCTGAGTCCACTCCGATGATCGAGGCGTTCGGGCGAACCGACGTCGGTCGGCGCCGGAAGGTGAACGAGGACAGCTTTCTCGTGGCCCCGGAGTCGAACCTGTATGCGGTCTGCGACGGCATGGGTGGCCACAACGCTGGCGAGGTGGCGTCCCGGATGGCCGTCGAGACGCTCGCGGCCTTCGTCGAGAGAAGCGGCGTCGAGAAGGAGATCACCTGGCCTTGGGGCCTCGACGCCAACCTCTCGTTCGACGCGAACCGCCTCAAGACCGCGATCCGACTCGCCAACACCCAGGTGTTTCAGTCGGCGGACCGCAACGAGGAGCTGACCGGCATGGGCACGACTGTGGTGGCCCTGCTCGTCTCCGGAAGCACCATGACCATCGGCTCCGCCGGGGACAGCCGCTGCTACCTCGTGCGCGACGGGAAGCTTCAGCAGCTCACGCAGGACGATTCCTGGGTGTCGGCGGCGCTCGGCGAGGGGATCCTGAACTCCGACGACGTCGAGCGCCACCCCCTGCGCAACGTGATCACCAAGGCGGTCGGGGCGCGCGACTCGATCGACATCGAGATCATCGAGCAGACCCTGCAGGCCGGGGACGTGGCCCTTCTCTGCTCGGACGGCCTTCACGGCATGATCGACGACGGGGAGATCGCCCGGATCCTCGTCTCGACCCCCGACACCCTCGAGGATGTGACGGCGCGCCTCGTTGACGCGGCCAACGAGGCGGGTGGCCGGGACAACGTCAGCGTGGTCCTGCTGCGCTACTCCGACGACGGCTGAGGCCGCGGAGTGCCAGCCATGAGTCTCGTCGAGCGGAACAAGCGGGTCGCCCTGCATCTCCCGGTGGAGGTGCGCGGCGAGGATGCGTCCGGCACGCGATTCACGGAGCTGACCCGCAGCCTCAACGTCAGCGGCGGGGGCATCCTCTTCGAGAGCCACCGTCACATCCTCGTCGGCGCGCGGCTGTCACTGCGCATCGAGCTCCCGGTGGTGCTCCGCCACCACTTCGGCGACCGGGACACCTATCGGGCCCGGGCGGTCGTGTGCCGCGTCGAGCAGCTCGAGGGACAGGAGACGCGGCGGGTTGGCGCGCGATTCCTGGAATCGGCCAACCCGGGCGAAGTGCTATAATCCGGGGGTTTTCCCGCCCCATGGGTGAGCCCAGGCTGAAAGGTCGGATAGCCGTGGTCACCGGTGGGGGCCGGGGCCTGGGGCGCGCCATCGTCCGCGCGCTGGCCCGGGAGGGGGCGGATGTCGCCTTCTCCTACCGAGAAAGCCGCCGCGGCGCCCTCGAGGAGGCCGAGGCGGTCCGGCGCCTCGGGCGCCGCTCGTTCACGGGTCCTGCGGACGCACGTGTCCCGGGCGAGGTGGCGGCCTTCGTGGAAGAGGCCGCCGAGGTGCTGGGCGGTCCGGACCTCCTGGTCAACAACGTGGGGGTGTTCCGGCGGGTCCCCCTCGACGAGATGTCCGAGGAGGTCCTGGACGAGGCGTTCGACGTCAACGTCAAGGCCGCGGTGATGGCCACCCAGGCCGCCGCGCCGCACATGCGGCGGCGCGGGGGCGGGGCCATCGTCAACGTGGCGAGCCTCGGCGGGCTTCGGCCCTGGCCATCCCACCTCGCTTACTGTGCGTCCAAAGCGGCGCTGGTCATGGCGACCCGCTGCCTTGCGGTCGCGCTGGCCCCACAGATCCGGGTGAACGCTGTCGCCCCGGGGGTGCTCGATCCTCCGGGGGCGGAGGACGCGGTACGGCGCCGCATCCCCGCGGGACGGTTTGGGACGCTGGCCGAGGCGGTCGAAGCGATCCTGTTCCTCCTCGCGGAGGGCGGCCACACCACGGGGCAGGTGCTCTCGGTGGACGGAGGGCGCGGTCTCGTGTGAGAACGTCGTAGCGGAGACATGACGATCACTCAACCGACCGAGGAAGGAGCAGGACCGAGGTGAACATGACGTTGACCCGCGAGGAGGAGAAGCCCTGGAAGACCGATCTGGCCCGCAAGGCGGCGCAGCGGCGTGAACGCGTGGCGCAGGAGCTGGAGGAAACGATCAAGAAGGCGCCCTCGTTCGAGGACGCGCTGCGCCAGGCAGTGGAGTTGATGAAGCGCCGCTTTGCCCGCTACTCGTCGGTGACGGCCTACGTCGCCGACGGCGAGGAGCTGGCGGTCCACATCGCACTCGAGCGGCCGCAGGGACCCGATCGAGTCGGGTCCACCAAGGGCCCCCTGGCGGAGGCCGCCCAGGGTCCGAAGCCGACCGTGGTGTCGACCCTCGCCTCCAGTGAGGCCTGGGCGGACGTGGGCTTCACCGCCGGGAGCGCGATGGTGGCACCCATCCGGACCGAGGCTGGGCTCTGGGCCATCCTGGAGGTGTGGAGCGACTTCCGCGACGCCTTCTCCGCTCCCGACGCGAAGCTGCTCGAACGGGTCACCCAGGCGCTCGCCAAGAAGACGCCGGCGGCCTGAGTGCCCCTTCGCGGCGTCCTGCCGCCGCTGGTCACCCCTTTCCGTCCGGACGGCGCTCTCGACCTTCCGGCCTTTCAGGCGAACCTCGAGACCCTCCGGGATTCCGGCCCCGTTGGCTTCCTCGTTCTCGGCTCGAACGGGGAGGCGGCGGGGCTCGATGGGTCCGAGAAGCTCGAGCTCGTGGCCGCGGCCCGGCGCTCCCTGCCCGGGCGTTTCCTGCTCGTGGGAACCGGGATGGAGAGCACTCGGGGCACCGTCGCTCTCACCGCCCGGGCCGCCGACGCCGGGGCCGATGCCGCCCTGGTCCTGACCCCGCATTTCTACCGCGGCCGCATGAGCGAGGAGGCGCTGAGACGCCACTTCGCGGCCGTCGCGGACGCGTCGCCGATCCCGATCTACTTGTACTCCGTGCCCGCGTTCACCGGACTGGCCTGGCCTCCGGGGCTCGCCGCCTCGCTCGCCGGCCATCCCCGCATCGCCGGAATGAAGGAGTCGAGCGGCGACGTCGGGCTCCTTGCGCGCATCGTGACCTCGGTCCCGACCAGCTTCGAGGTCGCGTGCGGCAACGCCCCCGTGTTCTATCCCGCCCTGTGTGTTGGAGCGACGGGAGGTATCCTGGCCGTCGCCAACTGCGCGCCCCGCCCGGCGGTGGCGCTGTTCGACGCCTTCGTCGCCGGCGACCACGACCGGGCCCGGCACCTGCAAGAGGAGCTGACGCCCCTCGCGGTCGCGGTGACCTGGACCTGGGGGATTGCCGGGCTGAAGGCGGCGATGGACCTTGCCGGTCTTCGGGGCGGGGCGGTGCGGGCTCCGCTGCTGCCCATTCCCGACGCCGCACGCGAGGAGATCAGGACGCTGCTCGACCAGGCCAACGCCGCGGTGTGAGCTAGCTGGGGGTGAACGGCCCCTTCGGGTCGGCGACCGTTGCCGCGGGTACGATCACGTCGAGGGCACGCGGGACGAGTTCCACGTCGATCCGTGGCGCCGGCTCGACGGGGTCCCCATCACGGTGGATCTGGAGCGGGGACTCCGCAGTGACGACCGCTCGCGTCGTCGCAAGACGCCTGTACTGCCTCACCCTATCGAGGCCTCCGAGGAACAACCGGGGAGCAGCGCGCACCAGCTCGAACGCCGATCCTTCGTAGTCGAATGAGACGACCTCCAGGCGCCCGTCGTCGAGTCGACCGCCGGGGTTGATGACCGCCCCCGATCCGTACTGGGGACCGTTGGCGAACGTGATCATGAGCGGCTTGAAGCTCCGGTGCTCGGCGTTGGCCTCGAGAACGAGGGGTTGGGGACGATAGCCGAGGACCTCGGCCAGGCTCAGGCGCAGGTAGCTCAGGAGCCCGCGCCGCCCACCGCGCCCCCCAGCGCGCTGGAACGCCGCTCCGACTGC
>JAJDNV010000242.1 GCA_022340545.1 Acidobacteriota bacterium | reverse complement strand
GTCCTTCTTCTTGTCCAGACCGTAGGCCAGCGCGGCCGCGGTGGGCTCGTTGACGATCCGAAGCACCTCCAGGCCCGCGATCTGCCCGGCGTCCTTCGTGGCCTGGCGCTGCGAGTCGTTGAAGTAGGCGGGAACGGTGATCACCGCCTTCGTCACCTTGCCGCCGAGGTGCTGCTCGGCGGCGTCCCTCATCTTCTGCAGGATCATCGCCGAGATCTCCGGGGGGGGGTACAGCTTCCCCTCGATCGAGACGCGGGCGTCTCCGTTCTCGGCCTCGACGACCTTGAAGGGGACCATCTTCTGCTCTTCGCTGACCTCGGAGTACTTGCGGCCCATGAAGCGCTTGATCGAGAAGACGGTGTTCTCGGGGTTGGTCACCGCCTGGCGCTTGGCCACCTGGCCCACCAGCCGCTCGCCCTCCTTGCTGAAGGCGACGACGGAGGGGGTCGTGCGGGACCCCTCGGGGTTGGTGATGACGGAGGGGCTGTCGCCCTCCATGACGGCCACGACGGAGTTGGTGGTCCCGAGGTCGATGCCAATGATCTTGCTCACGCGATGTCCCCTTCTTCGTTCTGGACGGCCCTCAGACCACCCTACGATCTGAGCGTGTCTCTGTCAAGTCTTATGCGCGAACAGCGTCATTTGACTCATCTAAAAGCGGTTAGAAGAGAGATGTTTCTCTCGGGGGGATCGGACAACTGGTGTGCGCCCTAGCGACGGACCCGGAAAACCTGGTCGTCGCGGCCCTAGGCGCACAAGGGGCCCTCGTAGCGGGGCGTGGAGCCCACCTCCCACAATGAAATGTCCGTGGCGCGTGGTGGGCGATGCAGGAGCATCGAGATCGCACGTGTCCCAGTCGTGCCGCTCATTGCCGGCGGCGATCGCGATGCCCCTGCGAGCGAGGGCAGAGCGCCACCCTAGCAGGCCGACGCCCTGCCGAGCAGGGTATCGAAAACGCCCCGGACCACCCCTCTCATGCCCGGGCGCCCCCACTGCGTTTTCGATACTCTGCAGTCCCCGCGAGAGGGCCCCTGGAGCGCCCCACGGCCGCGGGCTTGTGGTCCCCGACGGGAGGCTACTTCACTCCGAAGCGATAGACCGTCGTCTCGCTGTACCGCTCCCCGGGGGCGAGCACCACCGAGGGGAACTCCGGATGGTTCGGGGAGTCCGGGAAGTGCTGCGTCTCGAGGCAGAAGCCGCTCCGCTTCCCGTAGGGCCGTCCCGACTTGCCGACGACGGTCCCGTCGAGGAAGTTGCCGGAGTACAGCTGCACGCCCGGCTGGGTCGTGAGCACCTCCAGGACGCGGCCGCTCCCCGGCTCGAACACCCGGGCCGCGAGCCGCAGCTCGCCCGGCTCGCCGCGGACGACGTAGTTGTTGTCGTATCCCCCGCCCGCCTGGAGCTGGGGGAACGCGTCGTCGATCCGCGCCCCGATGGCGACCGGCTCACGGAAGTCGAGCGGGGTGCCGGCGACCGGCCGGATCTCGCCGGTGGGAATGAGCGTCTCGTCGACCGCGGTGAAGGAGTCGGCCTCGATCTGCAGCTCGTGGCCGAGGATGTCGCCCGAGCCCTCGCCGGCGAGATTGAAGTAGGCGTGGTTGGTGAGGTTCAGCACCGTCTCGGCGTCGGTGGTGGCAGAGTAGGCGAGCTTCAACCCGCCGTCGGCATCCAGGGAGTACACGACGGTTGCGGTCAGGGTGCCGGGATAGCCCTCTTCCCCGTCGGGGCTCGTGATGGCGAGCTCGAGCGCGTCGCCCTCGGGTCCGGACACGATGCGCGGTGCCCACACCTTCGTGTGGAAGCCCTTCGGTCCGCCGTGGAGGTGGTTCGGAGCGTTGTTCCGGGCGAGGGTGTATCGCTTTCCGCCGAGGCTGAACTCGCCCCGCGCGATGCGGTTGGCGTAGCGGCCGACCACGGCACCGAGGAAGTTCGTGTCGCCCAGGTATCCGGCCAGATCCCGATAGCCCAGCACCACGTCCGCCATCTTCCCGTCCCGGTCGGGGGTGAGGATCGAGACGATGTAGGCCCCGTAGCTCGTCACCCGCACCGTCGGGGCCCCCTCACGGCTCAGTGTGAACAGCTCCACGGCCTGTCCGTCGGACGTCTCGCCCCAGGCCTTTCTTTCGATGCGGGTTCCGGCGTCGGCTGTCATGGCGACCCCCAGCAGGATGGTGAAGAGAGCGGAGCGTTCAAATAGCAGAGACATGGCATTTCCCTCGGACGCGGAGTTTATCAGAGCACGGATCCGGATCTCTCGCCAGCCGCCGACCCCGCCGGACGAGCGGCGGAGATGAGAAGATGCGGGTCATGCCGTCGGCAGGAGTGCTCACGCTGGAGATGACGCGCGGTGGCGCCCGCGCCGTCGGCGAGGACGCGACCCTCGCCGAGGCGTCCGCCCGCCTCCCGCGCGGGGCGTACTCCACCCTGCGTACGTACGGGGGTCGCGGCATCGTGCGGTTCGAGTCCCACCTGCGCCGGCTGGAGGAGTCGGTCGCGCGACAGGGCCACCCGGCCACGATTGGACCCGAGGGGGCCCGTCGCCTGGTCCGCGAAGCCCTGCACGCGGGCCGCCATCCCGAGTCGCGGCTGCGCCTGACCTTCGCCCCGCCCCGACTGTTCGCTTCGGTGGAGGCCTTCGTCGGACCCCCGCCTTCAAGCTACGAGCAGGGCGTCGCGTGCGTCACGCTGACTCTTCACCGGAACCAGCCCCGGGTGAAGGACACCGACTTCATCCCAACGGCCCGCCGCGTCTATCGCGATCTGCCCCCCGGCATCGCGGAGGGCCTCCTCGTCTCCGAGGACGGAGCGATCCTCGAGGGTCTCTCCAGCAACTTCTTCTCGCTGCTCGGCGGCGTGCTCCACACCGAGGAGGAGCGCGAGCTCCCGGGGATCACGCGGGCCCTGGTGCTCGAGGTGGCCGAGGGGCTGTGCCCGGTCGTGTTCCGGACCGTGCGGCGCGACGAGCTCCGGGACGTCCGCGAGGCCTTCATCACCAGCGCATCGCGCGAGGTCCTGCCGGTCGTGCGCATCGACGGGGAGCCGGTCGGCGACGGCGTCGTCGGTCCGCACACCCGCGCCGTCATGGAGGGCTTCGCCGAGGTCGTGCGGAGCGAGGTGGAGATTCTCGGATGAAGGCGCCGGTCAGAGGCGCGGGAGCGTGAGGCCGCCGTCGACCACGAGGACGCTGCCGGTGGCGTAGGGCACCTCGCCCAGCGCCAGCGCCGCCACCGCCCGGCCCACGTCCTCCGGCGTCCCCCAGCGCCCCTCGGGCACGAGACCGTCCTCGATCAGCGCGTCGTACTTGCCGGCCACGCCCGCGGTCATGTCCGTTCGAATGATGCCGGGGCGCACCTCGTAGACCGGGATGCCCACGTCGGCGAGGCGCACCGCCCAGAGCCGGCTGGCCATGGCGAGCCCGGCCTTGCTGACGCAGTACTCGCCGCGGTCCGGCGAGGCGACAACGGCGGAGATCGACGTCACGTTGACGATGCAGCCCGCGTAGTCCGCGGAGGCCTCCTTCTGCTCGATCATCCAGCGCGCGACGGCCTGGGTCAGGAAGTGGGGCCCCTTGAGGTTGATCCTCAGGAGACGGTCGAAGCTCTCCTCGCCCGCTTCGAGGAGGTCGGCCCGCTCCTCGGGGGCCACGCCGGCATTGTTGACGAGCACGTGGAGACGGCCGAGACGGTGACGCACCTCCCGAACGATCCGTTCGCGGTCGTCTCGCTCGCCCACGCCACCCCGGATGTAGTGAACCTCTCCACCGGCGGCCTTCAGCTCCTCGATGACGCCGGCCACCGCGGCGTCCTCGCGCACCCCGTTCACCGCGAGGTCGAAGCCCTTCCCGACCAGGGCCCGGGCGATGCCGAGACCGATGCCCCGGGTTCCGCCGGTGACGAGGGCGACGCGCCTCGTCACGCGCCCTCCGGGCCGAAGAATGTGTAGTACGGCCCTCCCTCGGCCAGGCGCTGAATGAGGAGCGCGAGCTCCCGAAGGTGATAGTCGCCCCACTGGCACGCCTCGCCGCAGGGCCCGCGACGGCCGGCGGGGACGAAATCCCAGCCGTTCGGACGGTGGTAGACCGAATGCAGGAGGAGACCCTGGTGCGCCGGGGCGTCGTTCAGATACGGTGCCGAGAGCAGAGTCCGCGACACGGTCAGCCCCGCCTGAACGAAGCGGCGGCCTTCGTCTCCGGCGCCGCGCGTCTCCTGGTAGCGACCCAGGCGCAGGAGCCCCTGGGCGGCGATGGCCGCCGCGGAGCTGTCGACCGGCTCCGCCACGTCCCAGGGATCGGCCGGACGGTCTCGGTGCCCGGGCTCGAGCCCGGGGGCGCCGGTGTCCCAGTACGGGATTCCGTCCGGCGGGGTGGTCTCGATGTAGTGCCCGGCCGTCGCGCGCGCCGCCTCGAGCAGCACATTCACGATCTCCGCCCGCCCCCCCAGCGGGTCCAGCTCGCCGTCAGGGACGGTCTCGATGAACTCCAGCTCCTCCGCGAAGCCGAGGATCGCCCAGGCCTGCCCCCGGGTCCAGGTGGTGAAGGGCGAGTAGCCCTGCTGGGTCGAGGGACACCGATAGCTGCCGTTCGTCACGTCGAACAGGCTCTCGTGGGCGACCCGGCCGCGCTCATCCCACAGATCGCGCCCGGTCCCGTAGTACACCGCGAAGCGAGCGGTGGCTCGAGCGTGCTCAACGAGTCGCTCCAGGAGGGACACCGGCTGGTCGCCCTCCTCGAGGAGCACGTGTCCCAGTCGATGAGCGAGCGCCAGCACCCGGAGCGATCGCACGGTGTCCACGAAGAGGGAGTGTGGACCGTTGAACGAGTGGATGAAGCCACCGCCGTCGGAGATGCGGGTCCAGCGGCGGGCCTGGACCGCGCCACTCGCCATCAGCGCGAGCTCGCACAGCTCTCGCTCGCGCCCCTCGGGCTCGTACCGTCCCTCCAGGCCGAGGCGCCGCAGCGCACCCCACGTACTGACGTTGTTGAACCCGTGGTCGTGGACCCCCATGTTGGTGATGTGCGGGGCCATGCGCGAGAACGTCCGCTCACGCCCCAGATCGAGGAAGCGACGCTCGCCGCCGCCGTCGAACTGCAGGATCGCGGAGCCAACCTGGAAACCCTGTGTCCAGTCGGTCCACCCTCGCGCGGTGTAGCGGCCCTCGGCCGTGAAAACGGGCGAGCCGTCCGCCGGGTCCCACACGGACTCGAGGGCCAGGATCTTCTCCGCGGACAGGTCCCACATCCGCCCGACCCCAGGCTGGAGGTCCGAGGGGCGAAGCGCCCCGTCGATCTGGATCATGCCCGCTCGCCGCCTGGGGCGTCTCCGGCGGGACCGGAGCGCCCGTCATTTCCGCCCATCGATCGTCTCCGTCACGCCGAGTCGCATCGGATCTCAGCCTACTTCATGCGGTCCCGCCCTCAAACCGGCGGCTCCACAACCGGGTCCCGCCCCACGCGGAACGGACCGGGTGTCGGGTCACGCCCGGAGACGATGGCCTCGGCGACCCAACGTGCGGCGGCAAAGGCGCAAGAGGCGGCAAACGGGCCGAAGCCACAGGCCACCCCGATCGGTCGTCCCGGGACCGTGCCCACGATCGGAAGGCCGTCGGGTGAGATCTCTGCGCTCTCGGTCCAGCGCCGCTCGCTCCCGGGAGTGGCGTGCAGCCGTGCGGCCAACGCATCGAGCCGGTCGGCATCCTCAGGCTCTCCGGCGGAAGGGGGTCCCGTGGCGGCCAGCGTGACCCCGGCGGGCCGGGCCTGCCAGGCAAGCCTCCCGTCTGCGGTGCGGGCGGTGCTCGGCAAGGAGGCCCCCGCTTCGGGGACGAATCGTCGGCGGTAGGAATCGGCGGGGCCGAGGCGGGGGCGGAGCTCCGGCAGGAGGTCGCTCGCCGCGGCGTCGGTGGCGACCACCACCCACGGCGCCCGGATCGGGCCGTCCTCGGTCTCGACGAGCGCGTCGGAGCGCCCAACATCGATCCCACGCACCCGTGCGGGCTGGAAGACGACGCCGGCCGCGCGGGCCGCCTCCTCGGCCGTGGCCACCAGCGCGTCCGCGTCCACTTCGGCGTCGTCGGCCGCCCAGTACGCTCCGGAGAAGCCGGACACGTCGAAGTGCGTTTCCAGCATGTAGTGGTCGAGAAACTCCCCCGGGAAGCCGTCGTCCCTCAGCATGTCTTCGCTCTCGGCCAGCGACTCCGCCTCCTTGCGGTCGGCGGCGAGAAGAAAGCCACCCCGGGCCTCATGGCCGCAGCCGCGTCGCGTCTCCTCGAGGAACTCTCGGACTCGATCCAGGTTCTCGCGGCCCGCGGTCCACACGCCTCGCGCCGCCTCACGACCCAGACAATGCACGACGTGCTCGTACGGCCTCCCCGGCCCCACGGCCACCAGCCCGAGTCCCGCCGGGCGCTCCACCGCTCCGGCGGTGCCGAGGACCCTGACTCGGCAGCGGCGCCGCGCCAGCTCCAGCGCGACGACCCGCGCCGGCATCCCCGAGCCCACCACCGTCACGTCCGCGGGGCTCGTTCGTCTTCGCCCGAGGAAACCGAAGAGGTTCACGCCGCGCGTACGGCCGCAGCCAGCGCCGTGTCCAGCGGCGTGAGGCGGCGGCCAAGAAGGGCCTCAAGCGGGTGATGGTCAGCGATCTCGTCGCAGAGCAGGCAGTCGAGCTCGTCGGGGAGCATGCCCTGGTAGCCCCCGTCCCGGGCCCGTCTTTCGGCCTCCGCGATGGCAACCTCCCGCACGCGGTGCCGGGCCGGGCGTCCGTCTTCGCGGGCGACTCGAGCGAGCCGGTCGAGAAGGTGCGCGAAGCTCACCGGCTCGGGACCGACGAGATCGAAGACGGTCGGGAAGGCGCCGCTCGGCCGGGTGACGGCGGCCAGCACGAGGGCGGTGGCGTCGGCAACCGCGATCGGCTGCATGCGGTAGGACCCGTCTCCGGGCCGCTCGACCTCTCCCTCGGCCATCGCCGCCAGCACGGTTGGCACAAACGCGTCGCCCGGCCCCACGATGTACGAGGGCCGGAACACGACACCCTCCCGGTCGGAGCGGACGAGAAGTGCCTCTGCAGCGAGCTTGGAGCGAAAGTAGCCGTTCGTGCAGCGGCGGCTCATCCCGTACCGGGCCACGCCGAGGCCCGAGAAGTAGACGATGCGCCGCACCCCGGCCCGTCGGCAGGCCTCGACGACGCGCCCGGTGAGGTCGACGTTCACCGCCTCGTAGCTCTGTCCACCACGCTCCGCCCCGATCTGGGCGAGGTGCACGACCGCCCGGGAGCCCTCGAAGGCCCGGGACAGGGCGTCCCGCTCCAGATCCGGGAGAGTGACCGGGTGACCGCCGGATCCGCCCACGACCCTCGCCGCACCGTTCGAGCGGACGACGCCAGAGACGTCCCAGCCTGACCCCGCCGCGTGAGCGACGACGTGTCGACCCACGAACCCGTTGGCACCGGTGACCACGAGGCGCATCGGGCTCATTCTCGCTCAAAAAGAAAAGCCCCCGCGCGGCGGGGCGCGCGGGGGCGGGGGTGACCGACCGTGCCCGGGCGGGTCGAGGACCCGGGCGCGGCGTACGGCTACGAGCAGTATCCGCTGGAGGTGATGGCTGCCTCGCAGGCCGCGTACTGTTCGGCGCTGAGCGGGCTCTCGGTGAAGGAGCCGGAGACGTCGTCCCGGGAGCAGTACCCGCCGTCGGCCGTCCTCGTCAGGTAGATGCCCAGGATGCCCGGAGGCACGGACCCGCCAGGATCACAGGCCAGAAGCAGCGAGACCTGGTCCCCGGACGTGGAGCACGTGGGGTTCACGGACCCGCTGCACTGCTGCGCGGTCGATTGGATGTCTCCCGCGGAGTAGCAGGGGCAGCTCGCCGCGGCGGAGCACGAGCCGCGGGTGTCCCCATGGCGCAGGTGGGCTCGGACGGCCCTCTTGCTGACCCACAGGTTGCGGCCCTTGTGACAGATGAGGACCTTCTGCTTCCGGCAGAGGCTGACCGCCTCCCCCAGGGTGTCGTCGCCGGGGATGTCGGAGTCCACGGTCACCACCTTCAAGGGCGGCGCCGCCACAGCGGAGTCCACGACAGGGTCGACGGCCGAAGGCCCTGTGAGGGTGTCGCCCCCGCAGGACACCAGGGCGATGGCGATCGGCACCACCGCCAGCCAGGAAGCTCTTGGGAACGTGCACTGCACGCGCCGCAACATGACCCACCTCCACGCGCCTGCCCGGAGGGAGTGAATGAGCAGCGCTTGATAGCGCGGGACCGGGGGGCGGTCCCATTCGGAGAACCTGAGCGTGTTCCCCGTCCGACCCGTGTTCGGGAGCTCTGGATGACTCCCGTCCGACCTGTCTGGAATATAGGGCGTGTCACGTAACTCTGCAAGAAGAAAGCACTTTCGGTGTGATTACAATCACCGTCGCCCTCGTTGGGTGGTCCCCGGGGATAGGGGCTCAGGGGGCGCCCAGCCCGAGGGCCCCGCGCCAGAGCTGCCCGAGAAGCTCGCCCGGCGGCACCCGCAGGGGGCGGTTGAGGCGCTCGCCCGGGCCGAGGGGTCGGCCCGCCTCATCGAGGCGGACGCGCACGCCCCACAGCCCGTCCCGCGGCGTCCCCGGGAGACCGTAGCGGAGGTCGTCGATCTCGACCACCGCGCCGTACCGCGTCGTCTCGAGCCGTGCCGCGGTCTGCCCCATGGCAAACCATTCGAGCACACGAGCCTCCCGGGTCTCGCGGGCGGCAGCGACAAGCGGGCCCTGGTCGTCCTCGAAGTGCGCCCAGTCGATGGGCTCGGGGGCCAGCACCGTGAGCCAGCCCACGCGCACCTCGTGTCCCGTCCTGACCACCACGCGCCGAAGGGGAAGCTGGAGCAGGGTCGGGTAGGCATCCACCCTCGCGTCGTGGATGCCCTCCGCCCGCAGCTGAGCGGTGGCGATCTCCTCCGCGAGTCGGTTTGCCCCCAGGCCCAGCATGAGATACCCGACGCTCAGCCCGAGGCCGACCGCAGCCGCCAGGCGGGCGGCCTTCGAGCTCCAGCCCCACCACCACCCCACCGCGACCGCCGCCGCCAGCGTCAGGCTGTAGACGGGATCGATGATCCCCACGGCATCGCAGGCGAAGCGCTGTCGGGAGAACGGCGCGAGCAGCTGGGTGCCGTAGCTCGTGAAGACGTCGAGCAGGGGATGGGTGAAAAGGGCCACGACGGCGAGGCCGATCCAGTCGCGAAGCCTTCCGCCCCTCCATCGCCAGAGC
>JAJDNV010000231.1 GCA_022340545.1 Acidobacteriota bacterium | reverse complement strand
TCTGACCGCCGTTGCCTGGGAGCTACAGCTTCTTCAGGTCGTCCGCGGTGAGCAGCATCCGCTCGATCGAGCGGGCGAGGCCGGTCTCCGGGTCGGCGCTCACCACCGCCGCCGCGAAGCGCGGATCGCCCTTTGCGGTCTCGAAGCGCGTGCGCATTCCGGTGAGGAAGCGCTGCAGCACCGCGTCCTTCTCGACGCCAATCACCGAGTCGTAGGGGCCCGTCATCCCGAGGTCCGTGCAGTAGGCCGTCCCCTTCGGGAGGATACGGTGGTCGCAGGTGGGAACGTGGGTGTGGGTGCCCACCACCGCCGCGACCTCCCCGTCAAAGTGGTGGCCGAGCGCCGTCTTCTCCGACGAAGCCTCGCCGTGCACGTCCACGATGACGATCCGGGCCTCCTTTCGCAGGCGCTTGACCGCCTCGCTCCCCATTCGGAACGGATCGTCGATGGACCCATGCATGAACACCCGGCAGCTCAGGTTGAGGGTGGCCACCGGGATCCCGGACCTCTTTCCCTTCCCGACGTGATCACCGCGACCGGGCTGACCGTCCGGGTAGTTGAGGGGTCGCAGCAGCTGGGGGATGAGATCGACGACGCCCACGATCTCCTTCTTGTCCCAGATGTGGTTGCCGGAGGTGAGGCAGTCGATGCCGGCATCGAGGAGCTCGTCACAGACGTCCTTCGTGACACCGAACCCGCCGGCGGCGTTTTCTGCGTTGGCGATGCAATAGTCGACCTCGTGCCTCTCGAAGACGACGGGGAGCGCCTTCTTCAGGATCCCCCGCCCGGGGCTGCCGACCACATCACCGATGATCAGGATGTTCATGGACCGGAGTGCTCTCCTCGCGCCTCGCCGATGGAGGTGCAGTACCGCAGAGTATCCGCGGCCCTGTCGGGAGGTCAAACCGGGGGGGGGGCCGGCGATTGCACTCGGCCGCATGGCCATCTTCAGCGTCCGCGACCACGGCCGGATGACGGTGGGCTGCCTCTCGCCGATGTCACCCCGGAGCGTGTAGAATTCGACACTCCGGCGCCGACCAAGACCACCAAATGTCGAAGCTGAGGATTCCGGAGCTCGCGCTCGCACTGACGTCGTGTCTCGCTGCCCTGATCATCGCCGAGCTCGCCATGCGCACTCGCGATCCCGTCCCCTACATGCAGCCGCCCACGAGGCTTGCCGGCGACGCCTGGCGTGAGCTCCTGCACAGGAAGTCCGACATCCCAGGCCTGGCCTATGAGCTCGCGCCGAATCGGCAGAAGCGCGAACACGGGGCATTGATCAGCATCAACAGCTACGGGATGAGGGATGACGAGCCGCAGTCCGAGCGCAGCGACATGCGGCGAGTGGTGGTTGTCGGGGATTCATTCACGTTCGGCTTTGGCGTCTCCGGAGACGAGACCTATCCGAATGTATTGGAACGGCTTCTCAACGAGAGGTCGGGAGACGGCCAATTCGAGGTGCTCAACTTCGGCGTCGGCGGATACGCCACGCGTGATGAAGTCCTCACGCTCCGATACAAAGGAATGAGGTGGGATCCCGAGCTCGTCATCGTTGGCTACACGCTCAACGATCCCGAGATCGACCCGATCCAGCCTCTCCAGCAGTACTTCCAGGTTCCAAGGTGGTGGCAGCATTCCGAGCTCTTGCGCACGATGGCCTGGCGAAAGTACAAGTGGGACAAGCGGCGTCTGGGGCGAAGAGACTACTACCGGTACCTGCATGCCCATCCGCGGAAGTGGCGCAGCGTGGTCGATGGCTTCGAGGAGATCGGCGCCATGGCTCGCGAGAAGGGCATCCCGGCCCTCGTCGTCATCTTCCCCGAGACACTCAGGCGCTGGTCCCCGTACCTCTACAAGGACCTGCACCACCTGGTTGCGGATACTGCGACACAGAAGGGCCTTCACGTTCTGGACCTCTACGACACCTTCTGCGCCTTCCCGGCCGCGGACCTGGCCCTGTCGCCGGACGACCACCATCCCAGTCGCCTCGCCCACGAGCTGGCGGCGAAGGCCATCAGCAACTGGATGGCGGCGCATCTCCCTGGGTCGGGAGCGTGAGTCGAGAGTGCTTGGGCTGGCCAACGTCAGGACGCTCCGGGGTCCCGACTCCCGCTCCGGGGAGTGGCGACGGCAACGTCCCTGTTCTCCCGGAGAGCCACCGATCTTGACCCGGCTCGTCGCGTTCCGCGCAGCCCTGGTCGTCGCTCTGGCGACGGCGGGCTGCACGGGATTCGGGCCTGGTTCCGGCAGACCGGGAGGCACGCCGGTCATTCTGGTGTCGTGGGACACCACCCGCGCCGACCGTCTCAACTGCTATGGCTACCCGGACCGGCGAGTGACCCCAAACCTGGACGCCCTGGCCGACGACGGGATCCTCTTCGAGAACCACATCTCCGCCGCGCCGTGGACCCCCCCCGCGCACGCGAGCCTGCTCACGTCGCTGTGGCCGAGCACCCACGGCGTGATCGGCTCGTTCTGGGAGTTCCGAGACGACGGGCACCGTCCCCAGGCTTTCAACCGCCTGGCGGAGAGCCGAACCACTCTGGCCGAGGTCCTGCAGGCGGGAGGATACGCAACGGGGGCGTTCACCGGCGGCTTGACCATCGATCCCCACTTCGGGTTTGACCAGGGTTTCGAGACGTTCCGCACCACCATGTTCAAGCTCACCGACGAGAACGTCGGGGAGATGCGCGACTGGATCGGGGAGCGACAACACCGGCCCTTCTTCCTCTTCTGGCACACCTTCGAGGCGCACGCACCGTACCTCGGCACCGCCTTCCTCTCCGAGGTCCTGCCGGAGAGGGAAGCGGAGAGGCTGCGAGAGGCCGTGGGCCGCTACGCCGCGCGGTTCGAGCGGAAGGCGGTCGGTCCCGCCTGGTTCCCGAAGATGCTGAAGCGACGGCGAGCCTACACCCGTGACGTCACCGAGGCCCTCTACGTGGGGTCGATTGCCGACGCCGACCGCTGGCTGGGGATTCTCGTGGAGGACCTCCGTGGGCGCGGCCTGTATGATCGGGCACTGATCGTCGTGACGAGCGACCACGGAGAGGAGTTTGGCGATCGCTCGCCGGAGATCTTCTACGATGCCCACGGGGCAAGCCTGCATCGAGAGATGGTGCGCGTGCCCCTCGTCGTGAAGCTTCCCGGACAGGACCGGGGCGGCACGCGGGTCGAGGCGCTGACACGAGGCGTCGACGTGATGCCCACCGTGCTCGACGTGCTGTCCCTGCCCGGGCCCGCCGAGATGCAGGGCGAATCCCTACGCCCGCTGTGGGAGGGTCGGGAGGCGACTCCCCGGGTGGCCTATGCCGAAGCTCTGCAAGACCGTCACGAGCAGAAGGCGATTCAGTCCTCCGGCTACAAGCTCATCGTGCAGATCGACGCCGGGACCGTGGCCCGTCAAGGGCGCGCGCACGTGCCGGCCGTTCTCGAATCCCGTTGGCTCTTCGATCTGAGCTCCGACCCGAACGAGCGGCAGGACCTGCTGGCGGCGCCGCGCCGATCCGGCGACGAGCGGCGAGCGGACGCGCTCGAGGTGGCCCTCCGTGGACACGTTGCCGCCCAGGAGACGGACACTGACGAGGTCGAGGTGCACGACGAGCTGCTCCAGCAGCTCCGCTCACTGGGCTACGTGGAGTAGCAGGGGGGCTAGGGTGGGTGTGCAGGTGCGGCTGGCCGTCAGGCCCAGTTCCGCCTGCGTGTCCCTTCCCTGGGGACACGCAGGTGTCCATGGCCTATCTCAGGGCTTTCCGGCCTGTCGGAGGCGACGCTGGCGCGTCGCGGCGTACACTCGGGGTCGACGCTCGTCTCGCAAGCTCGACTTCGCGTCCCCCGAGCCCCCTACGTGGGGAGACTGGCTGGCTAGACCGTCACCTGGCGGCCCGGGCGCGCGCGGTACGGCCGCGGGCCGGCCTTCTTCCCCGAGGGCGAGGCCTTCGACGCCGGCGCGGGCACGAGCGCCAGCTTCAGCACCTCGTCCACCTCGTCGACGAGGTGGAACGTCATCCCCCGCTTCAGGATGGACGGCACCTCGTCGAGCTCCTTCTGGTTGAGCTTCGGGCAGACGAGGGTCTCGATCCCGGCGCGGCGCGCGGCAAGGATCTTCTCCTTGAGGCCTCCGATGGGGAGCACATGTCCGCGCAGCGTGATCTCGCCGGTCATCGCCACCGAGCACCGCACCGCGCGCCCGGTGAAGGCGGAGATGAGGGCGGTCGCCATGGTGATCCCGGCGGACGGGCCATCCTTCGGGATCGCTCCCTCCGGCACGTGGATGTGCAGGTCGTTGGCGGCGAAGAACTCGTCGCGGATGCCCCATTCCTTCGCCCGGCTGCGGGCGTAGGAAAGCGCGGCCTGCGCCGACTCCTTCATCACATCTCCGAGGTGGCCAGTCAGCGTGAGGCGGCCCTTGCCCTTCATCGTCGAGGCCTCGACGAAGAGGACATCGCCCCCGGTGGCGGTCCAGGCCAGACCGGTGGCGATCCCGACCGCGTCCTTCTTGAGGCGCTCTTCGGGCAGGGTCTTCGGGGCCCCGATGTAGCGCTGGAGCGAGCCCGGGGTGACCCGGACCTTCCCCTTCTCACCCTCGGCCACACGCCGGGCGACCTTGCGGGCGATGGCGGCGATCTCGCGCTCGAAGTTGCGGAGTCCCGCCTCCCGCGTGTACGAGTTGATGAGGCCGCGCAGGGCCTTGTCGGTGAAGACCAGCTGCTCCGGGGTGAGCCCGTGCTCCTCGAGCTGCTTGGGCACGAGGTGGCGCCGAGCGATCTGCAGCTTCTCCTCCTCGGTGTAGCCGGGGAGACGGATCACCTCCATCCGGTCGAGGAACGCGGGCTGGATGGTGTCGGTGAGGTTGGCGGTCGTAATGAACATCACGTTCGAGAGGTCGAAGGGAACTCCGAGGTAGTGGTCGCGGAAGGAGAAGTTCTGCTCGGGGTCGAGCACCTCGAGCAGGGCCGAGGAGGGGTCTCCCCGGAAATCGGCCCCAACCTTGTCCACCTCGTCCATCATGAACACGGGGTTGTTGGCCCCCATCTGGTGGATGCCCTGGATGATCCGTCCGGGGAGCGAGCCCACGTAGGTGCGCCGGTGGCCGCGGATCTCCGCCTCGTCCTTGACCCCGCCGAGGGAGAGCCGGATGAACTTGCGGCCGAGGGCCCGGGCGATCGACCGGCCCAGGCTCGTCTTCCCGACACCCGGCGGCCCCACGAAGCACAGGAGCGGCCCTTTCATCTCGTCCTTGAGCTTCCGCACCGCCAGGTACTCGACGATGCGCTCCTTGACCTTCTCGAGCCCGTAGTGGTCCTCGTCCAGGATCCTCTGGGCTTCCTTGAGGTCGAGGTTGTCCTTCGTCGACTTGCTCCACGGGAGGGTTACCATCCAGTCGAGCCAGTTCCGCAGCGTTGCCGTCTCCGCCGCATCGGGATGCATCCGCTCGAGCTTCTTGAGCTGGCGCTGCACCTCCTCCAGCACCGGCTTCGGCATCTTGGCCTTCTTCGCCTTCTCCGCGAGCTGGACGATCTCCTCCGCCAGCTCGTTTCCCTCCCCCAGCTCGGACTGGATCGCCTTGAGCTGCTGCCGCAGGAAGAACTCCCGCTGCGTGCGGTCCATCTCTCCCTTGGCCTGGGAGGAGATCTCCTGCTGCATCGTGAGGACCTCGAGCTCCTTGGTCATGAGCTCGTGGACCCGGCGCAGCCGCTCCGCCGGGTCGAGGGCCTCGAGGATGGCCTGGGCGCCCTCGACCTTGAGGTCGAGATTGGAGGCGGTGAGGTCGGCGAGCCGCCCCGCCTCCTCCATGTTGTTGGCGATGACCACCACCTCAGGGGAGATGGGTTTGCCGAGGTTCTGCGACCGCTCGAGCGCGGCCTTGACGTTCCGCATCAGGGCCTCGATCTCGAGCGACCCCGCTTCGGTGAGCGGGGGCTCGGCGACCGTCTCGATCTTCGCCTGGAGGTGGGGCAGGTCCTCGTCGTAGGAGACGGTCCGGGCCCGGGACAACCCCTGCACCAGCACGCGGATCCGCCCGTCCGGCAGCTTGAGCATTCGCATGATGAGGGCGACCGTGCCCACGGGGTAGATGTCGCCTGGGGTGGGCTCGTCCTCGTCCTGGCTCTTCTGCGCGGCGAGCAGGATCATCCGGTTCTCGGCGAGGGCCTGGTCCACCGCCTTGATCGAGCGGTCCCGGCTCACGTAGAGGGGCACGATCATGAAGGGGAAGATCACGATGTCCCGCAGGGGCAGGACCGGCAGCACCTCGGGGATCGTCGGCTGCTCCTCGTCCTTGCGCTCTTCGTTCATTCGTCGCGCTCTTTCTCGATGGGGATGATGGTCTCGCGGCCCCTCCGCTCATGCAGCCGGGGCAAGGTCACGGTGAGGAGACCTCCGTCGAGCCGGGCCCGGGCCCGAGCCACATCGACCGGGATCTCCAGCGGGAGGACGCGCTCGAAGCGACCGTCGGGCCGCTCCAGGCACTGGAAGGAGACCCCGGGACCCGGCCGGGGGGTCCGACGGGTGCCGGCCAGGACGAGGGAATGGTCGCGGAAGGCGACCTTCAGCGACTCCGGCGGCAGCCCCGGCACCTCGACGACCACCACGAGGCGGCCCCGGGTCTCGTAGACGTCCACCGGCGGACACCACTCGCTTCCGGGCAGGTGCTCCGAGCGATCGAGGAGGGTGAGCCTCTGGAAGAGGTCGTTCACCTCCTGCTGCAGCAGGGCCAGCGCGGAGGCCGGCGGCCGACCGGAACGACGTGTCACCGCCCCTCCGGCTGACGCCTGAGTACCACGAGGGTCCGGTCGTCAGTGGCCCGGGCCCCCGCCTCGAAGCGACCGATCTCACGCAGGATCTCGTCCTGCAGCGCCTGGGGGTCGAGCCGGCGGCGCTCCACCGCGAAGGCGCTCAGCTTCTCCTCCCCGAACTCGTCCCCTTCCGGGCTCCAGGTTTCGGTCACGCCGTCGGAGTAGGCGAGGAGGGTGTCCCCCGGCCTCATCTCCACCCGGCCGGCCTCGTAGGGCACGCCCTCGAAGAGCCCGAGAACCATCCCCCCTTCTTGCAGAAGCTCCACCTCGGCCCCGTCGCGGATCAGGAGCGGCGGGTTGTGGCCGGCGTTGACGTACGTCACCTGTCCCGAGGCGGGATCGAGCGAGGCCACGAAGAAGGTCACGAACTTGTTCGACGGCACGTTCTGGCAGACCGTGCGATTGATGTGGGCGACCGCGTCCGCGAGCGACTCCTCCATCCAGTGCGCCCGCACCGCCGCCCTCAGCACCGTCATCAGCAGCGCCGCCCCCGTGCCCTTGCCGGAGACGTCCCCGAGGGCGATGAACAGGCGCCCGTCCTCGGTGGCGAAGTCGTAGTAGTCGCCCCCCACGGTGCGGCAGGGCTGGTTGATCCCCACGAGCTCGTAGCCGGGGACGTCCGGGGCCCCCCGCGGGAGGAGGCCGGTCTGGATCTCCGCCGCCAGCCGCATGTCCTCCTCCATGTGGCGCTTCTCCAGACTCTCCTCGAGGAGGCGGACGTTCTCGATCTTGGCCGCGGCCACGTTGGCGAGCGCGGTCAGGACGCGGAGGTCGTCCTCGCCGAAGGAGTGGGACTGCTGCAGGGAGTCCACGTACACCAGACCGATGACCGAGTCGGTGCCTTCGCCGGTCGCAGTGAACCACAGCGGCGCGCACATCGCGGTGCGGATGCCAGAGGCGAGGATCGAGTCCTCACTCTTGAACCGCACATCGTCCAGGACGTTGGGGATGAGCAGCGAGACCCTCTCCTCCATCGCCCGGCGGGCGATCGACCGGCTCACGCGGGTGAGGGGCTCGCCGAGGCGGCTCGTCGAGGCCTTGATCACCGGTCGCGGTGGAGTGCCCTCGAGCAGAAGGATCGCCCCGCGCTCGGCGGCGACCGCCTCGAAGAGCAGGTCGAGCACGAGATCGAACAGCTCGTTGAGCGGGCGATGGACGACCAGCTCGGAGGCCGCCTTGCTCAGGATGGCGAGGACCCGGTTCTGCCGCTGCAGGTCCACGGGGTCGATCGCCGGGCGCGTGCTGATGTCGCTGAGCTCGCGCACGGAGAAGACGCGCGTCCCCTCCGGCTCGGGCTCGTCCTCCTCCTCGCCGGCGTCGTCCGGGCAGAACGTCAGCGTGTGCTCACCGAGGGTGATGATGTCGCCGGGCCGCAGGCGACGCCACTCCTGCAGGGGCTCGCCGTTCAGCAGGGTCCCGTTCTTGCTGCTGAGGTCGTTGACATAGAAGCCATCCATCCGCTCCTCGATGGCGGCGTGGTTGCGTGAGAGCCACTGGTCGGGCAGGAAGATATCGCTCTCGCGCGAGCGGCCGATCGTGACCCGGGGTCGGGCGATCGGAAACCGTTCCTTCGTTCCGCCGGCCGTCTGGATGGCGATCTCGGGCATGTTCGTCGGGTTTCCCCCGGATTCTACCTCGCGGCTCCCGCCCCCGGGGCCCGGCCCATCGTTTCGTATGCCTCCCGCACCGTCTCGTATCCGTGGATCGCCTCGAGACGGCGGACGACGAAGTGACCGCGTGCGCGCTTCTGGAAGTGGTCGATGAACAGGGTGTTGATCATCGAGGCCGTCACCGCCCCCAGAAATGGCACCGACGCGAGCGCCACCTTCTGCTCCACCACGACCCCGAAACGGGCGGCGACCGCCGCCACCGCGCGCACCAGCACCGGCGCCCCTTCCCGGCTGAGGCCGTGCTGGGCGATGTGGCGCGCGGCCTCGGCCAGCGCCTGGGACAACGCGGCCCGAACGGCGTAGTAGCCGGTTTCCGCAGCGTTGTCGCCGCCTCCTCCCCCGAGGGCGAAGACCTCGAGACAGGCGAGACGGGTTTCGGGACGGGCCAGGTCCTGGTTCTCGCTCCGCGCGATGTCCGCAATCGAGCGGAGCATCACGACGGTGGTGACGGGCAGCTCCAGGGTCAGTCCCCCCAGCCCGAAGAAGCCCCCGACCGCCCCGGTGGTGGCGGCCGCGGCCTTGTGAAGCCGCTCCGAGGAGGCCCGTGACGGCTCCTCGGCCATCGTTCCGAGGGCAACTCGAAGACCGCGCTCGAGGGCGGTCTGGGTGGCCCCCCGGACGGCCTCCCGGGCCCGAGCCGGCAGGCGCTCAAGCCCCGCCTCCAGCGGCCGTCCGAGAGCGTCGGCCACGCGGACCACCAGGCCTCCGCCCTCCAGAAGGGCGCGGGCCCTCGCCAGCTCTTCGAGCTCCGCCGGGGACAGGGGCGCGTCTGCGTCTTCGGGCGGCGGGGCGGGGCGACCGTGCTGGGCCGCGCTCACGATGTGGCTCGGTCCACGGACGGAACCGGGTCTGGGGGCCCGGCGACCCGGGCCCGCGGGCTCACCCCGAGGTCCTCCGCCGCTTGATGTGGAAGTAGCCCTTGCGGACGCGAACCTTGGTGTCCGGGCGGTTCACCTCAAGCTTGATCTCGCGCCAGCTACCATCCGCCTCTCGCGTCGGGGTGTAGGCCAGCAGGTAGTGGTTCTTGAGCTCGTCGGAGATGGCGTTGAAGACCTGAATGAGGTCCCCGATGTCGCCCGGCGAGAAGAACTCCCCGCCCGTCTCGCTGGCGATCTTCTTGAGGAAGCCCCGAGGGCTGCCCCCGGGACCCGAGCCCTTGAAACCGATGCAGTAGACGGTCGCCTCCACCGCCCGGGCGTAGTCGACGACGTCGCGGTCCCTCATGCTGGAGGTCGTGTCGGCCCCGTCGCTGAACACGATGACCGCCTTGCGCCCGGGCTGGTCCCGGATGCGGTTCAGGGAGTATTGGATGGCGTCGTAGAGGCTCGTGCCGCCCCAGGCCTGCAGCCCCTCCACGAATCGCTCGAGGCGGTCGAGGTCGCCGGTGAACTCCGCACTGCCCTTCACCGAGTCGTTGAAGCTGACGACCATCGCGGTGTCGACGTCTTCGAGCTTGTAGACGAAATTGAGCACCGCCTCCTGCAGAAAGCGCATGCTCTGGTTCATGCTGCCGCTGGTGTCGAGGGCGAGCACGACCGTGAGCGGGATCCGCTCCGCCTCGTCACTCGAGGCCTCGCGGAAGTACTCCACTTTCTGGAGGACCCCGTCCTCGTAGAGCGCGATGTCCTCGGGGCCGAGATCCCGGACGAAGTGGCCCTTCTTGTCGAACACGACGGCGGTGACTGAGACGACGTCGACCTCGACCTCGAGGGTGAATGGCTTGACCTGGGGTGCGGGAGTCTGGGCGGTGACGGGTGCGGACGCGGACGAGCCGAGCGTCGCAACGACGATTGCGGGAACGACCATGCGGCGGGTCATGCGGGCACCTCTGCCGGCCGGCGGCGCAGGAGCCGCAGCGCGATGTAGAACGTGAGAGCCAGGAGGACGACGACGAGGACGGGCATCAGGATGGCCAGGACGAAGGTGACGAGCGAGACGGCGTCCTCGAGGAAGCTGAGCACGGGGTTGGCGAGGCCACCGGTGAGCGCCGTGGAGACGGTTCGCAGGGCGCTCTTGGCGGCGTGGGGTACCAGTGAGGACGGTACTCCGACGGCCGTGCCCAGGACGATCGCGGTCAAGGGATCGGAGACGGTGCCGAGCACCGAGGCGGCGAGCAGCGCTCCCGCTGCCGGCCGGAGCGGGGTTCCGATGACATCGAGGGCGTGGTCCACCGCGGGCACCTTGTCGCCCGCGAGCTCGATCACGGTGGCCACCCCGAACAGCACCAGCGCTTTGTTGGACGCCAGGAAACCGAACGTGGGTCCCAGGTCGAGAAGGCCCAGCCGCGCGAGCCCTCCCGCGAGGAGGAGTGGCAGCCAGGCCCGCAGACCCGCGGAGGCGGCGAGCGCGATGGCCAGCGCCAGGGCCGGCAGGAACTCCGTGAGAGTGGCCACGTCCATGTTTCGAGCCTAGGACCCCGCTTCGGGGGGTGTCAAGGCGCGGGCGGGAGGACCTGGGCCACGGCGCGGAACGTCTCCACGTGGCGCATGGCTTTGTCCTTGTACTCCATGAGCCCGCGGTCCTGCTCGACCCTGACCTGTGCCGGGGTCTCCGGGGTCAGGTCCACCCGGGTGCCGGCCTGGACCACGTCGCGCCAGTCCGGGTACGTGGAGCTCCCGTCGTTGACCTGGTACGCCAGCTCCAGCCGGCGCTCGCCGACGAGCTCCTCGGGCAGCTCGAGGACCAGGCGGATCTTCCCGCCTTCCAGCTCCGGCGGCAGCGTCTTGACCCCGGCGCCCGGGCGGACGAACAGACGCTCCGGACGGAAGACGAAGGAGTTGACCAGCGCCCCCGGCAGATCCTGCGGGTCGAGGTTGACGTCGGTGTAGGCCACGACCTCCTGACCGTCCAGCGACACCGCGAGACGGAGGCTGGGATCGGCGGGTGCCCGAGCCGGGTCCCAGGCCTGCCAGAACGTGTGGCCGCTCACGAGCAGGACGAGGTCGGGCGTGGTCTTCGGCTCGGGTGGGGCGTTGAGGACCTCCTCCCGGCCGTCGTCCCAGAGCAGCCGCTCGATCTCCGTCCGGGGGATCTCGAGGCGGCCGTACGGCGTCCTCAGCTTGATGCGCTTCGTGCCCGTGGCCACGATCGTGCCGCTGATACGGTCCCCGTTGGTGAAGACGATGGCGTCTCCGTGGAGTGCGGGCGCGGCGAGAAGCAGCGCAGCGGCGAGCAGCGGCGCGCGCCTCATCACCTTCGGAAGATCTTCTTGAGGAAGCCGCCGCCCTTGTCCGGCGTGGGCGGCTTTTCCTTCGGGCCCAGCTCGGCGAGGGCTTCGGCGGCGTCCTTGTGATCGGGCTGAAGCTCGAGCACGCGGCGATACATGCTCGCGGCCCGGCTCCTGAGGTCCTGCTGCCTGTAGAGGCCACCGAGCAGCGCGTAGGCCTCCACCGCCTTCGGGTCCTCCCTCACCGCGGTTTCGAGCGTCTCCTTCGCGGTCTTCACCCACTTCGGGTTCTGCAGGTAGCAGCGCGCGAGGACCAGTTGGGCCTTGAGCCGGGTCTTGTCGGTCAGCGTCTCCAGGATCGGATCGATCTTCTGGATCGCGTCCCAGTACTTCTCCTTCTCGTAGAGGGCGCTGGCCTCGGCCACCACCGCCGCCGCCCGCCGGGCCTCCGCCTCCGGATCGGGGGCCTCCGCAGCGGGAGTGTGGGTCGCCGCGACCTCGGCGGCCGGCGCCTTCGGGCGGCCGATCCACGCCTCGTATTCACCTCGCTTCTCGGTGTCCCGCAGGACCTCGTAGGCCTCGCCGATCCGGATGAAGACCTGCTCGAGCTTGTCGCGCAGGTCCCCGAGGTTCTCGCCGTGGTGGACGTCCGGATGGAAGCGCTTGGCCAGACGGAAGTAGGCTTCCTTGACGTCGGCCCCGGAGGCACTGCGCTCCAACCCCAGGACCTCGAAGTGGGTCATCGTCTTGCGTCCCTCCCACGCCTCTTGGATCTCGAGTCGCCGTTCGTCGCTGGGCCCTTCACGGGTGGGAACGGGCTCTTCGGCCGGCGGAGCGGCGGGCGGCGCGGGCTCAGGGGCCGCCGGGGGCTCGGGGGGAGGTGGCGGGGGAGTCGGCGCCGCCGCGGGCGCCGGCGGAGAGGCCTGAGGGGGCGCCTCGGTCGGGACGCTCGCCGGCTTCGCCGCCGGCGGGGGCTCGGGGACGGCCGGCGGGGCGGCTTCGGCGCTCGGCCGCTCCGGCTCCGCGGGGGGGCGGGGGGGCTCAGGCTCGCGGGGCCGACGTGAGTCGGCCTGGAACTCCACAATCCCGGTGGACAGCAGTCCGAGGAGACTCTGCCGGACCTCTTCCGGCGGCAGGGGGATCATCCCCTCGATCTCGCGGGCGCTCAGCGTTCCGTCGACGCGGGACAGGACGAACCCGTCGTTGGGCGACAAACGGAGCTGCTGGAATCGCAGGAGGGGATCGTTCGACAGCGCGAGCACGCGGTCCATGTCTCCGAGCAGGTAGCGCACCACGTCGGGATCGGCGATGGCCCGGACGCCCTCGAGAATCAAGTCGGCGGTCGAGAGCTTGAGGGTGAGCTCGCCCGGCGACTCCTCCTCCTCCTCGAAGGAGAATGAGCCCTCGTTCCAGGTGAAGACCTTGGCCAGGAGGGTGTGGATGTGCAGGGCCACCGCGTCCTCGAGGCCGCCCTGGTCCATGATTCCGAGCTCGAGAAATGCCTCTCCGAGCCGCTTGTTGCTCTGCAACGCAACCTCGGTGGCCCGGGCGAAATCGTCCTCGGTGAGGAGGCCCCGGCGCACCAGGGTCTCTCCGAGACGCTCCTCCTTCACCGTGGTGTGCGCGTTGACGATGTGGCCTCGACGAATGCGGAGGCTCTGGCGCTCGTCCCCCTTGACGAGGCCGAGCGTGCCGGTACGGCGGCCGACGTAGAGCTCACGGAGGAGGTCGGGAACGACGCCTTCGGCCAGCTCTCCCTTCATGGCACCGAGACCGCTGACCCCGTCAACCCGCCCCCTAGCGCTTCCTCGTCGACACGGGGACCAGGTCGTGCGGGTTGAGGGCGTGGAGCAGCGGCAGGTCTTTGACGGTGATCAGCCCGGGAGGAGCGCCCAGGAGCCGGGGCAGCATGCTGACGAGGATGGCGGCGGTGGCAACCTCGCCGGTGATCCCGCCAGAGATGGTCGCGTCGACCGGAGGATCGGCATCGACCAGTATATGGTCCCGCGGCGCCTCTGCCCCGACGTAAACCTGGAGATCGAGGCTCACCGCCAGCTCGCCCTGCCGGTAGCCGCGCACCGATTGGCGGATTCCCGCCGCCGCCCCGGCGGCGATGCGCAGGTACTCGGTGTCCAGGTCTCGGGGGGCGACGGCGGGCTCGAGGGCCTCGTCGACCTTGTCGAGCTTCCATCCCAGGGCGCTCGCGATCATGTGAGCGGACTCCACGAGCCCGACGTGGCGGACCGTCTTCTCGGTGACGGCCCGACGGAACTGGCCGAGGTTGAGCCCGGCCCCCACCCGACGCTGGAGGGGAAGGCTGCGCGTACCTGCGTCCTGAACGCGGGTCACGGAGACCCGGCGCACGCCCGTGCACGGCGCGGTGAGCATCAGGGCGAGGGCGTCCATGGCGAAGCCGGGGTTGAGTCCGGCGGCCAGCACCGAGACCTTCCTGCGCTTCGCCTCGCGATCGATCTCGCGGAAGGCGGTCGCCCGGCGGGGCACGGGGAAGGCGAGCTCCTCGCATGTGGTCAGGATCTGGACCCGCCGTGCCGCGAGCCCGAGCACCTGCGGCTTGACCTCCTTGAGGAGCGAGGAGGTGCAGACGACCGCGGCGTCCGCGCTCAGCTTCTTGATGAAGCGCTCCGGGTCGCCGTTCACCTTGATCCGAAGCCGCCGGGGCAGCCCGAGCGCGACGCCCAGGTCCTTGCCCGCCGAAGCCGGGGCGGGGTCGGCCACCCCGACCACCTTGACCGTGGGCGTCTGCAGGAGGAGGCGGGTCACGGCCTGGCCGACCGAGCCGAGCCCCACGACCGCGACCTTCACCGTGCGCGGCATGCCGTCCCTCCCCTCCGGCGCGCTGCCAGCGTCAGCGTTCGACCTCGATGACCGGCACCTCGGGCTCCGGCTTCGCCGCCATGATGACGGTCGAGGCGATCGGGAGCAGGGTCGTGTAGTTGCCTCCCTGCGTAGCGAGGTTCACCTCGTAGTACCCGTCCTTGGAGACTCGCACCAGCGTCCCGTTTGCGACCTTGGCCCCCAGCAGTGCGGCCAGGGTCTCGCTGTAGATCCTTACGGCGGCCTCGCTCTCGATCATTCTCTTAAAGCTCCTTGAGGCTCTTGCGGACGATCTCCAAGGCCGTGTCCGCCTCGGCCACCGCCAGGTTGAGCGGCGGCCGGAAGCGGATGGATCGCACCCCACAGGTGAGGAGCAGCAGCCCGCCCGCGAGCAGCCGCTCGTGCATCTTCTGGCGCATCTCCGGCGTCGGCAGGTCGAAGGCGATCATGAGCCCTCGCCCCCTGGCGTTGGAGAGCGTCCCTCCCGTCTCCTGCTCCAGGGAGCGCAGCCCCCGCAGAAGCCGCTCGCCCACCCGGCGGGCGTTGTCCACGAGGTTGTCCTCGTGGATGATCTCCAGGAAGCGTCCAAATCGCACCATGTCGGTGAGCCCGCCACCCCAGGTCGAGTTGAGCCGGGAGGATACCTTGAAGACGTTCTCGGGCTCCTCGTCCACCCTCGGCCCCACCATGCAGCCGCAGACCTGGGTCTTCTTGCCGAAGGCCAGGGCGTCCGGCTCGAGGCCAAAATGCTCGTGCGCCCACATCCGCCCGGTCAGGCCGACACCGGTCTGCACCTCGTCCACGATGAAGAAGGCGTCGTTCTTCCGTGCCCTGGCCTGCAGTGCCTGCATGAACTCGGGGCGGAAGTGGTTGTCCCCGCCCTCGCCCTGGATGGGCTCGACGATGATGGCCGCGATGTCGTCGGGGTTGTCGACGAAGGCCCGGTCGATCTGCTCGAGGGAGCGCTCCTCCGCCGCGGCCACATCCCGCTCTCCCTCTGCGGTCAGGGGGAACCGGATCTTGGGGTTGTCCACCCGCGGCCAACGGAACTTGGGATAGAGGTCGGTCTTGTTCGGGTCCGTGTTCGTGAGCGACATCGTGTAGCCGGTTCGCCCGTGAAACGCCTCGCGAAAGTGCAGGACCTGCTGGCCCTTCTCCCCGGGGATGCCGCGGGCCCGGTTCCGCCGGACCTTCCAGTCGAAGGCCGTCTTGAGCGCGTTCTCGACGCCCAGCGCCCCGCCTTCGATGAAGAAGACGTGCTTCATATGTCTCGGCATCGCGAGACGGGCGAACCGGTCGACGAAACCCGCGAACTCCACGCTATAGCAGTCGGAGAGCGAGGGCTTCAGCTGTGCGACCCGGTGCAGGACCTCCAGGAACTCCGGCTCCTGCATTCGGGAGTGGTTGTAGCCTACGGGGCTCGAGGCGAAGAACGTGCAGAAGTCCAGAATCTCGCGCCCGGTGCGCGAGTCGTGGATCCACGCGCCGTGGCTCTTCTCGAAATCGAAGACGATGTCGAAGCCGTCGGCGAGGATGTGGCGGGTGAGAACGGCGTGAACGTCGGCGGGGGCGATGGCAGGAAGGCTCGAGGTCGTCATTGCGGGAGCTCCGTCGTGAAAGGGTCGCGCACCGGGGCTGATCCAAGGAGGGGCCGCCTCCCTATGTCATCCCTCGGTCGTATTCCGATAAGAGCTCTCTTTTCAACGGGATAGCCACGCTTCTGCTCCGGGATCAGGCCGCCCGTCATGCCCCGCGACGGGATGGTAGCACAGGTTTCACTCGGAGATGCCGGGCCGGGGCCGGCGCTATAATCGTCTGCCTTTATGGCCGAGTCGATCGATCCCGCTTTCCTCCGCAACTCCGAACTCTTCGAGAGCCAGCCGGACGAGGTGATCAGGGCCGTCCTCGCCCAGGGCCAGCTCCTCGAGTTCGGTCCGGGGGAGGTCGTGTTCCACCAGGGGGACCAGGGCGACCGGCTCTTCGTCGTCAAGAGCGGTGTCCTCGAGGTGCTCTCCACACCTTCCGACGCGAGCGAGGCGGTCCCCATCGCCTACCTCGGAACCGGCGAGGTCCTCGGGGAGCTGGCGCTCCTCACCGGCTCCCCCCGCAGCGCCACCGTGCGCTCCCCGGAGCATGCGGAGCTGTTCGCGGTCGAGCGGGCGGTCTTCATCGACCTGATGGACACGCTGCCCGCCTTCTCGCGCAACCTGTGCGTGGTGCTCGCCCGGCGCCTGGAGACCACGACGCTCAAGGTGCCGCGCGCCTCCGGCAAGCAGCTCCAGGGGAGCCTGAAGTACTTCGACCTGGCCACCGTCATCCAGACCCTGATCGGCTCCCACCAGACCGGGAACCTGACCGTCACGCACCGGAAGAAGAAGACCGCCGAGCTCTTCTTCTACAGCGGAAACATCTACCGGGCCCGCTACCGGCACCTGGCCGGCGACGACGCGGTCTACCAGCTCTTCCAGGGCACGATGGAGGGCGATTTCTCGTTCACCGGGCGCGAGGTGGCCGAGGATGAGGTCCAGAGCGAGGTCAGCCTGCCCGCGATCTCGCTTCTCATGGAGTCCGTGCGCCTGCAGGACGAGCTGCCCATGCTCAAGGAGCGGGTGCCTGATCCCGACCGAGCATTCCGGCAGAAGGGAGAGCACCTCCTGTGGGAAGAGACCGACAGCGTGGAGCTCGCGGCCGCGGTCTGGTCACGCCTCAAGAAGGGGGCGTCGGTCCGGGACCTCGAGCGGGACATTCCCCGCTGCTCCTACGCGATCTACCGCACGCTGGCGGCGCTGCTCGACGCGGGACAGATCGAATAGCGGTGCTCACTCCCCTGATCATTCAATGACCCCCCACCCT
>JAJDNV010000199.1 GCA_022340545.1 Acidobacteriota bacterium | reverse complement strand
GGCTTGAAGGTCCGGTAGTTGATGGTCTCGGGCTTGGTGACCTCGCCGTGCGACCAGGACCGGATCTTCTCGGGGCTCGCCAGCCGGATCCGGATCGCGTCGAAGTCCAGCATCGACCGTCCCGGCTCCAGGTTGGGCCTCATCGGAATCATCACGCTCATTTCTTCAACCTCAGTGCTTGGCCTTGATCAGTTCGACGTCGAGACAGAGGCTCTGCAGCTCCCGGATCAGCACGTTGAAGGACTCGGGGATGCCCGGGTTGTAGGCGGTGTCGCCCTTGACGATCGCCTCGTAGATCTTGGCACGACCGTATACGTCGTCCGACTTCGCGGTGAGCAGCTCCTGGAGGATGTGCGCGGCGCCGTAGGCCTCGAGGGCCCAGACCTCCATCTCCCCGAAACGCTGTCCACCGAACTGCGCCTTCCCGCCCAGCGGCTGCTGGGTGATCAGCGAGTACGGCCCGATGGACCGGGCGTGGATCTTGTCGTCTACCAGGTGGGAGAGCTTGAGCATGTAGATGTAGCCGACGGAGACCTTCTGCTCGAAGGCCTCTCCGGTCATGCCGTCGACCAGGGTGATCTTCCCGCGCTCAAGCCTGTTCGGCCGGAGGGGGTTGCGCTTCTCCTCCTGTTCGTCGGCCCGGACGAGGAGCTCCTTGATCTCCTCCTCGGCCGCCCCGTCGAAGACGGGGGTCGCCACGTGCAGCCCGAGGGCCCGGGCGGCCCAGCCCAGGTGGGTCTCGAGGATCTGGCCCACGTTCATGCGCGAGGGCACTCCGAGAGGGTTGAGGACGATCTCGACGGGGGTGCCGTCCGGGAGGTATGGCATGTCCTCCTCGGCCAGGATCCGCGCGATGACGCCCTTGTTCCCGTGGCGGCCGGCCATCTTGTCGCCAACCGACAGCTTGCGCTTCATGGCGACGAAGACCTTGACGAGCTTGATGACCCCGGGCGGCAGCTCGTCTCCGCGCTTCAGGCGGCTCTCCTTCTCCACGAAGAGGGTCCGCAGAACCTCGATCTGCCGCTCGGTCTTGTCGACGATGTCGTTGAGCTCGTCCTCGATGTCCTCGTCCCGGTCGCCCTTCACCCGCAGCCGGAGGATCTCCGAGTGCCGGAGACCGCGCAGGAGGTCACGCGTGAGGGCCTGGCCCTTCTTGACGACCTTCTCGCCCCGGGTATTGACGAGGTCGGCGGTGGCCTGCTTGCCGTCGAGGAGATCTTCGATGCGCTTGTCGCGCTCGTCCTGAAGGATGCGGACCTCGTCCTTCAGGTTCTTCTCCATCATGAAGAGCTCGGCGTCCTCGATCTGCCGGGCCCGCTCGTCCTTCTCCACCCCCTTGCGCGAGAAGATCTTTACGTCGACGACGATCCCCTCGATGCCGGGAGGGCAGTAGAGCGAGGCGTCCCGAACGTCGCCCGCCTTCTCTCCGAAGATGGCCCGCAGGAGCTTCTCCTCGGGTGTCAGCTGCGTCTCGCCCTTGGGCGTCACCTTCCCCACGAGGATGTCACCCGGCTTGACGCTGGCGCCGATGCGGATGATTCCGCTCTCGTCGAGGTTGGCGAGCAGCCCCTCGGAGACGTTCGGGATGTCCCGGGTGACCTCCTCCGGGCCCAGCTTGGTGTCGCGGGCCTCGATCTCGAACTCCTCGATGTGGATCGAGGTATACATGTCCTCGCGGACCAGTTTCTCGCTGACCAGGATGGCGTCCTCGAAGTTGTAGCCGCGCCACGGCATGAAGGCCACGAGGACGTTGCGCCCGAGAGCGAGCTCGCCGTTATCCGTGCAGGGCCCGTCGGCGAGGATCTGACCCTTGGCCACGTGGTCGCCCACCTTGACGATGGGTCTCTGGTTGATGCTCGTGTTCTGGTTGGAGCACTTGAACTTGGTCAGGTTGTATATGTCGGCCCCGATCTCCTTGCCCTTGTCGGGGCCATCCTGGGCCTCCACGCGAACGATGATCCGCCGCGAGTCGACGGAGTCGACGACTCCGGCCCGGCGGCACACCTCAGCCGCCCCCGAGTCCTTGACCGTGATGTGCTCCATGCCGGTGCCCACCAACGGGGCCTCGGAGCGGAGCAGCGGCACCGCCTGCCGCTGCATGTTGGAGCCCATGAGCGCGCGGTTGGCGTCGTCGTGCTCCAGGAACGGGATGAGCGAGGCGGCCACCGAGACCAGCTGCTTGGGAGAGACGTCGACGTACTCGACCTCCTCGCGTCGGGCGAGGACGGAGTTGCCCATCTTGCGGGATGAGACCCGCTCGTTGACCAGTCGACCCTCCTCGTCGAGCTCGGCATTGGCCTGGGCGATGGTGTACTTGTCCTCCTCCCAGGCCGACAGATAGAAGCAGTAGGGCTCCACCTCCGCCGCCTTCTTCTTGCGGGCGCGGATGGCCTCGTTCTCGCGCTCGACCTCGTCCCGCTCTACGATGTCACCGACCTTGTAGGAGCTGTCGCCGCTCTCCACGACCTGGAAGTAGTCGAGGACCTGCCCGTCCCTCACCTTGCGGTAGGGGCTCTCGATAAAACCGAACTCGTTGATCCGGGCGAAGCACGAGAGGCTCGAGATGAGTCCGATGTTCGGCCCCTCCGGGGTCTCGATGGGACAGATGCGGCCGTAGTGGGTCGGGTGCACGTCCCGGACCTCGAACCCGGCCCGCTCGCGGCTGAGGCCGCCCGGACCGAGGGCGGACAGGCGCCGCTTGTGCGTGATCTCCGAGAGCGGGTTCGTCTGGTCCATGAACTGGCTGAGCTGGCTGGACCCGAAGAACTCCCGGATCGAGGCCATGACGGGCTTGGCGTTGATGAGGTCGTGGGGCATGGCCGTGGCCATCTCCTGGTAGACGCTCATCTTCTCCTTGATCGCCCGCTCCATGCGGACGAGCCCGATGCGGAACTGGTTCTCGAGCAGCTCGCCCACACTGCGCACGCGGCGGTTGCCGAGATGGTCGATGTCGTCCACGTCGGTGGGGTTGCGGCGCAGCTTGAGGAGAAAGGCGATGACCGCCTCGATATCGTCAAGGCGCAGGATCTTCTCGGTGAGCGGCGTGGAGAGGCCCAGCTTGGTGTTGAGCTTCAGCCGTCCCACTCGCGAGAAGTCGTACTTCTGCGGGCTCAGGAACATGCCCTCGAAGAGGTTGCGCGACGAGTCCAGGGTGGGCGGATCCCCGGGGCGCATGCGCCGGTAGATCTCGATCAGGGCCTCCTCCGAGGTCTTGATCGTGTCCTTCTTCACGGTCGCGGACATCATCGGCCCGATCTGGTCCCGCTCGAGGTGGATCACCTCGAAGGCGTCGATCTGGCTGCCCTCGGCCAGGATCACCGACAGCACCCGCGGTGAGAGAGGCTCGTTGCCCTCCAGTACGACCTCGCCGGTACGGGGGTCGACGATGTCCGAGATCGTGCACGCGCCGTCGAGGTCGGCCTCGGTGATCTCGAGTTCCTGGATGTCGAGACGCTGGATCTCCTGCAGTTGAGTGGCCGTCACCTTCTTGCCGGCGCGGACGATCTCCTCGCGCTTCCCCCCCGCGTCCCGGGGGCCGAGGATCGCCTTCGACAGGCGCCGACCGAGCAGGTTGTCGGAGACCCTCAGGAACAGACGCCCCTCGCGGGCCAGCACACGGTCCCACCTGTAGAACTGCTTCAGGATCTCGGCGTCCGTCTTCATCCCCATCGCCCGCAAGAAGACCGAGGCCAGGAACTTGCGCTTGCGGTCGATGCGGACGTGGAGGAGGTTCTTGGCGTCGTACTCGAACTCCACCCAGCTCCCCCGGTAGGGGATGATCTGCGCGGCAAAGAGCCCCTTCTCGGGCTGGGAGAAGAACACACCAGGCGAGCGGTGGAGCTGGCTCACGATGACCCGCTCCGTCCCGTTGATGATGAAGGTCCCGTTCTCCGTCATCAGAGGGATGTCGCCGAAGTAGACCTCCTGCTCCTTGATGTCCCGGATCGTCTTGGCTCCGGTCTCGGCATCCTTGTCCCAGACGACGAGACGGATCGTGACCTTGAGCGGGACCGCGAAGGTCATGCCCCGCTCCTGGCACTCGTCCACGTCATACTTGAGCTTGAGGCCCACCGGCTCGTCGCACGTTTCGCAGGTGACGGGCCGGTTCTCATTCAAGTGGCCGCACTTCGGGCAGTGGATCTCCCGGTCCCCGTGGGGGTCCGTGATGATCGTGGTCGCGCAAAAGGTGCACGGACGCCCGAGTTTGTCCAGGCCGACGAGGCGGCCGCATTTGCATTCCCAGTTCCCGATCGAGTACTCCACGAACTCGAGCGAGCAGTTCTCGCGGAGATCGGTGATCGGGAAGACGCTCTTGAAGACGGAATGCAGACCCGCTTCCTCGCGATCCTGGGGCAGCACCCGCATCTGCAGGAAGCGCTCGTAGGATTTCTTCTGGATCTCGATCAGGTTCGGGATCGGAATCGACGTCTGGATCTTTGCGAAGTTGACCCGGTCCCGGTGGACGTTCTTGGTCGCCGTGCTCATTTATTCAGCAACCCTCAGCTCTGCGGCCCATCGGCCGCGAAAACGATTGAGCGTCCTCGGTCGGACGCCATCATCAAGCCCACGCTTGCGGCGAGTGAATCGCCGCGGCGCGCCAAGGAGATCCGACCTGCGGGCGGGGGGGCGAAGTCGACCCGGTCCCGGTGGACGTTCTTGGTCGCCGTGCTCATTTATTCAGCAACCCTCAGCTCTGCGGCCCATCGGCCGCGAAAACGATTGAGCGTCCTGTGTCGGACGCCGTCATACAGTTCCAAACGGGGCGTGTGACGCCCGAGCGCCAGCGAGGCCGAGCGGCACGGGTTCGCTCCGCAAAGCCGTGCGCCAATCGCCGCGGCGCGCGAAGGAAGTCCCACCGGCGGGCGGGGAGGGCGAGGTCGATCCGGTCTTCTGCATCGGGTGGACACACCTCTCCCCCGAGCTTCGCTGTGTCGTCCTGTCGGGTCGTAGATCACCCGTTCTCGCGCCCGCAAGAACGGCTACTTGATCTCGACCTGCGCCCCGACCTCGTCGAACTTCTTCTTCATGGCCTCGGCCTCCTCCTTGGAGAGCTCCTCCTTGACGACCTTGGGAGCGCTGTCCACGAGGTCCTTGGCCTCCTTGAGGCCGAGGCTGGTGAGCTCGCGCACGACCTTGATCACGTTTATCTTCTTGTCGCCGGCGGCCAGGAGGTGAACCGCGAACTCGGTCTGCTCCTCGGCAGCCGCGGCGGCCGCGGCCGGCGCGCCCGCCGCCATCATCACCGGGGCTGCGGCCGCGGCCGAGACGCCCCACTTCTCCTCGAGCACCTTGACCAGCTCCGCCACCTGCAGGACGGTGAGCTCGCTCAAGTCGTTCGCGATCGCCTGAATGTCAGCCATCTCTTCCTTCTTCCTCTCTCGTCTTAAACGATGTGCGAAATCCTGGTTCGAGCAGCAGGGCTACTCCTTCTCGGTCTTCTCCTGGTGCGCCTTCAGCACCTGGGCCATCTGGTTCCCGGGCGTGCCCAACAGGCGCACCAGCTTGGTCGCCGGCGCCTGCAGGAGACCCAGCAGGCTCGAGCGCAGATCAGGCAGGGTCGGCATCGTGCTGAGGGCCTTGACGCCCTCGGCGTCCAGCACCTGCTCACCGGCCACGATGCCCGCCTTCAGCGCCAGCGCCGGATACTCCTTCGCGAAGTCCACCAGCGCCCTGGCCAGCGCCACCGGGTCCTCGCCGGTCCAGGCGATGCCGGTGGTTCCCTTGAACTGGTCGTCCAGCTTCTCGAGCGCGGTTCCCTTGGCCGCCCTCAAGGCCAGGCGGTTCTTGACCACCCGGTACCGCGAACCGGCGGCTTTCACCTTGCGCCTGAACTCGGTCGCCGCGGGCACGCTCAGCCCCCGGAAATCCACGAGCACGACGTGGGGTGCGGCCTCGAGCTCCTGGTGCAGATCGGCGACCAGCTGTTCCTTCTCGGTGCGATTCATGATTGCCCCTATGCATTCCCCTCGACGGAGCCGAGATCCACCTTCACTCCCGGGCCCATCGTGGACGAAAGCGCGATGGACTTGACGTACCGGCCTTTGGCCGCCGCCGGTCGGGCTCTGATCACGCTGTCGATCAGGCTCTTGGCGTTCTCGACCAGCTTCTCCGGGCCGAACGAGACCTTCCCGATCGGGGCGTGCACGATGGCGGTCCGGTCCACGCGGAACTCGACCTTGCCCGCCTTGATCTCGTTCACCGCCTTGGCGACGTCGAAGGTCACCGTCCCCGTCTTCGGGTTCGGCATCAGCCCGCGCGGACCGAGGATCTTCCCGAGCCGTCCGACCAGCTTCATCATGTCGGGCGTCGCCACGACCGCCTCGAACTCCAGCCAGCCTCCCTGGATCTTCTGGACCATCTCCTCGCCGCCCACGACGTCGGCCCCCGCGTCCTCGGCTTCCTTGGCCTTCTCTCCGGCCGCGATCACCAGGACCCGCCGGCTCTTGCCGCCGAGCCCGTGAGGCAGGATCACCGTCCCCCGCACCATCTGGTCGGCGTGCTTGGGGTTGACCCCCAGGCGCAGCGCCACTTCCACGGTCTCGTCGAAGTTGGCGAAGGCGCTCTTCGTGACGACGTCGATCGCATCAGGGAGCGGGTACTGTGGCTTCCCGGCTACTGCCTCCTGCGCCTTGCGGTACTTCTTGCCGACTCGACCCATCTCACTCCTTTCGCGCCGGGTCCGCCCCGGTGCTCCCACCTCCGTCGCCCCGCTCGTGGGATTTCCGGGTCCCTCGAGGCCGGTGGTGGAGCCTCGAGCCCGACGGCGCCGGCACTAGCCGGCGATCTCCACTCCCATGCTGCGGGCGGTCCCCTTCACCGTCTCGACCGCGGCCGGCAGGTCGTTTACATTGAGATCGGGCATCTTCAGCTTGGCGATCGCCTCGACCTGCTTCATGCTGATGCTCCCGACCTTGTTGCGGTTCGGCTCCCCGCTTCCCTTGGCGATCCCCGCCTCCCGCTTGATCAGAACCGCCACCGGCGGGGTCTTGGTGATGAAGGTGTATGAGCGATCGGCGTAGACCGTGATCACCACCGGGATGATGAGCCCTTCGTCCTTGGCCGTCTTGGCGTTGAAGGCCTTGCAGAAGTCCATGATCGCGACACCCGCCTGACCGAGGGCCGGGCCCACCGGGGGCGCCGGCGTGGCCTTGCCCGCCGGGATCTGCAGCTTGATCTGTCCAACGACCTTCTTCATGACGTCTTGTCTCCTGCTCCGGCCCTCTCGGCCTTCACTAAGCTCACAGCTTCTCGACCTGGAGGAAGTCGAGTTCGACCGGGGTCGACCGGCCGAAGATGGTGACCATCACCTTGAGGGTGTTGCGGTCGAGGTTGACCTCCTCGACCACTCCCTGGAAGCTCGAGAACGGCCCGTCGATGATGCGTACGCTCTCCCCGCGGTCGAAGGTGTACTTGGGCTTCGGCTTCTCGATCGACTCCTTGACCTGGTTGAAGATCTGGTCGGCCTCCTCCTGGGAGAGCGGGACCGGCCGGGAGCCCGAGCCCACGAAGCCGGTCACCTTGGGCGTGTTCTTGACCAGGTGCCACGTGGTGTCGGGGATCTTCTTGCCGTCCGGCCCCTCCTCGGTCTCGATCTCGACCAGGATGTAGCCGGGGAAGAAGCGGGTGGCCGTTTGCACCTTCCGGCCGCCCTTCATCTCCACGACCTCCTCGGTCGGGATCTCGATGCGGCCGATGTGTTCCTCGAGGCCGTAGGCCCGCGCCCGCTGCTGCAGGCTCTCGGAGACCTTCTTCTCGAAGCCCGAGTAGGTGTGGACGATGTACCACTGCTTGGACACAGCCGTCTCCATCACCGGAAGCTACCTCTTCAGAACCAGGGACAGGATTCGTGAGAACACCAGATCGAGGCCCCAGAGATAGAAGCCGAAGAAGATCGAGGTCGCGATCACGACCAGGGTCGTGGACTCGACCTCGCTCCGCGAGGGCCAGGTGACCTTCTTCAGCTCGGTCCGCACCTCCGTCAGGAAGGCACGGCCCTCGCTGATCTTGCGCGGGACCCATCCGAGCACGCCGGGCATGCTGCCTCCGGTTCGCTTGTCAACGTCAGCCACGGCCATCGAACTCGACTCTCCCGGACCTCATGCCCGTTCGGTGGAGGCCCCCTGCGCCCTCACGGGCGGCTGGCAGGCCAGGAGGGGATCGAACCCCCAACCCCCGGTTTTGGAGACCGGTGCTCTACCAATTGAGCTACTGGCCTTTGGTTGAGCTGGGGGGTGTTACGCCACATCTGTCTACACCCCCACATACTCGCAGACTCCTACTTGGTTTCCTTGTGTGCCGTGTGCTTGCGGCAGTAGCGGCAGTACTTGCTCAGCTCCAGCCGCTCCGTGGTCTTCTTCTTGTTCTTCGTAGTGTGGTAGTTGCGCCGCTTGCATTCCGGACACTGGAGGATGATGTTGTCACGCATGGGAGATGCCTACTCGACGATCTCGGTGACGGTGCCGGCGCCGACGGTGCGGCCGCCCTCGCGGATCGCGAAGCGCAGACCCTTCTCCATCGCGATCGGCGTGATCAGCTCGATCTCCATCTGGGTGTTGTCACCCGGCATCACCATCTCCACGCCCTC